>NZ_JAVMKF010000098.1:0-30468 GCF_031732815.1 Accumulibacter sp. | reverse complement strand
TTGAGCGCGCCGGTTCCGCCGAGCGCCTCGCAGGTCAGCACGCGACCGGCGGCGAGCAGCGGCGAGCCTTCGCCGAAAAGCAGGCGCTGAACCGTCTGGCTGAAGGCGGCAGGACCATCGATCGGCTGGTAGGAACGTGGCGGCAAGGACTCCAGACGAGCCTTTTCGGCCCGCCGCACGGCTGAGAGCAGGGGAACCTTGCCGTTGTCGTCGAGATAGACGCCGACGCCGAGGTTCACCTTGTTCGGGCGGGCATCGGCAGTGAAGGCCTCGGTCAGGCCGAGGATGGGGTCGCGTGGAGCCATCTCCACGGCGGCAAAGAACGAGCTAGTCATGGCTGTTTCCTTAACGGGGGCAGGCGAATCGCAGTGGGTCGCCGGTCGCGCGCGTGACGGCGGACAAGCCGCTGCACCTGCCTTGCGCCGGAAGCAGCGGGCAACCGGGCCGGGCCCGGCTGACCAGGGACCGTGCTGGCCGCGCAAGGCAGTTGGCGACGGCAGGCGAAAAAAACGTAGAATTCTAGCATGTCAGATCCCCCGCATGCCGCCGGACAGCCCGGCTTCCTCAGCTTCGAGGCGAGCCCTTTTCGCCTGTATCAACCCTTTCTGCCGGCCGGCGACCAGCCCGAGGCGATTGCCCAGCTCTGCGCCGGGCTGGCCGACGGGCTGGCCTACCAGACCTTGCTCGGCGTGACCGGGTCGGGCAAGACCTACACGATGGCCAATGTCATTGCCCGCAGCGGCCGGCCAGCGCTCGTTCTGGCGCCAAACAAGACGCTCGCCGCGCAGCTCTATGCCGAGTTTCGCGAGTTCTTTCCGGAGAACGCGGTCGAGTACTTCGTTTCCTATTACGACTACTACCAGCCGGAAGCCTATGTTCCGGCACGCGACCTCTACATCGAGAAAGACTCATCGATCAACGAGCATATCGAGCAGATGCGGCTTTCGGCGACGAAAAGCCTGCTCGAACGGCGCGACTGCGTGATCGTCGCGACGGTCTCGTGCATCTACGGCATCGGCGATCGCGATGAGTACCACAAGATGGTCCTGACCATGCGCGTTGGCGACCGCGTTTCCCAGCGCGATCTGATCAAGCGTCTGGTCGAGATGCAGTACGAACGCAACGAGGCGGACCTGCAGCGTGGCCGGTTTCGCGTGCGCGGCGATGTGATCGACGTCTTTCCGGCCGAGCACGCCGAGCAGGCGATTCGCATCACGCTCTTCGACGACGAGATCGAAGGGCTGCAGTTCTTCGATCCACTCACCGGGCATCTGCATCAGCGCCTTCTCCGCTTCACCGTCTTTCCATCGTCGCACTACGTCACGCCGCGGCCGACCGTTCTGCGCGCGATCGAGGCGATCAAACGCGAACTTGGCGAGCGCCTCGTGCAGTTCCAGCAGGAAGGCAAGCTGGTCGAAGCGCAGCGGCTCGAGCAGCGGACGCGTTTCGACCTCGAAATGCTCGACCAGCTCGGATTCTGCAAAGGGATCGAAAACTACTCGCGGCACCTTTCCGGGCGGCAGCCGGGCGAACCGCCGCCGACGCTGATCGACTACCTGCCGGCTGATGCGCTGATGTTCATCGACGAATCGCATGTTTCGGTTCCGCAGCTTGGCGGCATGTACAAGGGGGATCGCTCACGCAAGGAGAATCTGGTCAATTATGGTTTTCGCTTGCCCTCGGCGCTCGACAATCGACCGTTGCGGTTCGCCGAGTTCGAAGCGCTGATGCGGCAGACGATCTTTGTTTCGGCAACGCCAGCCGACTACGAGGCTGAGCATCAGGGACAGGTCGTCGAGCAGGTCGTGCGGCCGACCGGGCTGATCGACCCGGTCCTGATCGTTCGCCCGGCGTCGACGCAGGTGGACGATCTGTTCTCCGAGATCAGGCTGCGCATTGCGCGCGGCGAACGCGTGCTGGTGACCACATTGACCAAGAGGATGGCCGAGGAACTGGCCGAGTATCTCGGCGAGAACGAAGTGCGCGTACGCTACCTGCACTCCGACATCGACACCGTCGAGCGCGTCGAGATCATCCGCGACCTGCGTCTCGGCAAGTTCGACGTACTGGTCGGGATCAACCTGCTGCGCGAAGGGCTCGACATTCCCGAGGTTTCACTGGTGGCCATTCTCGATGCCGACAAGGAAGGCTTCCTGCGCTCCGAGCGCTCGCTGATTCAGACGATAGGCCGCGCCGCGCGCCACCTGAACGGCACCGCGATCCTCTATGCCGATCGTCTGACCGGTTCCCTGCGGCGGGCGATCGACGAGACCGAGCGGCGGCGCGCGAAACAGATGGCTTTCAACGAAACGCACGCGATCGTTCCCACCGGTGTCAACAAGCGGATCACCGACATCATCGACGGCTACTACGACAACGCGCGCACCTCCGGCGTCGTCCAGCTCGCACAGACGCCGGCCAACTACGCGGTGATGAACGAGAAGGAGCTTGCGCGCGAACTGAAACGCCTGGAAAAGGAAATGCGCGAATTCGCCAGGAACCTGGAGTTCGAGAAAGCCGCCCGGGCGCGCGACGAACTTTTCCGCCTGCGGCAGGAAGTATTCGGCATCAGCGGCAGCGAAGCGGCGGCCGGGCAGGGTAGATCTGAAGGACCTGTGAAGGGCCTCGGAAGGACAAGCCGGCCGGCGAGCGCGATCTAACGGCGGCCGGAGTAGCCGGGTAGTCCGGCCGCCTCGTCCGAACGCGCCAGGCTGATCGCCTCCTCGATCAGTGCCTGGCGTTCCTCGGCCTTCATGCGCGACAGCAGGATGTCGACGTCCTCGATCTGGTTGCTGAGCAGGCGGTTGTCGAGAATCATTCGCGTGCGGAAGAACTGCGCCCACTGAAACTCGGCAAAATCAGCCGGCATCTTGGCGTAGCCGAAGTGCGAGCGCACGTACCAGGCGAGGCCGCGATAGGGATCGTTGCGCAAATCCTTGACGTGCTTCGGCAGAGCGGCCGGTTGAAGTGGTCCGCCGCCCATCGCGTCAAAGAGATAGACCCAGCGATTGTCGTGCATCGCCTTCCAGAAGTGGGCGTCCTTGAGCACGCTCCAGTTGTTGATCACCTCGACGACGACGCGCGCGTTGCTTTCGTCGAGGCCGGCTTCATTCTTGTTCTGCGCCACTTCCCAAACGGCGCGTGCCAGATGATGATGGTCGGTCAGGTACAGATGGCCGCCGTTGCCGATCACCACCGGGACCGGTCGGATGAGCAGGAAGGCGCTCAGGTCGTCCTTGTTCTTGCGGCTCATCGCTTCGGCTTTGGCATGGACCTCGTCCAGTCCGACACCACTTTGCGTTGGCCGCAGTTCGCTCACGCGCGCCTGAAACAACAATCCACGCGGCGATTTCTGCGAGCATTCTTCGAGATTGAAATCCATGCCCAGCTCCTCCAAAACAAAGCCCGGCGTGCCGGGCGATTGCGCTACGCCGACTTTTCGTTTTCCAGCGCGCGGGCGGTGATCTCTTCGTAGAGGCCGACCACGTTGGCCGCGAGCTGGTGGTACTCCGGGTTGCGCGCGACGAGTTGCTTGACGTCTTCCATGTCGGCGAAGACGCGCTCGAGAAAAGCGATGTCCATATCGTCCAGACGTCCCCCCGCGTCCACCTTCTCCTTCAGATCGAGGGCGCGCGGTATGCGCTCCAGCTCCAGACGCTGGATCAGGGCGGCGGCGACGCCTTTGTCTTCTTCGCTTGTTTCGCTACTCATTCTCGTCTCCTCTTCGGTTGCGCTGACAAAGTGAATTCAGATCTTGCGCTTCATTTTCCTGCAGCGTTCGCGGGCGAGCTCAGTGCTTCCGCTTCTACACCCTGACTGCCCACTTCGACCGCATCGACGCGACCGTCTTCCAGCAGTAAGGATTCCTCGGTCCGCTTGTTCAGGACGACGATGCTGATTCGCCGGTTGACCGAACTGAGCGGATCGTTCTTGTCGAGCAGCACCGTCGAGGCCAGGCCGACGACGCGCAGTACTTTGTGTTCGTCCATCCCGCCGGCGATCAACTCGCGCCGCGAGGCGTTCGCGCGATTAGCCGACAGCTCCCAGTTCGAAAAGCCTTTTTCGCCGCCACCAAACTGCGCCGCATCGGTATGTCCGGCCAGGCTGATCCGGCTGGGTACGGCGTTGAGCACCTTGCCGATTTCGCGCAGAATCACCTTGGTATAGGGCTTGACTTCGGCGCTGCTGGTGTCGAACATCGGTCGATTCTGCTCATCGACGATCTGGATACGCAATCCCTCGCTGGTGATGTCGAGCAGCAACTGGCTCTTGAACTGCTTGAGTGCCGGATTGCTTTCGATCAGCTTCTCGATGCTTTCCTTCAACTCGCCGAGCATCAGGCGCTCCTGTTGCTCGAAGACCTTGCGCGCCGATTCGGCGTTCGTTTCCTTGACCGTCAGTTGCCTGCTTTTCGCGTCGATGTCCCCCGCCTTGACCTGCCCGGCACTGCGCGTCAGATCCTTGCCTCCTCCCTTGAGAACGCTCGAACTGTCGCCGGTTCCCGAACCTCCCTGCGCGGCGATCTTGAGCGGGTTCTGAAAGAACTCGGCGATGCCCTTGAGGTCGCCGCTGGCGGTCGAGCCGAGCAGCCACATCAACAGGAAAAAGGCCATCATGGCCGTCACGAAGTCCGCGTAGGCAATCTTCCAGGCGCCCCCATGGTGGCCGCCGGCGACCTTCTTGACGCGCTTGATGATGATCGGGCGGACGTCGTCGTTCATTCAATTTCCTGCCTGGGGCCGGCCATGCTCGAGGTCATTTACCCTTGCGGCTCTTCAGTTCTTCCTCGAGTTCGCGGAAGGTCGGGCGGACGTCGGACACCAGCGTCTTGCGGCCAAACTCGACGGCCACCTGGGGTGCATAGCCCGACATCGAAGCGAGCAGGACGACCTTGATTACCTGATAGATCTTCGAGCCCTCCTGCGCCTTCTGTTCCAGCAGGCTGGCAATCGGCGCGACGAAACCGTAGGAAATCAGGATGCCGAGGAAGGTGCCGACGAGCGCGCCGCCGATCATCTTGCCGAGCACCGCCGGCGGCTGGCCAACCGAGCCCATCACGTTGACCACGCCCATCACGGCGACGACGATACCGAAGGCCGGCACGGCGTCGCCCACCTTGGCCATCACGTGGCCCGGCGTTTCGACCTCATGATGATGAGTTTCGATTTCGATATCCATCAGGTTCTCGATTTCGATCGCATTCAGGTTGCCGCCGACCATCATACGCAGGTAATCGGTGACGAATTCCATGACGTGATGATCGCTGGCGATGCTCGGGTACTTGCTGAAAATCGGGCTGTCGTGCGGGTTCTCGACGTCGTTCTCGATCGACATCAGGCCCTCCTTGCGGACCTTGGCGAGCACTTCGAAGAGCATCGCCAGCAGGTCGATGTACAACGCCCGGGTGAATTTCGACCCCTTGAAGATTCCGGGCAGCGCGCCGACCGTGGCCTTGATCACCTTGATGTCGTTGGCGGCGACAAAACCGCCGATGGTCAGGCCGACGATGGCAATGTACTCGAGCGGCACCCACAACGCAGCCAGACTGCCATGCACCGCGTACGTTCCGAGCGCTGCGGCCAGAATGATCACATACCCGACAATCAGAAACATCTGTTCCCCCTGCTTAGCGCGCCCGCTGCCGACCTCGCAAAGGGCAAATCCGCCTGCGCCAATTGTAGCCAGAATACCTTCAGTCAGCGGCGGACGAACAATGATATCGCTAAATCTGTCATTTCCGGCGATTGCCGCAGTCAGCGCCGGTGCCCAGCGGTGCGTCGTGCCGGGCGTCGGAAAGCCGCGCGGTGGCCGCCCGCGGTGTGCTGCCCAGCGCCGGGCAGCCTATAATCGGCAGCTCGTCAGGCCGCCCGCGCGGGCGCCGCGGCGATGGCAGTACGGGCGTGTGGATCGATCTCGTGCAAGGAGGCAAGCGTCATGAATCAGTTGTGGAATGTCCTCGCGCGTGCGATGGTCTGGCTGGCCTTCGCCAGCCTGGCATTCAACGCGCAGGCGCGCCCGGCGGCAGCGCTCAAGCTCCCGTCCGGTGTCGAGCGCGTGGCGACCGTCGAAGGCATCAGCGAATACCGGCTGAACAACGGTTTCCGCTTCATCCTCTTTGCCGATGGCGGAAAACCGACGGTGACGGTCAATCTCACCTACCTGGTCGGCTCGCGCCACGAGAACTACGGCGAAACGGGCATGGCGCACCTGCTCGAACACATGATCTTCAAAGGATCGAAGAACTTTCCCGATCCGACGCGCGAGTTTCGCGCGCGCGGCTTCGAAATCAACGGTACGACCTGGTTCGACCGGACGAACTACTACCTTACTTTTCCGGCCAAGGACGACAACCT
Source organism: Accumulibacter sp. (assembly GCF_031732815.1). Classification (GTDB taxonomy): domain Bacteria; phylum Pseudomonadota; class Gammaproteobacteria; order Burkholderiales; family Rhodocyclaceae; genus Accumulibacter. Next base: position 24,115 of record NZ_JAVMKF010000098.1, on the reverse strand, counting down.
GCGCTGGGCGCTGGCCTGGCAGGCGGACGCGATGCTCAACTCGTTCATCGCGCGGGGCGACCTCGATACTGAAATGAGCGTCGTGCGCAACGAATTCGAGATGGGCGAGAATGAACCGGCGAGCGTCATGTTCAAGCGCATGCAGGCGCTGCTCTTCGACTGGCACAACTACGGCAAGAGCACGATCGGCGCGCGCAGCGACATCGAGCAGGTCAGGATCGAAAACCTGCAGGCGTTCTATCGCAAGTTCTACCAGCCCGACAACGCCGTCCTCGTCGTCGCCGGCAAGATCGACGAGCAGCGCACGCTCGACTGGATCGTCGCCTCGTTTGGCAGGATGGCCAAGCCGGCACGCAAGCTTCCGGCGGCGTGGACGAGCGAACCGACGGCCGACGGCGAGCGTCAGTTTGTCGTCCGGCGCAAGGGCGAAGTCCAGTTGCTGACCCTTGCCTACCGCACGCCGGCCAGTTTGCACCCCGACGCCGACGCGCTGGCGATGGCTAGCGAGATCCTCGGCGACACGCCGAACGGTCGCCTCTATCAGGCGCTCGTGCTGAGCGGCCTGGCGACGCAGGTCTATGCCTATCCGGTCGAAACGCGCGACCCCGGCTTCGTCGTCTTCGGCGCGGTGCTCAACAAGGGCGATTCGCTCGAACGTGCGCGCGAGCGGATGATCGAGGTCATCGAGGGCGGCTTCGCGCGCACGGCGACGGCGACGAGCGAACTCGAACGAGTCGTCGAACAGTCGCGCACGAGCTACGAAAGGGCGCTCGCCGATCCCGAGACCTTTGCCGTGACGCTCTCCGAGTACATCGCGTTGGGCGACTGGCGCCTGTTCTTCCTTGCCCGCGAGCAGCTCGAGCGGATCACGCCGGAGCAGGTCGATATTGCGGCGGGCAAATACTTCCTGCGCGACAACCGGGTGATGGGTTCCTTCATTCCGGAGGACGAGCCGCTGCGGGCGATCGTTCCGGTCGCACCGAGCGCAGCCGAGTTGCTGGCCGATTTCCGGCCGCCGCAGGAAATCGACGCCGGCGAGATTTTCGAGCCCTCGCCCGAGAACCTGAACCAGCGCACCTTGCGTCGCCGTTACGGCGATCTGAAGGTCGCCCTGTTGCCCAAGAAGAACCGCGGTCAGATCGTCAATGTCGCCATGCGCTTTCGCTGGGGGAACGAGGAGACGCTGCGCCAGCGCAATCTGACCGGGGCGCTGGCGATCGCCATGCTGGGGCGCGGAACGAACCGCTTGACGCGCCAGCAGATTGCCGATGCGTTGACCCGTCTGAAGGTTCGCGGCAGCCTGACGCGCTTCGAAACGACGCGCGACAAGCTGCCGGAAGCGTTGCGTCTGGTTTTCGAACTCATGCACGAAGCGAGTTTCCCGCCGGCTGAATTCGAACGCCTGAAGCGCGAGTATCTGACCTCGTTGCAGGGGCAGATCGACAATCCCGAGGAGCTCTCGCGCGACCAGCTCAATGCGCACTTCAACACCTATCCGCGTGGCGACCCGCGCTACCACGCGCGGCTTGCCGAGCGCATCGAAGAAGTGCAGCGGACGACGCTCGCCGATGTGCTGGCTTATCACCGTGAGTTGATCGGCACGGCGCGCGGCGAAATGGCCATCGTCGGCGATTTCGCGGTTGCGCCGGTCGAGGACGAGTTGCGCTCGCTGTACGCGACCTACGGTTCGCCGTCGCCCTACGCGCGCGTCGAACGAGAGTTTCGCAGCGTCGCGCCGCAGCGGCTGGTAATCGACACCACCGACAAGGAAAGCGCCGTTCTCCGGGCGCGGCTCGACCTCGCGCTGCGCGACGCCGACCCCGATGCGCCGGCGCTCTACGTTGCCAACTACATCTTCGGCGGCAGTTCGGCCCTGTCGAATCGGCTGGTCGACCGCCTGCGGCAGAAGGAGGGCATCAGTTACAGCACCGATTCGCAACTTCTGCTCGGCAGCCGCCAGGCGCTCTCCACCTGGAGCTTCTCTGCCATGGTCGCACCGCAGAACGCAGCGCTGGCCGAAAAAGCTTTCCGCGAAGAACTGCTGCGCGCCTGTCGCGACGGTTTCACGCGGGAGGAGGTGGCGGAAGCCAAACGCGGCATCCTCGAATCGAACGCGATTGCCCGTTCGCAGGACAACGCAGTTGCCGCGCGCTGGCTAAGCTACCTCGACCTGGAGCGCGACTGGCAGTTTGCGCACGACTTCGAGATCCGCATCGCTGCGCTTCGCCCGGAGCAGGTCAGCGAAGCCTTTTGCCGCCACATCGACGCCGAGAAAATCGTTCTGGTAATCGCCGGCGACACGCGCAAGGGACTCGGCAAGTGAGCCACCGCTGGCAGCAGTGGTGGCCTCGGAGATTCGCATAGCAGGATGACAAGTGGTCGTCTTGCCCCATCGAATCGCTTCGGAAGCAGCTCCAACACGAGCGAGAGCATGGCATGGTGAGACAGACGAGGTAGAACGACACGCGGCGATTCAATGGGCAGGTGGCGCTGGTGGCGCTGAAGAGCGACAAGACGTTGGCGGAGTTGGCGCAGCAGTCGATGTCGTGCAGCAGTACGACGTCCGCCCGAACCAGATCACGGACTGGAAGCGGCAACTGACGGAACGTGCGGTTCAGGCTCTTGGCGACGCGAGCCATCCGGCGAGCGCTGATCCGGACCGGACCAAACCGCCCGCCAAGATCGGGATGCTGACGCTGGAGAACGATTTTCCAGAACAGGGGCTCAACCAAGGTGGACAGGCTTCCCGCAGGACGATGCTCGACCGCAAGCACAAGCTCCCCGTTCCGTATCAGGGCGCGCTCCTCCGGCGGACGCGTTCAAGCGCCTACTGCACGCCAGCAAAGTTTCGCCGGAGCATGGGGCGCTGGCGCTGATGCATAGCATCGGCGAGTTGCATCTTGAGCACTCCTTTGCCGGTGCGCGCATGTGGCGCAATCTCCTGCGCAGCCAGGGGTTCCAGGCCGGGCGCAGGCAATGCTCTCAAGCTGCCAAAACGATGTCATACCGACCCTTTGTAAGCCTCTGCTAGATGTGGCTTTTTGGTGGACTTTCCTGGGGATGATCGGTTTGGCCTGATCTGGACAACATTCTTGACGAGTTGGCTGAAGACGGAGGCGACATTGTCGAGGGCATCGAGGCCGTGGAGAAGCCAGCGGCCGAGGGTGCGCCTGATGCGCGAGAAGGTGTCGCCGCGGTTGATGAAGTAGGGCTGGCGGGTGTTGGGATCAAGGGTGTCGCTGGTGGCATGGACGGCCAGAGCGTTGAGCTTGTCGCCGAGGATTCTGGCGCCGAAGTCCTGTTGAGCGGCGAGCCAGGACGTGCCCGACAGGTGCTCCAGGGCGAGACGGTGCTTGATCCGGCGGAATGCTTCCTCAAATCTCCAGCGGGAGTGGTAGAGCGCGCCGAGTTGGTGAGCAGGGGAGGCGTCGAGAGCCAGGAGCGAGGTCACCAGGACACGAAGCTTTTGGCCGCACACTTGGCGGATCAGGCGTACTTGGCAGGCCGTTGCGGCGATTTCATAATCGAGCGCATCCTTTTTGGCGGGGGCGGGCAGGGTCACCATCTGCTCGGCAAGTCCGGATCGGCGGAAGCTTCGGATAGCGGCGAAATTGAGACTGTCTGCGCGCATGCAGAAGTCGCGCCCTCGTTGCGTCAAGGCGGCGAAGGACCACTACGCGGGGTAATCGCGATCGAGCACCCGAATGTCGTGGTCGCGCAGTTTGTCGAGGTGCTCGAAGAGCATCTGGTGCTCACCGACAACCTGGAAAAGCAGTCAACGACGTCGACATAAAGGTCGCGGCATATAAGACTTTACCTACGTACCAAGTGGATGCGTACTCTGCCTTGGGCTGGCCTCGCGCGCAAGCGGCTTCTCGGGTGACTGCTCGCAACTTATGCGAATTGCGTGACAGGTTGAGAGCATTGGGTATCGACGCCCTGACGGACGGCACAATGGCCGAGGCCCTCGGCGAGATGGCTCTTGCCGGTGCCGCAAGAGCCGGCAATACGCACGGGGACCTTCTCGGCGATATAGCAACCGGTGGCGAGTTCATCGATCAAAGCGCGGTTGAGGTTGGGCAGGCGGGCGAGATCGAAAGCGTCGAGGGATTTGCCAGAGCGGAAAGCGGCGCGACACTACGCTTATCTTTGGAACAGGATTTCATGATTTGAGATCGTGGCGTAGTCGTATAGGCTTTCCAAGCCGTAATGGATTCATTTCGATCAAGAGTGCGCGTCGCGTCCAGCCTGCCCGCTGGAAAGCGCGCAAAGATGGTGCGTTAGAATGCCAGATACGTGCATACATCCTGCTGAAGCCCTTTTTCAACATGTCCATGTTTGATCGGGTGATCAGCTCCATCGCGATTCCGCCGCCACGAAGTTGAGGAACGGTAACGATTTGTACAAGTTTTGCTTCCCCTTCTTTGAGTGGCCAGAAGTTGCGCTTCTGGTAGCGCTCTCCAAACCAATAGATGCAAAGCCCTGCAATACGGTCCTCAACATAGCAAGCGTAAGCAAGCGCCTCGGAACCAAGATAATTGACCTGATCGCGAATCAATGGGTCGGCGCTGGATTTGACTGTATCGAGGTCGACCACTTGAACGCTGTGGCCTGACTTCAACTCGATTTGAGAAGTATTGTGAGAGTTGTCAGGGCTGCCGTAAATGTAATAGATCGAATACTCTCCGAATATTATTCGAGCGATGTTTTTTGCAAGTTCCTTGGCTGGATTAAACATGTTATACCCCCGCTTATAACCTGAATCGGATTAATTTTCTGATCTTCGCTCGAAGACCCAGCTTGTTTAGTGTTGCACCAAGCCAATGGGAGAATTGATTCATAAAAAAATGAGAGTATATAATGACTCTGTTATGCAATGAAGCCTTGACGAGAATGACATTGGCACGCCTAGTATGGTGGGTAGCGAAGAGTCTCTTGTGATCTGATTGCCCTTCAGTAAAATCAAACGCTTTGAAGCAGTTGTCAGCGAAGAGCACTTCGAGCGCCAGCCACTGGAGTACAATGCCAACCGAGAGCTTCATATACTCCGGGTCGTACCCCAGGTAGGCGTAGATAAGCACTCCCTGCTCAACTGGGCAATAAAGATAGGAGATTGGCCGATCACCATCGAAAAGTATGAATGCACGTACACGATTTTCTGCAGCAAGCGATTCTGCCTGGCGAACATAACTTTCAGATTCAGGAATGCCGGCATCCAGGAGGCGCTCTTGATACGTCAGTTTTGAAACTTGACGTGCCAGATCAAAGAATTCTCGAATCTGTTCAGGTTCCTTGAACGTTTTCCAATGGATCTTGCCACCACAATGTTCAGCATATTTCTTGATTTTTCGGTTGATTGTTGAGCGTGTCTTCGAAGAAAACTTCTTCTGATAATCGTCAAAAGTCAGCGTCAGGTCGATATAGCAGTGCTCATATTGCAGAGGAATGTAGCAGATATATCCATTGCGCTCACTGATCTGGGGAAGCTCATCGACAATTGGGAGTGCTCGTACCATGAAACCCTGGCTTCCCTCGGCCAGCTCGTCAAGGGAAGGGGGTTCAGGTGTGCTGACCGGCGATTCACCGAAAAGGGAAACTGATCTGCACTGAAGCGACAGTGAAATGCTAAAAAGACTCCAGTCACTCAATTGATATTTTAGCGGTACTTCCCGGACACTCCACGCAGTCATGTAAGCCTCCTGCGATAAACTTGTTCAACCAGTCTGTTTGCAGTCCGCCAAAAATCTACTTTCAGAGGAATCGTGTGAGCTGGCACGACTGTTGGATGAAGTTCTCGGAAGCCTTTGACACAGAAGGAGTCTCGGTTCTTTTCAAGAAATTTGCATAACTTCATGAATCGATCGATCACAATTCTATCTGGCCTTGTCTTGGACGGAGAAAGTAGTTCGAAATTGTGAAAAAGAATAACGAAAGCATTGCGTTGTTCCTCCAATGCCTGGAAAAGTAGATGTTCGATTTCGCTATATGAACAAGCTGTAAGCTGAGCATGGCGTAATGACCCGATGCCGTCCTTGAAAACCGTCATCGGATATTCGAAGACGCCCTCATACTCTATTGGTTCGATGACTATGCGATTCGGCATCAAACCACTGGTTGGACCAAAAAGGGTTGCGTTGTAGCTGCTGTCAAAGCTGATCCCATTGGCTGCCAAGGCACGCAGAGTATCCAGGTTGAAGCCAAAACTTCCTGCACGAAATGCGTTGACTTCAGTTGCGCCGGCGCTGGTAAGCAGTGAAATTCCTGCTTCGATCAGGCGCTTCTGTTCTTCCAAAGAGTACTGAAAGAGAAATTGGCGTTTCCGTGTCGAATCAGGAATAAGTGGCTCTAACGATTCATCAACCCACTCAGAGTGCAAATGCAACTGAACTTCCTGTCCATTTTCCTTAATGAGACCAACAATCTCTTCAAGGGGTTGTTTCCCAAATCGCGTCGAGAAAAGTGGTTCGACAAAGAAGGTACCTAGAAGACCATGATCTTTGAGAACTCTCAGTTGATAGGGCAGGCCGAAATCACCATCAGGTGTTGGTCCGAGGATATACTTTCGGTATGCTCCAGGAAATTTCTGGTCGATGTTGACCCATCCGTCGCACCAGATTTCAACATCTACAGTAAAAAAGACTTCCAGCACTAAGACACCTCTTCCATGGTAAATCAGGAGTGATTTTGTTGTTTAATCATAAAGATAATACAGCATAAGTGAGCCGCTGGCAAAACTCCCCAGGGCGAGTTGCTGGGCCGCAGGATTCACCCTCCGAGAGTGATTCTTCTCGCCATCGAGCTCTCGGTCGCCGAGCGGTCAAGCTGATCGCATCGTCTTGATTGCTCGATGGGAACCCCCTCCTGCATCATCGGATGCATAGTCGCCGGAGCTGGAACGCAGGGAATTCATTGCCTTGATGGGATCAAGTGATCAGCGGACAGCGCCAGGACGCCGAACATCAGGTGCTTTCGCTGGGCCCTGGACCGGGAGGGTATTGGCGCCGAATTCGTCCTGAAGCCGCGTGTTGCTGCGCTCGTCGGCGGCAGGTTCGTGGTAGCGAGTCGCTTCAGCCGAGGAGAATTCGACTTTCGTTGCATGCTGCGCTTCGTGATCGATCAGGGGAAGGTGGCCCGGGGTCTTGCTGTGCTCGCGCAAGTTGCTGGTGGAAGAGGCAGCCTCCATCAGGTCGTACAGGTTGGTGACGCGTTTGGCGCTCGTCGCCGACAGGGGAATCGCAGCCAGGCTGTCGTGCATGGAGGCGCTGGAGGGGAGTGCCGTAATCGGTACGCCACAATTGCCGGTGTGGAGATGCAGCTTCTTGTATCGGCGCCAACTGTTCTGGTCGACTTGAGCATTGCACTTCCTGCCGCGATCACCTGCTGTCGGGATCTCATCGAGCATTTGCGCCAAAGTCTGCTCGCGTTGGCGCTGGATCGGGGAGGCCTTCGCAGCCGGACGCGCTTTGCCACGCTGGCGAAGAGCGCGGCTTCTCGCCGGTGCCGGCACTTCAGGCGCAGTCGTTTGGGCAGGGCTCTCTGCCGCGGACAACTGGGCCGATTGTCCGGTGGTGGCCACCGTCACTGCCGGCCTTTCCTTCTGCGATGGGTGTTCGCGTGCTTCGATGGCCGTACCCTCGCGACGGAGATGCACGATCAGTTGATCCCCGGAAGGTTCCGTGACCAGGGCCTCATGCACGCGCTGGCCTGCGCTGGCTTGGGCAAATTGGTCGACAGCGCGCAAGTTGGTGGCTGCGCAAGGCTGTCCCTTGTACAGCGGGAAACCACAGATGCGGCGCAGCGCACGATCGATCGGCAGCCGCTCGATCAGCCCAACGATCATCGCCAACCCGAGCACCGCCTTGGCCAGAAAGGCGTTCGCCAGGCAAGCTCGCTCGAAACGCGGACGTCCCACCCCACACGACGATGTTTCTGTGTATACCTCGATGTGTACCCATTTCAGGATGTGGGCCACCTTCTCCGATTTCGGTGTCAGCGATGCGAATTGCTCGGCCAGCTCTGGCACCAGCTCGCGTTGAATCACGTGCCACTGTTGCATGATCCGTTGGAGTTGGGCAGTATCCATCTTACAGGCCTTGTGATCTTGGTCTTGCTGACCACATCATGCCAGAAGTGGCTGTTCGCGTCCCCCGCTGTCGCTTCCAGCCACACAAAGACATGTGTCTAGTGTGGTGTTTGCGAGAGGCGCCGGAGGGTCGGCTCTCCGGTTCGGGTGTCGAGCTTCGTCGGGTCCGGAACAGCGCTCGCCGGAGGGCTCGCCTCGCCAAAAGGCCTGAGCCGCAAGCTCCGTCAGTTGCCGCTTCCAGTCCATCATCCGGTTCGGCTGGATGTTGTACCGCTATGCCAGCTCCGCCAGGCTCTTGTCGCTCGTCAGCGCCGCTAGCGTGCTCAGCGCCTCGAATCCGGGCGTCTGGTTCCGCCTCGTCCTTCTGCTCATCATGCTGTCGCTCCTGTTTTGGCTGCTTCCGCAGCCGTCGGATGGGGAAGAGTACCCTTAACGCTGCTGTCTGAATTTCCGGGGCCACCTCTTCTCTTCTGGCTCGCGGTTTCGCTGACGGTGCTCAGCCCTTGGGCAGGTGCCGATACTCGGGGTCGCGACCGCTCAGCTCGCGCCACAGATCGGCAAGCGGGATGCGATTCTTGGCCGTGAAATCGACCCATTCGGTGGGCACCGGGCGCCCGGGGTGGAAGCGGATTCCCCAGATGGGTTCGAAGCGCTCGGTCGACAGCGAGTAGCGGGCATCGCCGATGACCTCGGGGTCGGCAACCGCACGCGCGACCCATCCGCCGGAAAAATGGGCGAAGCGGCGATAGTCGCGCACGATGCGTTCGTTGGCACGCAGTTCGGGCGCTAGCGCCGCTTCGTGCGCCAGGGCAACGCTGCTGCCGGCTTTCCACGTCAGCGCGCTGCCGGCGCGGATACGGTCGGTGTGCAGGACGCCATTCGATTCGTAGACCGAGCGCCAGAGGAAGACGTTGCCGACCGTCGGGAACATCCGGGCGCGCTCGACGGTGTGCCCGCGCTGGGCAGCAATCTGCGCCTGCGCGCTGAGCGCGCGTTCCTGCTGCCAGGCGGCGCTGCCGACGTAGAGCAGCGCGGCGGCGAGCGCGAGCAAGGTCGGCCAGCGCCTCCGCCCACGGCGCAAAGCGACGAGCAGGCCGAGCAGGAGGATCAAGGTGAACGGTGGTCCGATCGTCGTCAGCCAGTGCCAGGCGACGCGCACGTCGGAGAAGGGCCAGAGCAACTGCGTACCGTAGTTCGTGCACGCGTCGAGCACGCCGTGTGTGGCGTAGGCGAGCGTCGCTGCGCCGAGTATCGGCCGCCATTGGCTGCGCGCTGCCGATTCGAGCAGCCAGGGCGCTGCGGCAACGATCCCACCCAGCGGAATGAAGGCGAAGGCGTGCGTGAACTGTCGGTGGTACTGGATGTTGAGTAGCGGATCGGTGCTGCTGGCGATGAAGAAATCGACGTCGGGCAAGATTCCGGCAAGCGCACCGATCATCCAGGCGCGGCGACCGAGACGCTGGCCGCAGGCGGCGTGGGCGACGGAGGCGCCGAGCAGGGCGTGGGTCAGTGGGTCCATGGCGAGCGGCGGCAGTTGGCTGGAGTTGGGAGGGGGCAGGGCGGGCAGGCGACGGCGCGGCGGGCGAGCCGCAAGGGGAGTGGAGCGGAGCGCGGAGTATTTCCGCTTTCCCGGAGCCGGTCAAGCGTGCCGAGCTGGCCGGAAAGTGAATCGGCCGTACACTCCTCCGTGCTGACGTAGAATCGACCTCTGCCGCCCGGCGCGGGTCGATGCCAGCCAGTGGCAGAACGTTTCCCCGCGGCAAAGCGAGGTGCGGGCGAGTGCGAACGGGAGTGCGGGCGGGAGTGTGGACGGGAGCGGGGAACGAGGTGGCGACCGACGTGCGCAAACAAGGCGGCGTCCATCAGGCGTGCACGCTACTGGCGCTGGCGACGCGGTGAGCAGCGAGCGCATCCCGCTTGCCCTGCGCCGGCTGTATCCGCCGGCTGCCTTTCTCGGCGGCTTCGTCTGGGATGCGCTGACCATCGGCCAGCGCATCCGGGTCATCGACTTTTGGCGTCTGGGGGCTTTCCTTGTCGGCGCGGCGCTGCTGACGCTCTGGCTGGCGCGGCGCGCGGCGCGCGAAGTGCCGGCGCCGGCCGACGGAAGGTCGCTGCGCGAGCGCCTGGCCGCACTCGCCTGGCAGGCTCCCTATCTGTTGCTGCAGTTCTTCTTCGGCGGCATCTTCTCGGCGCTGTTCATTCTTTATCTGAAGAGTTCCGGCCATCTCGGCACCTGGCTGATGGCCGCTTTTCTCGCCGCCTTGCTGGTCGGCAACGAGTTTGTCGGTGATCGCTACGGGCGGCGGTTTACGCTCACCTGGGCGCTGTTTGCGCTGAACGCAATTCTTCTGTTCAATTTCGCGCTGCCGCATGCGCTGGGCAGCCTCGATCCGCTGTGGTTCTACGCTTCGACTGCGGCTGGCGTCGTTCTCACGCAAGGGCTTCGCCGGTTGGCGCCGGGCCGGCCCGGGCGCAGCGGACCTGCCTGGGCAGTTGCTGCGGCGCTGATGCTCGCCTTCCATTTCGACATGGTTGCGCCGGTCCCGCTGGTCAAACGGCAACTGGCGGTCGGCCTGGAGTTCACCCAGGAGGCGGGGCGCTACACGCTGCAGGTCGAGCCGGCTGCCTGGTGGCAATGGTGGCGCGGGCAGGCGGCGAGCGTGCGAGTGCCGGAAGGCGGTCGGCTGTACGGGGTTTCCGCGGTCTTCGCGCCGCTCGGGGTGACCGCAGGGCTCGAGCATCGCTGGGAGATGCGCCAGGAGGAAGGCTGGCGGCTGGTTTCGCGCCGGCCTTTCCAGACGACTGGCGGACGCGACCGCGGTTTCCGCGGCTATTCCTGGGTGCTCAATCCGCTGCCCGGCGACTGGCGTTTCACGGTCGCGACGCAGGATGGGCGAACGATCGATGTCCTGCGTCTGCGGGTCGAGCGCGGCACGCCGGCGCGCGAGGATTTGCGTCTGCATGAGTTCGACTGAGCGCCGGCCGCTGGTGCGCGTGTGCTAATATCTCAGGTTTTCGGCTTCCCGGCTCGCGCGAAGTCGACCTTGTGCGAAGTCTCCCCCGTTTTCTTCCCGCCCGTGCTCAACTGCGACCTGCATTGTCATTCGATCTGCTCCGACGGCTTGCTGCCGGCGGAGTCGGTCGCGCGGCGGGCGGCGGCGAACGGCGTCGACTTGCTCGCGCTGACCGACCACGACAGCCTGGACGGCCTGCCCTCCGCGCGCGCGGTGGCCGAGGAGGCCGGGATGGCTTTCGTCAACGGAGTCGAAGTGTCGATCGAGTGGGGCGGGTTGCAGATTCACATTCTCGGCTTGAACTTCGATGCCGCTGACGCCAGGTTGGAGAGCGGCCTGGCGGCGATCCGCTCCGGGCGCATCGAGCGCGCACAAAGGATGGCGGCGGATCTTGAACGCGTCGGCCTGTACGGCACTTTCGACGGCGCGATGGCGCTGGCGGCGAATCCCAGCCTGATCAGCCGCTCGCACTTCGCACGCCATCTGATCGAAACCGGCGTGTGCAAGGACATGCGCGGCGTCTTCGAAGCGTATCTGATTCCCGGGCGTCCGGGCTACGTCGAACACCGCTGGGCGACGCTGGCCGATTCGTTGGACTGGATTCATGGTGCCGGCGGGGTTGCCGCGGTTGCCCATCCCGGGCGTTACCGCCTGTCGCGCGCCGACATGCGACGCTTCCTCGGCGAGTTCAAGGATCGGGGCGGGGCAGCGATCGAGGTGATGTCGGGCAGCCACACGCCCGAGCACATCGAGGTCTATTCCCGCTTGGCGCGAGAGTTCGGCTTTCTCGCCTCGCGCGGGTCCGATTTCCACGGGCCGAACGAAAGCTACATCGATCTTGGTCGCCTGCCATCGCTGCCGGACGGGCTGGAACCCGTCTGGCAGGCCTTCTGAGACCGGCACCGGGAATGGCACACCATCTTTCGATTCATCCCGACAATCCGCAGGCCAGGCTGCTGCAGCGCGCGTGCGAGGTCATCCGGCAGGGCGGCCTGATCGTCCTCCCGACGGATTCGAGTTACGCGATTGGCTGCCAGTTGGGCGACAAGGCGGCGGTGGAGCGCGTGCGTGCCTTGCGCGGCGTCGACGACCGACACCATCTGACGCTGATGTGTCGCGACCTGTCGCAGATCGGCCAGTTTGCCCGCGTCGATAACGCGCGTTATCGGCTGCTCAAGGCGACGACGCCGGGCAGCTACACGTTCATCCTCGAAGGCACACGCGAGCTGCCGCGGCGAGTGCTGCATCCGAAGCGCAAGACGATCGGCCTGCGCATTCCGGCGCACGCGGTAACCCAGGCGCTGCTCGCCGAACTTGGCGAGCCGCTGCTCACCTCGACCTTGATCGTCGCTGGCGACGACGCACCGCTGACCGAGGGCTGGGAAATCCAGGAGCGTCTGAACGGCCAGATCGAGCTGATTCTCGATGCCGGAACGGGCGGCGTCGAACCGACCAGCGTGATCGATCTGAGCGGACCCCTGCCGGTGCTCGTGCGCGCCGGACGGGGCTCGCTGGTGCCTTTCGGGCTGGCCTGAGGAAGAGACAAAGCCGCATGCTCAATTCGCTGATTCAACAGATTTCGATCGCGGCGCTGCCGGTCGTGCTGGCGATCACGCTGCACGAGGCGGCGCACGGTTACGCGGCGCGCCATTTTGGCGATCCGACCGCCTGGCAGCAGGGCCGTATCACGGCTAATCCGCTCAAGCATATCGACCTGGTCGGGACGATCATCGTGCCGCTGGTCATCCTGTTGTTGTCCACCGGAAACATTTTGTTCGGCTGGGCGAAGCCGGTTCCGGTCGATTTCTCTCGCCTGCGTCACCCGAAGGCCGACATGCTGTGGGTGGCTGCCGCCGGACCCGGCGCCAACCTCGGCATGCTTTTCTTCTGGGCCGCTTTTCTCAAGCTGGCCTGGATGCTGCCGCAGAACTTCTTTACGCTGCCGATGACGCGCATGGCCGAGGTTGGTGTCGCCGTCAATACGGCCCTCATGGTGCTCAACCTGTTTCCGCTGCCACCGCTCGACGGCGGCCGGATTGCGGTCAGCCTGCTGCCGCGTGCTGCCGCCTGGCGATTCGCCCGGCTCGAGCGTTTCGGCTTCCCGATCCTGCTCGTGCTGCTGTTCACCGGCCTCCTCTCCGACCTGCTGACACCGGTCATCGAGGGTGTCCTGGAGGTGGTCGGTTTTCTCTTTCAGTTGCCTTTCTGAACGCGCTCAGGCGGAGAACATGTACGCGCAACGAGTCCTTTCCGGCATGCGGCCGACCGGCAGCCTGCACCTTGGCCATTACCACGGCGTGTTGAAGAACTGGGTCCGGTTGCAGAACGAATATCCCTGCCTGTTCTTCGTTGCCGACTGGCATGCGCTGACCACGCAGTACGACGATCCGCAGGGGATCGTCGGCGCCACCTGGGAGATGATCATCGACTGGCTGGCGGCCGGCGTCGATCCCGCCCGCGCGACGCTGTTCATCCAGTCGCAGGTGCCCGAGCACGCCGAACTGCATCTGCTCCTTTCGATGATGACGCCGCTCGGCTGGCTCGAGCGCGTGCCGACCTACAAGGATCAGCAGGAAAAGCTGGAAAACAAGGACCTGTCGACCTACGGCTTTCTCGGCTATCCGCTGCTGCAGGCGGCAGACATCCTGATCTACCGCGCCGACAAGGTTCCGGTGGGCGAGGATCAGGTGCCGCACATCGAGTTCTCGCGCGAGATCGCGCGCCGCTTCAATCACCTCTACGGGCGCGAGGCGGGCTTTGCCGAAAAGGTGGCGGAAGCGCTGACTCGCCTCGGCGCACGGCGCGCGCGGCGCTACGAGGAACTGCGCACGCGTTACCAGGAGCAGGGCGAGCCGTCGGCGATCGAGCGCGCGCAAGCCCTGCTCGACGAGGTGCCGGCGCTCTCGCTCGCCGACCGCGAGCGTCTGCGCGGTCATCTCGAAGGGACCGGCAAGATGATCCTGGTCGAACCGGCGGCGCTGCTCACCGCCGCTGCGCGCATGCCCGGCGTCGATGGCCAGAAGATGTCGAAGTCGTACGGCAATACGATCACCTTGCGCGAAGACGCGGCGTCGGTGACGCACAAGCTCAGGCGCATGCCGACCGATCCGGCGCGCATTCGGCGCAACGACCCAGGCGAACCGGGCAATTGCCCGGTCTGGCCGCTGCATCAGGTCTATTCCGACGAGGCCTGCCGCGCCTGGGTCGAGCAGGGCTGCCGGAGCGCCGGCATCGGCTGCCTGGAATGCAAGCAGCCGGTGATCGACGGCATCCTGCGCGAGCAGGCGCCGATGCGTGAGCGCGCGCAGGAGTACATCGAGCAACCAGAATTGGTGCGCGAAATCGTCGCCGAGGGCAATCGCAAGGCCAGACATCTGGCGCGCGAAACGATGCGCGATGTGCGCCAGGCGCTCGGTCTGAACTTCGGCTGAGCCGGGGCGAGCGGCCAGAGGGGCGGCGGGTGCGATGAGCGAAAACGCGACGATCGAGGCGCCGACCGACGCTGCCGCGAGTGCTGCGCCGGTGCCGCTGGCGCGCATCTACGGTGAGCCGCTGGCCGAGTTGCCGGCCGACCTGTATGTACCGCCGGACGCGATGGCGGTCATGCTCGAAGCCTTCGAAGGGCCGCTCGACCTGCTGCTTTATCTGATTCGCAAGGCCAACGTCAATGTCCTCGACATTCCGATGGCGCTGCTCACCGAGCAGTATCTGGTCTATGTCGAGGCGATGCGCGCACAGAACCTCGAACTGGCGGCCGACTACCTGCTGATGGCGGCCATCCTGATCGAGATCAAATCGCGCATGCTGCTGCCGCGACCGCGTGCGGTGGCCGGCGACGAGGCGGAAGACCCGCGCGCCGAGCTCGTTCGGCGGCTGATCGAGTACGAACAGATGAAGCGCGCGGCGTACGAGCTGAACGAATTGCCGCAGGCCGAGCGCGACTTCGACTGGGTTGAAGTGTGGGTCGAAAAGGCGCTCTTGCGCCGCTTGCCGGAAGTCAATCCCAGCGATCTGCAGGCGGCCTGGCGGGCCATCCTGCGCCAGGCCAAGCTGCACACGCGCCACCAGGTGCAACGCGAGGAACTCTCGGTGCGCCAGCATATGGCGTCGATCCTGCGCCAGTTGCGCGTCGCTGGCGGCTTCGTCGAGTTTTGCCAGCTTTTCGATCCGGGCCAGGGGGCGCCGGTGGTCGTCGTCCATTTCCTCGCCCTGCTCGAACTGGCGCGCGAAAAACTGCTCGAAATGACCCAGGCGGAAGCCTTCGCGCCGCTCTATCTGCGTCTGTGCGATGAGCGAAGCGACGCCTGAGGCCAGCCCGCCGCCAGCCCTGCCGGGCGGCCCGGAAGCGACCAAGCGCGTGCTCGAGGCGCTGCTCCTGAGCGCGCGCGAACCGTTGTCGCTGCTCGAACTGCGGCGCGCGTTTGCCGAGTCGCTCGACACGCAGGTTCTGCGCGGCCTGCTCGACGAACTGGCCGGCGAATGGCGCGAGCGGCCGCTCGAACTGCTGCAGGTGGCGAGCGGCTGGCGCTTTCGGACGCGCGGTGAATACATGCCGTATCTCGAACGGCTGAAACCGGAAAAGCCGCCGCGCTACTCGCGCGCCGTGCTCGAAACGCTGGCCATCATCGCCTACCGGCAGCCGGTGACGCGCGGCGACATCGAAGACATCCGCGGCGTCGGTGTCGCGACGCAGGTGATTCGCGTCCTCGAGGAGCGCGGCTGGGTTGATGTCGTCGGCCACCGCGACACGCCCGGCCGGCCGGCGCTGCTGGCGACGACCAAGAAGTTCCTCGACGACCTGGGCCTGCGCAACCTGTCCGAGTTGCCGCCGCTGGCGCAGCTCGACCCCAACCTGGACCCCGCCGATGCCTCTCCCCAATAAGCCACGCAAGACCTCACTCGCGGCGCGTTCGCCAGCGCGCCCGGCAGCGCCGGCACCGCCGCGACGCCCGGCAGCGCCAGCACGCAACGAGCGCAACGAGCGCAACGAGCGCAACGAGCGCAACGAACGCAGCGAACGCAGCGAACGCAGCGAACGCAGCGAACGCAGCGAACGCAGCGAATCCGGGCGCGGCCAGCGCCAGGAGAAGCCGGGCCAGGCGCGCCGGCCGCGCCACGCGGAAGTCTCTGCCAAACCGGAACGTCTGCACAAGGTGCTGGCGCAAAGCGGCATCGGTTCGCGCCGTCAGATGGAAGAAATGATCGCCGCCGGTCGTGTCGTGGTGAACGGCGAAACGGCGCACGTCGGCCAGCAGGTGGCGGCCGACGACCGGGTGAAAGTCAACGGCAAGCTCGTTCGCTTGCGCTTTTCCGACCGCCTGCCGCGCGTCATCCTCTACCACAAGCCGGAAGGCGAGATCGTTTCGCGCAACGACCCGGAACATCGACCGAACGTGTTTACCGCGCTGCCGCGCATGGCTTCCGGCCGCTGGGTCGCCGTCGGGCGGCTCGACTTCAACACCAGCGGACTGCTCCTGCTGACCACTTCCGGCGAACTCGCCAACCGCCTGATGCACCCGCGTTACCAACTGGTGCGCGAGTACGCGGTGCGTATTCTCGGCGAATTGTCGGCCGAGGCGCGCCAGCGCCTGCTCGACGGCATCGAACTCGACGACGGGCCGGCGCGTTTTTCCAGCTTTCAGGAGGCGGGCGGCGAGGGGGCCAATCGCTGGTACCGCGTGGCGCTGAGCGAAGGGCGAAACCGCGAGGTGCGCCGCATGTTCGAAGCGGTCGGTGTCGTCGTCAGCCGTCTGATTCGCGTTCGCTACGGACCCTTCGTGCTTCCCCCGAACCTCAGGCGCGGGCAGATTTTCGAGCTGGGCGAGGCCGACGTACGCAAGCTGCTGGTCGATTTCGGCCTGCCGCCGGCCGGCGCCGGGCGCCCGCTACGTGCCCGGCCGGGCGCCTAGTGCCCGTCTGCGCCTGCAGGGCGATTTACGCACGCCGATGTTTTCGTTATAATCCAACGGCTTTCCGCTCGCCCCTGTTGGGGCAATTTTTTCGGGGATGGGCGTTTCGCCCATTTTTTGTTTGCGGCCATGGATGTGTACGAAGTTCTTGAAAAAACGGTGACCGGCCTCGGCTATGAACTGGTCGACGTCGAGCGCAGCCCGCGCGGGCGGCTGCTGCGCGTCTACATCGATCGCCCGGACAAGCCGCGCGGAGTCGATGTCGAAGACTGCGCTCTGGTGAGCAACCAGCTTTCGCGTGTGCTCCTGGTGGAGAACGTCGATTACGAGCGCCTGGAAGTCTCGTCGCCGGGAATCGACCGGCCGCTCAGGAAGGAAGCCGATTTCGTGCGTTTTGCCGGGTGCGAGATCACCCTCAAGCTGCGCTTGCCGCTCGCTGGGCGGCGGAACTTCAGTGGCCTTCTGTTGGGAATCACGAACGGTCAGGTGCGCCTGCGCGTCGGTGCGGACGAAATCGAGTTCGCTCCCGAAAACATCGGCAAAGCGCGCCTGGTTCCGCGGTTTGATCTGGCGAAATCGAGTGACGGGCAGGTTTAGGAGAAGATGAGGAAATGAGCCGCGAGATCTTGATGCTGGTCGATGTGCTGGCGCGCGAAAAGAACGTCACCAAGGACATTGTCTTCGGTGCGCTCGAGTTGGCCTTGGCTTCGGCCAGCAAGAAGCGCATTCACGATGATGCGAACGTGCGTGTCGTCGTCGACCGCGAGACCGGTGACTTCGAGACCTTTCGCCGCTGGGAAGTCGTTGCCGATGCCGACTTCCTCGACGAGGAGCAGCAGATCGCCTTGTCGGAAGCTCAGGAGCAGGACCCGGAAGTCGAGGTCGGCGATTTCCTGGAAGAAGCGCTTGAACCCATCGATTTTGGCCGGATCGGCGCGCAGGCGGCCAAGCAGGTCATCCTGCAGAAGATTCGCGATGCTGAGCGGGAGCAGATTCTGAACGATTTCCTGGCGCGCAAGGAGCACCTGGTGACCGGGACGATCAAGCGCATGGAACGTGGCAACGCGATCGTCGAAACCGGCAAGATGGAAGCGCTGCTGCCGCGCGACCAGATGATTCCGCGCGAGAACCTGCGCGTCGGCGATCGCGTCAAGGCCTACCTGCAGCGTATCGACCGCAGCGCGCGCGGGCCGCAACTGATCCTTTCGCGCACCGCGCCCGAGTTCATCATCAAGCTGTTCGCACTCGAAGTGCCGGAAGTCGACGACGGCCTGCTCGAAATCAAGGCGGCGGCGCGCGACCCCGGCATGCGCGCGAAGATCGCCGTCAAGTCGAACGACCAGCGCGTCGACCCGATCGGCACCTGCGTTGGCATGCGCGGCATGCGGGTCACTGCGGTGACCAACGAACTGGCCGGCGAGCGCGTAGATATCGTTTTCTGGTCGGCCGATCCGGCGCAGTTCGTCATCGGCGCGCTGGCGCCGGCTGAGGTCAGTTCGATCATCGTCGACGAGGAAAGGCACGTGATGGACGTCGTCGTCGACGAACAGAACCTGGCGATCGCCATCGGCCGCGGCGGGCAGAACGTGCGCCTGGCGTCCGAGCTGACCGGCTGGACGATCAACCTGATGACCGAGGAAGAGTCCAAATCGGTCGTCGAGGCCGAGGCTGCGGCCATCCGCGTGCTCTTCATGGAAAAGCTCGACGTCGACGAAGATGTCGCGAACATCCTGATCGAAGAGGGTTTTTCGACGATCGAGGAAGTGGCCTACGTGCCGCTGCACGAAATGCTCGAGATCGAAGCCTTCGACGAAGCGACCGTTCAGGAACTGCGCGAGCGGGCGCGCAACGTCCTCCTGACCGAGGCGATCGTCACCGAAGAAAAAATCGAGGATGTCGCAGACGACATGCTCAGCCTTGAGGGAATGGACAAGGCGCTGGCCGGCAAACTGGCCAGCAACGGAATCAAGACGCGCGACGACCTGGCCGATCTCGCAGTCGACGAACTGACCGAGATGACCGGCATCGACAGCCGGCGGGCCACGCAACTGATCACCATGGCGCGCGCGCACTGGTTTGCTGAAGCGGGGGAGAGGAACTGACATGGCGCAAACGAGTGTTGCCCAATTTGCCACCCAGCTGAAAATGCCGGCTGGCGCGCTGCTCGAGCAGTTGCAGAAGGCGGGCGTGGCCAAGCGGCAAGCTGAGGACATCCTGTCGGAGCAGGACAAGTCGAAATTGCTCGACTACCTGCGCCGATCGCACGGGGGGCGTACCGAGGCGAAGACGAAAATCACGCTGATGCGCAAGGAAACGAGCGAAATCCGTTCGCAGGACGCGCACGGCAAGGCGCATACCGTGCAGGTCGAGGTGCGCAAGAAGCGCGTGCTGGTCAAGCGCGACACGCTCGAAGCGCGTCCGGAGGCGCGTCCTGAAGCGCGCCCCGAAACACGCAGCGAAGCGCGGCCGGAAGCGGACGTCGAGCCGCCGGTCGCCGTCGAGCGCAGCTTGCCGGAGGTCGCGCTGGAAGCACCAGGCGTGCCGCTGGTCGAGACGCCGGCGGCGGCACCGGCAGCGCCGGTCGCGCCGGTCGCGCCGGTCGCAGAGCCGGCCAGCCCGCCGCCAGCGCCAGCCGTTCCGGCAGCCGCCACAGCCCCGCCGGGCGGCGCGAGCGCCGCTCCGCCGGTCGCCCCGGCCAAGGCCGAAGCGCGCGGCGAGGCGCCGGCCGCCGGCAAGCCGGAAGCGGCAGGCGAAACCCGCGCGCCGGGCAAGAAGGTCGTCACGCGCGCCTCGATCATCGGCGAAGAACAGCAGCGCCTGCGCGCCGAAGAAGAGCGCCGGCACGCCGAACTGCGTGCGCGCCAGGAAGCCGAGTTCAAGAGCAAGCAACAGCGCAGCGCCGACCTGGCGCGTCTGAAGCTCGACGCCGAAGAGAAAGCGGTCGCCGCGAAGGCCGCCGTCGTCGCCAAACAGG
Source organism: Accumulibacter sp. (assembly GCF_031732815.1). GTDB lineage: Bacteria > Pseudomonadota > Gammaproteobacteria > Burkholderiales > Rhodocyclaceae > Accumulibacter. The sequence continues at coordinate 4,135 of NZ_JAVMKF010000098.1, read as the reverse complement.
CGGCGGCACAAACGGCGAGCGACCGCCCGCCGGAAGACAAGACGCTGCACAAGCCGGCCGGCAAGCCCGCCGCGACCGACAAGAAAGCGCCGGAGAAGAAGGCGCCGGAGAAGAAGGCGGTCGACAAGAAGGGCCAGTGGAAGAACGAAGGCACCAACAAGCGCGTCGGGCTGAAGACGCGCGGCGCCACCGGTGCCACCGGCTGGCGCGACACCAAGCACGGCAAGCGCGCGGCGCGCGGCGCCGGCGGCGAAGACGAACAGCACACCTTCCAGTTGCCGGTCGAACCGGTCATCCATCAGGTGCAGGTGCCGGAAACGATTTCGGTCGCCGATCTGGCGCACAAGATGGCGGTCAAGGCGACCGAGGTGATCAAGGCGCTGATGAAGATGGGCTCGATGGTGACGATCAACCAGGTGCTCGACCAGGAAACGGCGATGATCGTCGTCGAGGAAATGGGCCACAAGGCGTTCGCCGCCAAGCTCGACGACCCGGATGCCTATCTCGACGACGCCGACGCGCAGCACAAGGACGTTCCGCTCGAAACGCGCGCGCCGGTGGTCACCGTCATGGGCCACGTCGACCACGGCAAGACCTCGCTGCTCGACTACATCCGGCGCACGCGCGTGGCGAGCGGCGAAGCCGGCGGCATCACGCAGCACATCGGCGCCTACCACGTCGAAACCGCGCGCGGCGTCGTCACCTTCCTCGACACGCCGGGACACGAAGCCTTTACCGCGATGCGCGCGCGGGGAGCGAAAGCGACCGACATCGTCATTCTGGTCGTCGCCGCCGACGACGGCGTCATGCCGCAGACGCGCGAAGCGATTCACCACGCGAAAGCGGCCGGCGTGCCGATCGTCGTCGCGATCAACAAGATCGACAAACCCGGCGCGCAGCCCGACCGCGTCAAGCAGGAACTGGTCGGCGAAGAAGTCGTTCCGGAAGAGTACGGCGGCGACGCGCCCTTCGTCAGCGTTTCGGCGAAGACCGGCGCCGGCATCGACGAACTGCTCGAAAACGTCCTCCTGCAGGCCGACGTGCTCGACCTCAAGGCGGCGCGCGATGTGCCGGCGCGCGGCCTGATCATCGAAGCGCGCCTCGACCGCGGGCGCGGCCCGGTGGCGACGATGCTCGTTCTCTCGGGAACGCTGCACCAGGGCGACGTGCTGCTCGCCGGCCCGGTTTTCGGCCGCGTGCGCGCGATGCTCGACGAGAACGGCAAGATCATCAAGGAAGCCGGGCCATCGATTCCGGTCGAAATTCTCGGCCTGTCCGACGTTCCGGCAGCCGGCCAGGAGGCGATGGTCCTCGCCGACGAACGCAAGGCGCGCGAAATCGCGCTCTTCCGGCAGGGCAAGTACCGCGACGTCAAACTGGCGACCAAGCAGGCGGCCAAGCTGGAGACGCTGCTCGAACAGATGAACGAAGCGGAAGCCAAGGTACTCGCGCTGATCATCAAGGCCGACGTGCAGGGCTCGCAGGAAGCGCTGGTTCAGTCGCTGCAGAAGCTGGCGACGGCGGAAGTCAAGGTCAACGTCATCCACGCCGCGGTCGGTGCGATCAGCGAATCCGACGTGCACCTGGCGCAGGCCTCGAAAGCCGTCATCATCGGCTTCAATACGCGCGCCGACGCCGGTGCGCGCAAGGCGGCGGAAACCGCCGGGGTCGACATCCGCTACTACAACATCATTTACGACGCGGTGGACGAGGTCAAGGCGGCGCTCTCCGGCATGCTGGCGCCCGAAAAGCGCGAGGACATCACCGGTCTGGTCGAAATCCGCCAGGTCTTCCGGGCGACGCGCATCGGCACGATCGCCGGCTGCTACGTGCTCGAAGGACTGATCAAGCGCAGCTCGCGCGCGCGCCTGCTGCGCAAGCACATCGTCCTCTGGGACGGCGAAATCGAATCGCTCAAGCGCTTCAAGGACGACGTCAAGGAAGTTCGCGCCGGCTTCGAATGCGGCTTGTCGCTGAAGAACTTCAGCGGCTACGAAGAAGGCGACCAGCTCGAAGTCTACGACGTGACCGAAATCGCGCGGACGCTGTAAATGGCCGACCATCGGGGTTTTTCTCGTCGCGACCGGATCGCCGAACAGATCCGGCGCGAACTGGCGGAAGTGATCCGGCTCGAACTGCGCGATCCGCGCGTCGGCATGATCAGCCTGACCGACGTGCAGGTCAGCCCGGATTATGCGCACGCCAAGGTCTTCTTCAGCAGCCTGGCGGGCAGCGACCACCTGGCATCGCTGCAGGCGGGCCTGGAGAACGCCGCCGGATTCCTGCGCAGCGAACTCGGCAAGCGGATCAGCATCCACATGACGCCGCAACTGCACTTCATCTTCGACGAGTCGCTCGAACGCGGTGCGCAGTTGTCGAAGCTGATCAACGAAGCGGTGGCGATTTCGCATCAGTCCGATCCGGACGAACCGAGCTGACTTGGCCGCCGGCAAAGCCTGGCAGCGGGTAGATGGCGTCCTGCTGCTCGACAAACCTTCCGGAATCACGTCCAACGCCGCGCTGCAACAGGCGCGCCGGCTGTTTTCCGCCGCCAAGGCCGGCCACACCGGAACGCTCGACCCACTCGCCAGCGGCCTGCTGCCGCTCTGTTTCGGCGAAGCGACGAAGTTCGCGCACGACCTGCTGGCCGCCGACAAGTCCTACGAAGCCGAGGTCTGCTTCGGCATCGCCACCGACACCGGCGACGCCGACGGCGCCGTCGTCCGGCGCTGCCCGATCGCTTTCGACGCTGCCGCGCTGAACGACGCGCTGGCCCGCCTGCGCGGCCCGCTCGAACAGATTCCGCCGATGCATTCGGCGCTCAAACACCAGGGACGCGCGCTCTACACGCTGGCGCGCCAGGGAATCGAAGTCGAGCGGCCAGCGCGCCAGATCACGATTCACCGCCTGCAACTGATCGACTTCAGCGGCGAGCGCTGCCGCCTGCACGTGCGCTGCAGCAAGGGAACCTACGTGCGCAGCCTGGCCGTCGAGCTCGGCGAAGCGCTCGCTTGCGCCGCCCACCTGAGCGCGCTGCGGCGAACCGCGGTCGGTTCGCTGCAAGTCGCCGACGCGCTGCCGCTCGCCGCGCTCGCCGAGCTTTCCGCGGAAGAGAGGACCGGCCGCCTGCTCCCGCTCGATCGCCTGCTGCAGGGCCTGCCGGCAGTGCATCTGGACGAGGCCGCCGCACTGCGTTTCCGCCACGGCAATCCGGTGGGCGACGCGCAGCCGCCAGGCAGCTATCGAGTCTACGACGCCGCCGGCCGCCTGCTCGGTGTCGGCGAAAGCGACGCCGAGCGCCCGCAATTGCGTCCGCGCCGCGTGGTCGGCGTGGCTTAGCGCGGCTTGGCGCGGCTTGGCGCGGGTCAGCGCGGCGTGTTGGCTGGCGACGCTCCGGTCGGCGAGCCGATCACGCCATTGCGCAGAATGATCCCCCGGCGTCGCCCAGCCGTGTGGGCCAGGACGCCGGGGGTGTGCTGCGCTTGCTCAAGCGGCCTGGATGCTTGCGGCTACTCTGCTTCGACCCTTGAGGCGAGGCACTCCGAAACGCAGCATACGGGAAGGACGGAAACCGGCATTGTTGTTCCGGTTGTCTGGCGCGTTCCTGTTGCGGTTGGCCGAGCGGGCGTTCCTGGCATTGTTGTTCCAGGAGCCGCCGCGCAACACCCGCCGGTCCACTTGGCAGCCGTTTGAGCCGGCGGATCGTCGCCGAAAACTCAGTCGAGCTTCCTGGCGGCGAATTCGTAACGCCGGACATCGAGATGTCGCAGCTTGTACGCCAGGCGACAGAGCACGCGCTGCTTTTCGAGCAGCACATTGACCCGGTGCAGCGTGTCCCAGGGCGCTTTCTGGTAGCTTGCCTCGATCAGCCCCTCGATGATGTCGAGCGTCAGCGTCTGCAGGCGGTCGCCGAGCAGGAAGCGCTGGCTGCGTGGAAAGCGCTCGAGCACGGGCACCAGCCAGGTGGCGAACAGCATCGCGCGCTCGAGCGCAACGCCGGCGCGCGCGGCGCGCGGCGGCAAAGAAATTTTTTCGGGGGCTGGCGCCCGCGAACCCCCTGTTTCCTCAACACCACTCTCGTCAGGTGGATTCATCGCAGTTCCTTCGTCATCGTCATCACGGGGTAAAGCGGTAA
>NZ_JAVMKF010000097.1:0-5985 GCF_031732815.1 Accumulibacter sp. | reverse complement strand
AATTTGCCGGGAATTGCGTCAGCGTTGACGCCGCGCCGATGCGATGGCACGGCCGTCACGAAAGCTACGTGAATGGTCTTGCGCAACCACATTCGTTTCAGGCGCCACACGCTGTCGCCTGCCGACGGAGGAGGCGTGCGCGGACTGGGCACGGTGTCTGATTTGCTCTGATGCCATACGCTATTGGCGGCCTATCCGCGAGAAATGAACGCGCGAGGGGGTCGCGCTATTCGACTGCTTTGCAGCCGAGTGCCGGGTTCCCGCTGCAAAGCGGAGAATCGGGCGAGGCGTGCTCTCTGGTCTCCTCACAAGGCAATCACGAAGAGCGAGTGGCCGTAGCGCGCTTTCTCGCCGGAGTTGGCAGGGCTGGCGGCTGCCGTTTGTGATGTTGGTGCTCTCATTATGGCGACGGATGCTGGCCGGTCGAGCGTCAGCGGTGCCAAGCGGCCGCGTATGCCGTGCCCGCGCGGAGGAAAGGCTATACGGGGCGACGGAGAGCGAAATGGCACAAGGGCACCAGCGTGGCGCACACGGCGACGGCGAGCGGCAGGACGGCTGGGCTTGTATTGATCCCATGGCCGACGACGATGCCGACCAGCGCGGCGGTCGTCATTTGCGCGAAACCCATCAGCGCTGCGGCGGCGCCGGCCATCTGGGGGTAGGGCGCCAGGGCGCGGGCGCTGGCCATCGGCATCACCAGGCCGACCGACGCGGCGACGGCGAACATCGGTGCGAGGAGCGCGGCGAGCGTGTGCAGGCCGGCCAGTTCGAGGCTGAGCATGGAGAGTCCGGCGGTCGCGCCGAGGGCGCCGCCGAGCGCGATCAGGCGGTCGGCGCCGAGTCGGCGAACCAGGCGCCCGGCGACCTGCGTGCCGCCGATGTAGCCCGCTACCGCACTGCTGAAACACAGGCCGTAGGCGGTCGGCGACAGGGCAAAGCGCGCGATCAGCACGAACGACGAGCCGGAAATGAAGGCGAACAGCCCGCTGTAGGAAAAAGCGAGGGCGAGCAGGTAGCGCAGATAGGCGCGATCACCGAGCAGTCGGCTGAAGTTGCCGAAAATGCGGCTCGGGCGCGTCGCCGTCGGGTCCAGCCGGCAGTTGGTTTCGCCCAGCCAGCGCCAGACGGCCGCGGCTTGCAGGGCGGAGATCAGTGCCAGGACGACGAAGCTTGCCTGCCAGCCGAAGGCGACGGTGAGCAGACCGCCGATTGTCGGGCCGACGAGCGGCGCCAGCGCCATTGCGCCGAGGACGTAGGCAAGCACGCGCGCGGACTCAAGTGGCCCCCACGCATCGCGCACGATGGCGCGGCCGAGGACGGGTCCGGCGCAGGCGCCGAGCGCCTGGACGAAGCGGGCGGCGATGAGCTGTTCGATCGACCCGGCGCAGAGGCAGGCGATGCTGGCGAGAAAGTAGATGAGCAGTCCGGCGAGCATCAGGGGGCGGCGGCCGAAACGGTCGGAGAGTGCGCCGTAGGCGAGCTGGGCAATGGCGAAACCGGCAAGGAAGGCTGACAGCGTGAGCTGTACGCGCGCCGTGTCGCTGGCGAAGACGCTGGCCAGTGTCGGTAGCGACGGCAGGTAGAGGTCGGTCGATAGCGGGCCGAGGGCGACCAGCGTGGTGACCAGCGCGGCGAGCCGCGTGGACGGTGAGCTGAGGCGACCCTCAGGCACCGGGCAGGCTATCCGGGGTACTTCTCGACGCGCTGTTCGATCGCGCCGAACAGGCTGTTGCCGTCGCGCCCGAACATCTCGATCTTCACCGTGTCGCCGAAGCGGAGGAAGGGCGTTTGCGGCTTGCCGGTCTCGATCGCTTCGTAAGTCCGCAACTCGGCCAGGCAGCAGTAGCCGACGCCGCCGTTAGCGATCGACGATCCGTGCAGGCCGTTCTGCCGGTTCGACACGGTGCCGCCGCCGATGATCGAGCCGGCTTCCAACTCGCGGGTTTTCGCTGCATGGGCGACCAGTTGCGGAAAGCTGAAGACCATGTCGGTGCCGGCATCCGGGTGGCCGAACAGTGCGTTGTTCAGGTGCACGGTGAGCGGCCGGTGGACCCGGCCGTCACGCCAGTCGGCGCCGAGTTCGTCGGGGGTGATCGCCACCGGGCTGAACGCCGAGGCGGGTTTCGACTGGAAGAAGCCAAAGCCTTTGGCCAACTCGCCGGGAATCAGGTTGCGCAAGGAGACGTCGTTGACCAGGAGCAGCAGGCGGATCGCCTTGGCCGCTTCGGCCTCGGTCGCACCCATCCTCAGGTCGCCGGTGATCACCGCCACTTCGCCTTCGAAGTCGATTCCCCAGTTCTCGTCGGCCGCCAGGATGGGGTCGTGCGGGCCGACGAAGGAGTCGGAACCTCCCTGGTAGATCAGCGGGTCGGTCCAGAACTCGGGCGGCAACTCGGCGCCGCGCGCGCGCCGGACGAGTTCGACGTGATTGACGTAGGCCGATCCATCGGCCCACTGGTAGGCGCGCGGCAGCGGCGAGTGGCAGGCCGTCGGGTCGAAGCGAGCCGGGTTGTAGCAGGCGCCAAAGTTGAGCGCTTCTTCGAGGAAACGCATTTCGGGTTCGAGTTCGTCCCAGTCTTCAAGCGCCTGCTGCAAGGTAGGCGCGATCCCCGGCAAGGGGAGATAGTGGGTGAGCGCGCGATTGACCAGGACGAGCATGCCGTCACGGCCGTAGCCCTTGAGCGAGGCAAGTTTCATCGCGACCTATTCTCCAGCGTAGCTGCCGTCGTGCATCCAGCGCGCGTGCCCGGGTGCGCGACGCGTTCTTGCCCATTCGTTGAGCATGTCCCATTTCACCTCGTCGAGAAGTTGCGCCATGCGCGGCGTGCCCGTGTTGGCTGCCAGCTCCAGGCGGTGGCCGGACGGGTCGAAGAAGTAGATCGACTTGAAGATCGTGTGGTCGGTCGGGCCGACGACCGCGATGCCGTCGGCTTCGAGTCGCGCCTTGACCTGGAGCAGGACGTCGACCGAGTCGACCTCGAACGCGAGGTGTTGCGTCCACGCCGGCGTGTTCGGGTCGCGCCGCATCGCCGGTTTGCTCGGCAGCTCGAAGAAGGCCAGGATGTTGCCCTGTCCGGCGTCGAGGAAGACGTGCATGTAGGGATCGGGCTCTCCGGTCGAGGGTACCCTGTTTTCGGCAATGGCGAGGACGAAGCGCATGTCGAGATACTTGCCGTACCACTCGACCGTCTCCTTGGCATCCCGGCAGCGGTAGGCGACGTGGTGGATCTTGCGGATCAGGCTCATTTCGTTCTCCTCATACGTCCTGACGGGCGATCGCCATCGCCTCGCGCAGGACGGAAATGTCGCCGATGTGGTTGGCCAGGAGCAGGATCAGTTTGGCGTTGAGCAGCGCGCTCTGCTCGTCGCTCAGCCCGCGATGCGTCTCGATCAGTGCTTCGTAGAAGTCGTCGCCCGGCGTGTAGGCGCGCCAGTAGCGCTGACCGGGCTCGAAAAAATTGGCTTCAAGCTTGAGCGGCATGCGGCCTCCCTGGCGCTTCAGAAATGGCCGCTGGCGCGCGCCAGCGCGGTGCGCAGGCGGTTGGCGTCGAAGCTGCGCCAGCGGCCGGCGACATGCTGGTCGGGGCGGATCAGGTAGACCGTGCCGTCGCGCGCGTCGTAGCGTTCGGCGTAGCGCCCGGCGCAGTCCGCGAAAACGCGCAGGCCGCCGGCCGCGATTCCGTTCTTGGGCGAAACGACAACCACTTCGAGCGGCGGAGTGGCTTCACCCAGTTGCTTGCACTCTGCCGTTTGCGCGGCGTCGAGTGCGCTCGCATCGAGCACGTAAAGGAGCGCCTGGAAGTGCCCGCCGGTGTGGTCGAGCAGCCAGCCGTCGGCGCCGTCTACGCGCAGCGGCGCGTCGTCCAGCGCGGCGCCGGGCACCATGTCGCCGGCGAAGTCGGCGCTGTCCGCCGTGTTCAGGCGTGATTCGGTGAGGAACGTGGGCACCGAGAGGCGACCCGAATTGACCAGCGCGCGGGCGAACGCGTGCTCGCGGGCGAGCGCCAGCGTGGCGTTGCGGAAGGTCAGCGAGACCGGCGATTTGGGTGTGATGAAATCGGTCGAGCGCGTCGAGTTGAGAATGTTCTCGTCGGCGGCCAAGACGCGCTCGTCCGAGTACGTGTCGAGCAGGCTGTCCGGCGCCTGGCCGTCGAGCACCAGCCTGAGCTTCCAGCACAGGTTGTCGGCGTCCTGGATTCCCGAGTTGGCGCCGCGGGCGCCAAACGGCGAGACCTGATGCGCCGCGTCGCCGACGAAAAGCACTCGGCCGTGGCGAAACTGCTTCATCCGGCGGCACTGGAAGGTGTAGACGCTCACCCACTCCAGCGCGAATTCGCGCTCGTCGCCGAGCATCGCTCTGATTCGCGCAGTCACCTTCTCCGGCTTCTTTTCCTCTTCCGGGTCAGCCTGCCAGCCGAGCTGGAAGTCGATGCGGTAGACATTGTCGGCCTGCCGGTGCAGCAGCACCGACTGGCCGCGGTGAAACGGCGGGTCGAACCAGAACCAGCGTTCGCGCGGGAAGTCGGCCTTCATCACGACGTCGGCGATCAGGAAACGGTCGAGGAAGACCTTGCCTTCCATTTCCAGATTCATCAACTGGCGGATCGTCGAGCGCGCGCCGTCGGCGGCGATCAACCAGTCGGCAGCCAGCGTATACAAGCCATCCGGCGTCGACACCTGCAGCCGCACGCCGTCGTCGCCGGGCTGCAGGGCGACGACCGTGTTGCGAAAGCGCAGGTCGAGCGTGGGCAACTGCCTGGCCCGCTTGATCAGGTATTCCTCGAGGTAGTACTGCTGCAGGTTGATCATGCCCGGGCGCTGGTGATCAGGCTGCGGCAGCAGGTTGAAGTGGTAGACCTCGTGCTCACGAAAGAACGTCCGACCGACGTTCCAGCTCACTCCCTTGACCACACAGTCGGCACCGACCGCCAGGCGGTCGAGGATTTCAAGCGTACGTTTGGCGTAGCAGACGCCGCGCGAGCCGAATGAAACAGTATCGTCGTCGTCGAGCAGAACGACCGCTACGCCCGCTTGCGCCAGATCGATCGCCGCTGCCAGGCCGACCGGCCCGGCGCCGACGACCACTACCGGATGGCGGCGCGGTGCGCCGTCGTGCAGTTCGGGTGGGGTAAGGTATGCGTACCTGGGGTAGGTGTAGGTGCCCGCCATCTGTCGTCTTCCGCTGCTCGTCACCAGCGCCGCCGCCTAGCTGTCCTGCAGCGCGTGCCACATCGCCTTGTCGCGTTCGGCCGTCCAGATGCGCGGATGCTTGATTCCGCTCGCCTCGTCGAACGCGCGGCTGACGTCGAACGGCAGGCAGTGTTCGTAAATGAAGACGTGGCCGAACTTCGCGTCCATCGCCAGGCGCGTGTGGGCCATCGCCTGCTTCAGGCTCATCCCCTGCGCGACCGCCTCCTTGGCCGCCGTGAGCAGCGTGCACACGAAGTCGCGCGTGTACGCCAGGCCTTCGGCGACGCGCTCTGCGCCAAGCAGCGCCGGCCCGCGCCCGGGTACCAGCTTGTCGGCGCCCAGCGCAGCCAGCGCGTCGAGCGTCGCCGGCCACTCGGCAAGCTGTGCGTCGCCGGTGTAGCAGGCTGCCTCGGCCTCGACCAGGTCGCCGGAGAAGAGGACTCGCTCGGACGGAATCCAGACGACGGTGTCGCCGCGGGTATGGCCGGGGCCGATATGCATGATCTTCACATCGAGATCCTGGCCCATCCAGAGCGTAATCGCTTGCTCGAAGACCAGCGTCGGCCAGGTCAGACCGGGGATCGAGGCAAAATTCTGGAACAGGCGCGGAAACCGCTCGTACTCGGACTGCATGTCCTGCGCACCGCGCTCGACGATCATTTCGTAGGTGCCGCGGCTGGCGATGATTTCCTGCATGCCGGCCGCCTGGTAGCCACTCGCACCCAGCACGCGCACGGCGTGGTAGTGCGAGAGGACGACGTACTTGATCGGCAGCTCGCTCACCTTTCTGATTTC
>NZ_JAVMKF010000096.1:0-33611 GCF_031732815.1 Accumulibacter sp. | reverse complement strand
GCCCGGCCGAGGCGAACGAACTCACTCGCACACGCCAGGCGGCGCCGCACGCCGTTCTGCTCGACGCCGACGGCCGGATCGGGCGGGCGTATCAGGCGCGCACGACGCCCCACATGTACATCATCGATCAGACCGGAAAACTGATCTACATGGGCGGTATCGACAGCGTCCCCAGCGCAGACGTGGCGGACATCACGAAAGCCACGCAGTACGTGCGCGTTGCGCTCAACGAACACGCTGCCGGCCGACCGATCAGCCAGCCGGTGACTCGCCCCTACGGTTGTTCGGTCAAGTATTGAGCGAAACCGGGCGGCAAGCGATACTGTGCCGGCGTCGGCGCGAGCCACTGCTACGCTGCGCCGATCCGCCTGTTCACGAACACGCGAAGCTGCAATCGCGTCTGCTCAACAAACCCGTTGTTTGACCCATCCCACCGGAGAAAGCATGAAGACATTTCTCATCGCCAGCGCGCTGGCGCTCGCGTCGCTCGCCGCTCCGGCGTCGGCCGACATTCGGACGCAACCTGTTCAGTTCAAAGCCGGGACGACTTCCGCGACGATCAAGGGAAAGTTGAAAGGCGACCAGACGGTCGATTACACCTTGCGCGCCCGGGCAGGACAGACGATGAGCGTCAGCTTCAGCCCGAGCAACGACGCAGCCTACTTCAACGTGCTGCCGCCGGGCTCGACGGGTGAGGCGATCTTCATCGGTTCAACTTCGGGCAACGAATGGACGGGAACGCTGTCAGCCGACGGGGAATACAAGCTGCGCACCTACCTGATGCGGAGCGCTGCGCGTCGCAACGAGTCGGTCAGCTATACGCTGACCGTCGCCATCAGCGGGGGTGGTCACGCCAGTGCGCCGGCGCGCGCCGCGCATGGCGAGCGTGCCGGCCAGGGCCGCTTCGACGCCAGCGGCCAGATCCCCTGCGCGCGCCACCAAGGACAACCAATGGGCCAGTGCGAATTCGCCGTGGCGCGCGATGCCGGCGGCAGCGCGACGATCAAGATTACGCATGCCGATGGGCGTACCCGCTTCATCTACTTCGAAAAGGGCAAGGCGACGGGCGCCGACCTCAGTCAGGCCGACGGCGACATGAGTTTCAAAGCGAGCAAGGACGCCGATCTGTTCAAGATACAGGCCGGTCAGGAGCGCTACGAGATTCCCGAAGCGGCCGTTTTCGGCGGCTGACCGGCGCTGACCCGGCACCTCCTGGCTCTCCGCTGGGCTCCTTTTCCTCGCCCACGCACCGCGAGGAAAAAAAGCCGCCGCGCGCAGGCTGCAGCGCGGCTCAGCAGCGCGACTGGCGGCGGCCGCTCAGGCCAGTACCGCCTCCGCCTGCATGCTGACGATCCCACGATCGAGGGCAGCGCGCAGCAGCAGCTTGTCGTCGCTCTCGGCATCTGCCTGCAGGGTCAGCACATCGCCGATCAAGGCTGGCGCCAGCCCACGGTAGTTGAAGTGGCGCAGGCTGCGGCGGCCGGTCTCGGCAGCAAAGCCGGCCAGCAAGGTAGCGAGCAGCGGCCCGTGGATGACCAGGTCCGGGTAGCCCTCGACCGTGCGGCAATAGTCCACGTCGTAATGGATGCGGTGCCCGTTGAAGGTCAGCGCCGAATAACGGAAAAGCTGCGTCGAGTCGGGCTTCAGGCTACGGCGCGCGCCGCCGGCCGCAGGCGGCGTGTCCGGAGCGCGGGTGCCGCCAGGTGGCGCGGCTGGCGCCGGGGTCTTGTTCTTATAGACGATGTCGTGCTCCTCGCGCAGCAGCGGGCGTCCGTCAGGCGCAGCGAGTTCGTGCTGGACGGTGACAAAAACCAGGTCACCGGAACGTCCGGACTTGTGCTCGACGCGCAGTATGGTCGAGGTCTTGCGAACCTGCGTCGCGAGTCGGACCGGGGCGAGAAACTCGACCCGGCCACCCGCCCACATGCGGTTGGGCAGTGGCACTGGCGGCAAAAACTGACCGCGCGCCGGGTGCCCGTCGCGCCCGAGGCGGTCGGCCGGCTGGCCCTCCAGAAAATACAGCCAGTGCCATAGCGGCGGAAGCTCGGCACCCGCGACAAGAGCTTCGGCCTGGGGATGGTTTACCGTCGCCGCCATCAACCGTGCATGACGCACGGCGATCAGGTCTTCATCCTGCTGTGTGCGGCCAATCCAGCTTCGCAGATGTTCAATGTCGATGTCGCTCATGGACTTGCTCCCGATTGGTCGGCCGCTTTCGGTAGCGATCACGCCGCGTTGCGCGCGTGCGGCGGCCGCTGCGCGTAGCGAATTCTACGTTGAACCAGAGCGCTGCGCGCTGGTGTAGTCACCCCGGCGCCTACTTTCTCCGTCCGCTTTGCGCAAGTTCGCCCGCGCCCTCGCGCCGGCTGTCTGAGCGCTCGGCGGCCAAGGATAAGAAGCTCGTGCTCGCCCGCCAGGCGTTGCCGCTACCGCCCCCCGATTGCCGATCGGCTGCTCGTAGGCCAAGGCGCTGCTGGCCACCAGGAGGCGGCTCGTCGCTCATCTGCCGAGGGCTGAATTTCGGCGCTGCCCCAGGCGCACGACAGCGAGCGTTCCGTCGACTCCTGCTGCGGGCCCCCATTCCGTCCGGTTCTAGGGACGAAGCCATTGCCCTGCCGTCTGACCGGCGCGACCGGCTTCCAACGCGTGACCCGAGGGCAGGGAAGCTGATAATCCCCCCAAATCCCGCCGTCGAGGCGCTTCAGTCCAACGAGGTCTATCTGCCGCGGAGTCGCTTGCGGCTGGACCCGGCGCTGCCGGCGCGGCAGATAGACGCTATTCGTGTGGCGCTGAGAGATAGCACGCAAATCAGACTCGACTGGCGTCGGCCAGGCGCGGTTTTGGCTGAGGCTTGCGGGGTGGGGATCATTGACGATGGCCTGCAGCGCAAGCCCGAGCCGCCCGAAGATCGATCGGCTTGCGGCGGCGCGTGGTGGCGGTTCTGGATGGGTTGCGGCGTTACGCACCTGTGGCCGGGCCAGGCGGCGATGAAGTCGGGCCACGGATTTTCGGCGTGACGAGAATCATCGGCGACGAAAGCCTGCCCGCGCGCACGGTTCGGCTAACCAGGAGTACGGCCTGGATTGACCCAGCCCGGTCGGAAAGCAAGCGCGATGGCCGCGATTGGGCAGCGCTAAGCGCGTCTCGGCGGCGCTTGCGAAGATCGCCCGGGCTGCCAGATAGGGCAGATTGGTCAAGCCGCGTCCAGCGCGGTGCTTCGATCTGAGGCCTTGCCCGCCATTGCCGCCAGCCGCTACGCTCGGCTGATCGGAGCAGCTCTTGGCAATATCCTGTTCTGAACTTGCTATTTTCTTTTGCGCGGGCGACTGCCATGATGCCGCCATCGCAAGCTGTCAATGGAGGCCACACCATGATCGAGCATCGTCCCTGCACCAGCCTTGGCCATGCCCGGCACGGCTGGCTGGATGCCCGGCACCATTTCTCTTTTGCCGATTACCATGATGCTGATCGCGTTCATTGGGGTGCGCTGCGCGTCTGGAACGATGACACCATTCAGCCCGATAGCGGATTCCCGCTACACCCGCACGCGAACATGGAGATCGTCACCTACGTGCGCGAAGGGGCGATCAGTCATCAGGACAATCTTGGCAACCAGGGAAGGACGGCCGCCGGAAACGTTCAGGTGATGAGCGCCGGTACGGGAATTCGCCATTCAGAATACAACCGTGAGCCCGGCGTGACCCGCATCTTTCAGATCTGGATCATTCCGGATGAGCGCGGCGGCGAGCCCTGCTGGGGATCGAAGCCGTTTCCCAAGGAGGATCGCTCGGGCCGTTTCGTTGCGCTGGCCAGCGGCATCGCGGGTGATGACGATGCCCTGCCGATTCGTGCCAACGCGCGCGTTCTCGGTGCCACCCTGCGCAAGGGCGAAAGCGCCGACTACCCGATTGACCCCAAGCGGCGCGCCTACCTGGTGTCTGCCAGCGGCAGCGTAACGGTCAATGGCGTCGAACTGGCGGCCGGCGACGGTGCTGCGATTCGCGACGAATCGCTCATCCGCGTGTCGGCGACGGAAGCGGCGGAACTGGTTCTGGTCGACGTGACCGGATAGGCTTGGCCAATCGGCGAATCCGCCGATCGTTTTCACCAGTTCGTTTCGCGCTCGGCCGTGGCGCTGATCTTGTGGATCGACAGGTCGGCGCCGTTGTATTCCTCTTCCTGGTCAAGGCGCAGGCCGAACAGGCGCTTGAGAATGAGATAGGTGATCGAACTGCCGAGCAGGGCGATGCCGATCGCCATGCCGGTCATGATCAACTGCGGCAGGAAAGCGATGCCGCCGACACCGCCCATCGCCTTGCTGCCGAAGATGCCGGCGGCGATGCCGCCCCAGGCGCCGCACAGGCCATGCAATGGCCAGACGCCGAGAACGTCGTCGATCTTCCAGCGGTTCTGGGTCAAGGTGAACATGTAGACGAACAGTCCGCCGGCGACGCCGCCGACGACCAGCGCACCGATCGGGTGCATCACGTCTGAACCGGCGCAGACCGCGACCAGACCGGCCAAGGGACCGTTGTGCACGAAACCGGGGTCGTTCTTGCCGGCGACGAGCGCGACCAGCGTTCCGCCGACCATCGCCATCAGCGAGTTGATCGCAACCAGGCCGGAAATCTTGTCGATCGTCTGCGCGCTCATTACGTTGAAGCCGAACCAGCCGACGGTCAGAATCCACGCGCCGAGGGCAAGAAAGGGAATCGACGACGGCGGATGCGCCGACATCCGCCCTTCCTTGGTGTAACGTCCATGTCGCGCGCCGAGCAGGAGGACGGCCGGCAGGGCGATCCAGCCGCCCATCGCATGCACGACGACCGAGCCGGCGAAATCGTGGAATTCTTCGCCGTAGGTCGCCTTCAACCAGGCCTGGACACCGAACGCCTGATTCCAGGCGATGCCTTCGAAGAAGGGATAGACGAAGCCGACGATCAGGAAGGTTGCGGCAAGCTGTGGGTAGAAGCGCGCGCGCTCGGCGATGCCGCCCGAGACGATCGCCGGAATAGCCGCTGCGAAGGTGAGCAGAAAGAAGAACTTGGTCAGTTCGAAGCCGTTCTTCTGCAGCAAGGTTTCGGCGCCGGCAAAAAAATTCACCCCGTAGGCCAGGCTGTAGCCGATGAAGAAGTAGGCGATCGTCGACACGGCGAAGTCGGTCAGGATTTTGACCAGTGCATTCACCTGACTCTTCCTGCGCACCGTGCCCAGTTCGAGAAAGGCAAAGCCGGAGTGCATGGCAAGCACCATGATGCCGCCGAGCAGAATGAAAAGGACGTCACTACCAGACTTGAGCGCTTCCATGCTTCCTCCTGAATTGGGTTTGCCAGGATCAAGCAATCTCCGTTCCAGGTGCAGCAGCGCTCTCTAGTCGCCCCAAGCCCTGCGTGACGGGGCGTTCAGCGCACCAATGCGGGGCATCGTTGCTTGGCCAGGCACCAGGACAAGGCGCGCTGCACCAGAGAATGCCGTTCGCCGCTCATTTTGGTGCCGCTGCCGGTGGCAGCAGCACCCACATCTGACCTTGCTGTTTCATGCGCCCGGCCTGTTGACCGGCTTGCCCACCGAATCCCCAGAAAAAGTCGGCGCGTACTGCGCCGCGGATCGCCCCGCCGGTGTCCTGCGCCATGACCAGACGGCGTAGCGGCGACGTCGAGTCGGGCAGCGTCGTCGCCAGAAAGACCGGTGCGCCGAGCGGCACGTAGCGCGAATCAACCGCGATGCTGCGCTCGCTGCTCAGCGGTACGCCGAGCGCGCCTTGCGGTCCTTCGGCCTCGCCGCCCTTGAGCGGCTGCTCGCGGAAGAAGACGTAGCTGGGGTTGGCGTTGAGCAGCTCGTCGACCCGGCCGGGGTTGGCGCGGGCCCAGTTCTTGATTCCCTGCATCGTCGCCTGCTCGAGCGTCAGTTCGCCGCGTTCGACGAGCAGGCGGCCGATCGACTGGTACGGGTGGCCATTCTGATCGGCATAAGCCAGTCGCGTCGTCGTCCCGTCGGTCAGCCGCACGCGTCCGGACCCCTGCACCTGCAGGAAGAAGAACTCGATCGCGTCGTCCACCCAGAGCAGGATGCGCTCGGCATGCTCGTTCTGCCGCCCGACGATTTCGCTGCGTGAGAAGTACGGCACCACCTTGTTGCCCTGCAGGCGACCGCGCAGACGCAGGTGCCTGGTTTCCGGAACGACACTGCTCAGATCGATGGTCAGCAGGTCGGCCGGTATGCCGAGTACCGGTTGCAGATAGGGCTTGCTGCGCGTGCGCGAGCCGCGCAGCAGCGGCTCGTAGTAGCCGGTGACCAGGCCATTCGTCGTCCCCTCTGGATTGTGCACTCGCCAGGGCTGCAGGCGCGTCTCGAAGAACTGGCGGACTGCGGTGGTAGACGGG
This sequence comes from Accumulibacter sp., assembly GCF_031732815.1. Taxonomy (GTDB): domain Bacteria; phylum Pseudomonadota; class Gammaproteobacteria; order Burkholderiales; family Rhodocyclaceae; genus Accumulibacter. Next base: position 27,228 of record NZ_JAVMKF010000096.1, on the reverse strand, counting down.
TTGGTCAGGCTCTTCGCCTGTTCGCAGACCGTCTTCCATTGCGGCCATTGGGCGCGCGCGGCGAGCGCCCGACACGAATGCAGAAAGGCCGGCCAGGCGGCGGCAAGTTCGTCGTCCTGCCATCCGGGCAGGTCGCTCCAGCGCGCCGGCTGCAGTGTGCGCGTCGTTGCTTGGGCGGTTGGCGTTGCCCCGCCGGCCGGGGACGCCGGACAACTCGGGCAGACCGGGCAGCCCGAGGCGGCGACCGGTGCTTCGTCCGTCGGCCTGCTCGCCGGGCCGCCGCAAGCGGCGATGAGTGCTGCGACGCCGAGCAGAGCGGCGCTGCGGAGTTGTCGCGATTGGCTTTTGTCCATGCTTTGACTACAGTGTCAGATTTTTCCAGGCGCGCAGTATACCCGTCCGATGAACGACCCCCTGCAGCAACTTGCCGGCTTTCTTGCCCGGGCTGAACAACTGCTCGAGCGACTCGAACCGCTTCTCCCTCCCGCTTCACGCTTGCCCGACTGGCAGGCGGCGCACGCCTTCCGCTGGCGCAAGAGCGGTGGCTTCGCCTACCTGCAGGCGATCACGCGCCGGCCGGAGATCCGCCTGGCCGACCTGCAGGACATCGACGAACAGAAGCGGCGTATCGACGCCAATACGCGCCAGTTTCTTGCCGGGCATCCGGCCAACAACGTCTTGCTTACTGGCGCGCGCGGCTCGGGCAAATCTTCGCTGGTGAAAGCCCTGCTCAACGAGTACGCCGCCAGCGGGCTACGCCTGATCGAGGTCGAAAAGGTCGATCTGGTCGACCTGCCGGACATCGTCGAACTGCTCGACGGTCGGTGCGAGCGCTTCATCATCTTCTGCGACGACCTCTCGTTTGAACCTGGCGACGCGCGCTACAAGGCGCTGAAGGTCGTTCTTGACGGATCGCTCAGCGCCACACCGGAGAACGTGCTGATCTACGCCACGTCCAATCGGCGCCACCTGATGCCGGAATATTTCGCCGAGAACCTGGAAAACACACGCCTCGGCGAGGAGATTCATCCCGGCGAGGCGAGCGAAGAGAAAATCTCGCTTTCCGAGCGTTTCGGTCTCTGGCTGTCGTTTTATCCCTTCGACCAGACAGAATATCTGAATATCGTCGCACACTGGCTGCAGGCGCTTGGCTGCAGCCCGTCCGAAATTGACGCGGCCGAACGCGATGCCCTCAATTGGGCGATCGAGCGCGGCTCGCGCAGCGGGCGCGTCGCCTGGCAGTTCGCGCGCGATCTGGCCGGTCGGCGCAAGATCGCACTGGGCGACGAAGCGGCGCGCCGCCAGCCGCCGGCCGTGCAGCCATGAGCCCGGTCGTCGAGGTTGCGGCTGCTGTCCTGCTGCGCGCCGGAGGAACGCAGTTCCTCCTCGCGCAGCGCCCGTTCGGCAAGGTCTATGCGGGCTACTGGGAGTTCCCCGGCGGCAAGCTCGAACCCGGCGAGAGTGCTTGCCAGGCGCTGCTGCGCGAGTTGCGCGAAGAACTCGGCGTCGTCGTCGACCAGGCCTGGCCCTGGCTCTGGCGCGAGTTCAGCTACCCGCACGCCGACGTTCGTCTGCGCTTCTTCCGCATCGACACCTGGCATGGAACGATCGCTCCGCTGGAACACTGCGCCTTCGCCTGGCTTGACGTCGGCCAGCCGCCGCAGGTCGAACCGATTCTGCCGGCCAACCAGCCGATTCTGCGCGCGCTGGCCTTGCCGCCGCTGTATGCCCTGACCAATGCCGAGGAAAACGGCGTTCCGGCCGAGCTGGCGCGCCTCGAGAGCGCCCTGGCCGAAGGCTTGCGCCTGATTCAGGTGCGCGACAAGACGCTGCCGCCCGGGCAACGCAGAGCGCTGGCCGAGGCGGTGATGGCACTTGCCGGGCGCTACGCCAACGCGCGCGTGCTGGTCAATGACGATGTGCAACTGGCGCTCGCGCTTGGCGCGCACGGCGTGCATTTCTCATCCGCGCAACTCTGGCAACTCAGCCGGCGACCCGATTGCCCGCTCGTCGCCGCTTCGTGCCACACGGCCGCCGACTTGTCGCGCGCAGCCGAACTCGAACTCGATTTCGTCGTTCTCGGGCCGCTGCTGCCGACCGCCAGCCACCCGACGGTCGCCGGCATCGGCTGGCCGGCGTTCGCCCGTCTCGTCGAACGCTCGCCGCTCCCGGTCTACGCACTCGGCGGGCTGCGCCCGACGATGCTCGCCGAGGCCTGCCGGCACGGCGCACACGGCATCGCCGCCTTGCGCGGCTGGACCCCGGCGTAGCGGCACGCGGCCGGGTCGACGGCTGCGCGGCCCGCCAGATCGCCGGGTCGGCAGGCGTCCGCGGCCAGCGGCTGCCGCGGGCGGAGGGCGGGCGATCGCGTGCGTCGACCCTTGACGTGAAGCCACCCTCGCTTACAATCCCGCCGGGACCGCCTGCAAGGCGCTTCAGTTCAACGCGGGCTATCGGCTGCGATGATGCCGGCGACTGAATCGGGCCCTTTCGGCGCGGCTGATCGACGCTGTTCGCGTGCACGGAACAAGAATGAAAAAAGAGCCCCGTTTCAGTATCGCAGTTCTCCCCGGCGACGGAATTGGTCCGGAAATCGTCGCTTCCTGCCTCGAAGTGCTGGCTGCGCTACACGAACGCCTGGGCGGCATCACGCTCGACTATCGTCATATCGAAGGCGGCGCTGCTCACTACCAGAAAACCGGCACGGCGTTCTCGGCGGACAGCCTGGAACAGTGTCGACAGGCGGACGCAGTCCTCTTCGGCGCGATCGGCCTGCCGGACGTGCGCTACCCGGATGGGACCGAGATCTCGACCCAGTTCGATCTGCGCTTCGAACTCGACCTCTACGCCGGCCTGCGTCCCATCCGCAGCTACCCTTGCCTGCCGCGCGTGCTGGTCGATCCGCGCGGCGCGCAGATCGATCTGGTCATCGTGCGCGAACAGACCGAAGGACTGCTCTATTCGCGTGGCCGCGGCACGCTCGAGGCCGACAGCATCGCGCACGAAACGATGAAGATCTCGCGTGAAGGCAGCCGCAGGATCTCGGAGTTCGCTTTCCGGGTCGCCGAGCGCCGCGCCAGAAGCAAGCGGCGGGTCGCCCACGTGACCTGCGTCGATAAGGCTAACGTTCTGTCTTCGATGGCGTTTTTCAGACGGGTATTCACCGAAGTAGCGGGCGCCTACACTGCGGTCAGGGCGGACTGTGCGTATATCGACTCGACGGCAATGCATCTGGTCAAAGCGCCCTGGGATTTCGACGTGGTGCTGACCGAGAACGCTTTCGGCGGCATTCTTTCCGACCTTGCCGCCGGGCTGGTCGGCAGCATCGGTCTGGTCCCCTCAGCCGACATCGGTGACCGGCACGCCGTGTTTCAGCCGGCGCACGGCAGCGCGCCCGATATTGCCGGGAAAGGCGTTGCCAATCCAGTCGGCCAGATCCTCTCCGCCGTGCTGATGCTCGACTGGCTCGCCGACCGCCACGGCGAGCCACGCCTGGCGCACGGTGCGCGCATCATCGAACGCGCCGTCGAGCGCGCGCTGACCACCATCCGCCCGATCGAGTTTGGCGGCAAGGACGGCACGTCAGCAATCACCAAGGCAATCATCACGCAAATCCGCAAGGACTGACGCCGCGCCCGCGGCCGATCAACCGCCTGCTCACCACACAAGGACACTGTTCATGACCTCCGCGACCCCCTCGGCCCCGGCCGCCAGTCTGCTGCCGACCGTCGAGCACTCGACCGGCGAAACCCCGCACTTTTCGGTCATCTGGCTGCACGGCCTGGGTGCTGACGGCCACGACTTCGAGCCGATTGTCGAAGAGTTCGACCTCGACCGCCTGCCGCCGATCCGTTTCATCTTTCCGCACGCGCCCATGCGTGCCGTAACGATCAATGGCGGTTACGTCATGCGCGCCTGGTACGACGTCGTCTCGCCCGATTTCGCGCCCGGGCGCGAGGAAGCAGAAGGCGTGCGGCAGTCGACCGCACAGATCGAGGCTTTGCTGGCACGCGAGAACGAGCGCGGCATCCCCGCCGAGCGCATCGTCCTGGCCGGATTCTCGCAGGGCGGTGCAGTCGCCCTGCACGCCGGTCTGCGCCACGCGCAACGCCTGGCCGGCGTTCTTGCCCTGTCGTGTTATCTGCCGCTGGCCGACACGCTGGCCGACGAAGCGCACGCCAGCAACCGCCAGGTTCCGCTGTTCATGGCGCACGGACGCAACGACCCGGTCGTTCCTTACGACTACGGCAAGCGCTCGGCCAAGCTCCTCAAGGCGGAAGGCTACCCGGTCGAATGGTACGCCTACGACAGCGAACACACGGTTTGCGTCGAGGAACTGGGCGACATCGAGTCCTGGCTGCACCGGATCGTCAGCGCCGCCTGCTGAACGGCGGCACAGCGGACGGCGGCGGGCAGAAGAAATCGCCGTTCGCTGCGGATTACCCCTCGACGCACGCGGCAGACTTGGCTACACTTGCATGAAATCCATCCGTTTTGTGGGGAAACCGTCATGCGCCGCGTCGTCTTCAATCAGAAGGGAGGAGTGGGGAAGTCCACGATCGCCTGCAACCTCGCTGCCGTCGGCGCTGCGCGCGGCCGCAAGACGCTCGTCCTCGACCTCGATTCCCAGGCCAACGCCTCGCGCTACCTGCTCGGCAAGTCACTCGCCGAGCAGAAGAAAACGCTGGCCGAATTTTTCGACGACATTCTCGGCTACCGGCTATTTCCGGAGGCGATCGAGGCTTTCGTCGTTCCGACGCCGTTCGCCAATCTCGCCGTCGCACCCGCCAGTTCGCGCCTTGACGAACTGCACGGCAAGCTCGAGTCGCGTTACAAGATGTACAAGTTGCGCGAGTCGCTCGACAAGCTGCAGGGCTATGACGACATCTTCATCGACACGCCGCCGGCCCTCAACTTCTTCACCCGGTCGGCCCTGATCGCCGCCGATACCTGCCTGATTCCTTTCGACTGCGACGACTTTTCGCGGCAGGCACTGTACGCCCTGCTCGACAGCGTGCGCGAAATTCAGGGCGATCACAACCGGAACCTGCGCGTCGAGGGAATCGTCGTGAACCACTACCAGGCGCGGGCCAACCTGCCGGGGCAACTGGTCGAGGAACTGCGTGCGGAAGGCTTGCCGATACTCGATGCCTTTCTCTCCGCTTCGATCAGGATTCGCGAGTCGCACCACCAGGCCACGCCGATGGTCTACCTCGACGAAAAGCACAAGCTGAGTCGCGAGTTCACCGCGCTTTACGACCTTCTGCGTTCCTGATCCCGGACCTCGCCAGGCGCCCAGCCAGCCCTGGCGCCTGCGAGGCAGTCGCGCCGGCTCGGACGGGCGGCTCGTCGGCAGCGAACGCAGTGGCGTCGCCGGGACGCGGTCAACTGCTGTCCTTGCGCTGCGTCATGACTTCCCGAAGGCGATGGGCGCCTGGCTGCCCGTTTCACCGCTGGAGCGCGTCAAGCGAGCAGCGGTCTGCGCGCTGGTGGGCGGCGCATCGACCGACTCTTCCTGCGCAAGCTGGCGCGCGAACTCGCCACCATCGCCGCGCCAGAACTCGCGATCGGCGGCACGAACGCGCTGCGCGGCCTGCACCATGTGTTCCGCCGCGGCGGCGCGCGCCAGGCTGGCATCCCCTGCGGCAATCGCGTCGACGATGCGTTGGTGTTCCGCCTGCACCTGACGGTAGAAATCCTCGCGCCGTGCCTCGTTTGCCCGGGTCACGCGGACGGCGGCCCGGATCGGCTGGGCGAACATCTCCATCAGTCGCATCCAGTACGGGTTGCCGGTCGCCGCGGCAATCGCCTGGTGAAAGCGGGCGTCCTCTTCGACGCCATCGGCGCCCGCGGCGACCGATTGTTCGATCCGGCGTAGCGAATATTCGATTTCCGCCAGTTGGCCCGGTGTTCGGCGCAGCGCTGCCAGTGCAGCCGACTCGGCTTCCATTCCCTGGCGCACCTCGATCAGGTTCAACAGCGCTTGAATCGACTCTTCGGTCAGGCGATCGCTGTCCGTAACCCAGTCTGGCTTTGCTTCGCGGACGAAAGCGCCGCTGCCCTTGCGGGTTTCGAGCAGGCCATCGCTTTTCAGAATCGCGATCGCTTCACGGAGAACGGTCCGGCTGACGCCGAAGTGTTTGGCCATCGCCAGTTCCGATGGCAGCCGCGTTCCCGGGGCCAGGTCATCACCTTGAATCTTTTCGAGCAGCATTTCAGCGACGCGCGAAGCAAGGGTGCCGGTCTTGAACGTGGCGGCTTGTGGGGTCGAACGTAGCGTGAAGGGATTGCTGGTTTCCATCTGCTGCCTCTTGGTGGTCCAGATGTCGAAAGAAACAGGGAGTTCCTTGGAGCACGAGTATACAGAAAAAATCGCTGACTCTTCTATTGACTAGAAGCAGTATATGTTGTAGCCTGCGAATAGACAGCTTTCAGACAGGTTAGACTTCTCCGAACCGAGAGCGAAGCGTGGGGTTGCCTGCTTGCCGGTTGTCGTGCCCACCTACACCAAAGGACTTGCCAATGAAAACACCTCGACTTGTCGCATCCCTGATCTGTGCGCTGACTCTGACTTGCTCTGCCGGTGTGCTGGCGCAGACGGTTTTGAAGATCGGCTTTACCGCCACCAATGATTCTCACTACGGCACCGCGGCTAATGTCTTCGGCGAGGAACTGGCCAAGCGTACGAACGGGCGCTACAAGCTGCAGAACTTTCCTTCATCGGCGCTCGGCGGCGAGCGGGAGATGGTCGAGGCCGTGCAACTGGGCTCGCAGGACATGGTGATCACCTCGACCGGCCCGGTGGGCAACTTCGTTCCCGATACACGTGTCTTCGACATTCCTTTCCTCTTCCGCGACTACGAGCATGCGCGCAAAGTGCTTGACGGTCCGATCGGACAGGAGGTGCTGACCAGGTTTCCCGGCAAGGGCCTGGTTGCACTGAGCTGGCTGGAAAACGGCTTTCGCCACCTGACCAACAACAAGCAGCCGATTACCGGCCCGGAGAATCTGCGCGGCATGAAGATCCGGACGATGGAGAACAAGGTGCACATGGAAGCGTTCAAGACCCTTGGCGCCTTGCCGACGCCGATGGCGATGAACGAGTTGTTCACCTCGCTGCAACAGGGAACCGTCGACGGCCAGGAAAACCCGATTCCGGTGATTCTTTCCAACAAGCTCTATACGGTGCAAAAGCACCTGACGCTCGACGGGCACGTCTATTCGCCGGCGTTGCTGCTGATTTCGCCGACGGTGTGGGCAAAGGTCAGCGAGGCTGACCGCAAGGCCTTTCAGGAAGCGGCCAGGCTTGCCTTGGCGGCGAACCGCAAACGGGTCAACGAAGACGAGGCGAAGGGCATCGCGATCATTCGGAACGCCGGCGTCAGCGTCGTCGAAAAAGTGGACCTTACGCGCTTCCAGACCGCCGTCGCGCCGGCGTACGCGGTGTACGCCAAGGAATTCGGCGCCGACCGCATCAAGAAGATCCAGGACGTCAAGTAAAACCCTCGCGAAAGGACGGGGCGACGCGGTGCTGCGCCGCCCTGCTGCAAGCCCATGACCAAACTCCTTCTTGCTTTCGAGCGCCGGGTGACCAGCGCGATCTGGACGCTGGCGTGCCTGCTTCTGGCGCTGGCGGCGTGCCTGGGCTTTTACCAGGTGCTCACCCGCTTCATTTTCAACGAACCTTCGACCTGGACCGAGGTGAGTATCCGGATGATTCTGATCTGGATGGTCATGCTGGGTACGGTGGTCGCTTTTCGCCAAGGCGCGCTGGTTTCGGTCGACCTGATGTATCGCTTGAGCCGCGGGCTATGGTTGAAGACGCTGCGGCTGATCATCACCGGGATCAGCGTCGTTTTCCTCGGCGTGCTCGTCTGGTACGGCGCCGAAGTCGCCTGGCGTGTACGTTTTCAGGAACTGGCCGGACTTGAGCCGCTGTCGATCGGCTGGGCCTATCTGGCGTTGCCGGTTGGCGCGGCGCTGAGCATTCTCGCCGTTCTGGCGAACCATCTCGATCCACGTCACATGGAACTGGATACCGCTCTCTAGAGCCGACCGATTCCCCCAGGAGGAAGCGCCCGATGTCTGCCGCAATGTTTGTTTCGATGATCGTCTGTTTTGCCCTGAGCGTGTCGATTGCCGTCTCGATCGGCTTTTCCAGTGTCGTCGGCATCCACCTGTTCGGCACGGCGCCCTTGTTGGTGGTGCCGAAGGAGATCTTCTCGTCGATCGACAAGTTTCCGCTGGCGGCGATTCCATTTTTCATTCTTGCCGGCAATCTGATGGAGGTCGGCGGCATCTCGCGTCGGCTCGTCGATTTCGCCAAGTCGATCGTCGGCGGCCTGCAAGGCGGCCTGGCGATCACCTGCGTGCTGACCTGCATGATCTTTGCCGCGGTTTCCGGTTCCAGCGTCGCCACCACCTTCGCCATCGGCGCCATTCTGATTCCGGCAATGGTCAAACACGGCTATCCGGTTCCTTTCGCCACCGCTTTGCAGGCGACCGCGGCGGAACTGGGGGTGATCATTCCGCCGTCGATCCCGATGATTCTCTACGGCGTTTCGGCCGAAGTGTCGATTGGTGAACTGTTCGTCGCGGGTTTCGGTCCCGGCATCCTGATCGGCTCAGCACTCATCCTTTTCGTCTGGGTATGGTCGAAAATCAAGGGCCACGGCAAGGACGATCACCTCGGTCGCTTGCCTTTCGGGCGTGCCTTGCAGGAGGCACTGCTGGCGCTGATGATGCCGGTGATCATCCTCGGCGGTATTTACGGCGGGGTCTTCACACCGACGGAAGCCTCGGTCGTCGCCGTTTTCTACGCGCTGCTCGTCGGCATGGGAATTTACCGCGAGATCGCATTTGCCGATCTGCAGGCGATCTTCAGAAAGTCGGTCATCTCGTCGGCGGTGATCATGTTCATCATCGCCAACGCCGGGTTGTTCAGCTACCTGATCACGCGTGCCGGCGTTCCCGAAGCGATCGGCGACTTCCTCAAGGCGCATCTCGACAGCGACATGATCTTCCTGCTCGGCGTGAACGCCGCGCTGTTCCTGATCGGCATGTTCATCGAAACCTCCGCGTCGATCATCGTGCTGGCGCCGATCCTGGCTCCGGTGGCGATGAAATTCGGCGTCGATCCAGTCCACTTCGGCACGATCATGGTCGTCAACCTTGCCCTGGGGATGATCACGCCGCCTTTTGGCGTCAACCTCTTCGCCGCGTGCACGGTCGCCAGGACTTCGCTCGACAAGATCATCACCTCGCTGGTGCCCTTCGTGCTGGTCATCCTGAGTTGCCTGATGGTCGTCACCTATGTGCCGCAGTTGTCCCTGTTCCTGCGCGACCTGGTCTACGCCCGCTGAACCTGCGGCTGGCGGCAATCGGCTGCGACCGCTTCACTTCATTATCAAGGAAAGCAAACGAGATGGATATTTCTCAGACCCCGCGGGTCGGCATCATCGGCCTCGGCGCCATGGGCATGGGCGTTGCCCGTTCACTGTTACGTGCGGGCTTCGCCGTGCACGCGTGTGACCTGCGCGAGGCCGCCGTGCAGACGATCGTCGAGGCTGGCGGCGTCCGTGCCGAATCGCCAGCCGCTCTCGCCCGCACGGTCGACACGCTGATCGTCCTCGTGGTCAATGCCGAGCAAACCGAGTCCGTTCTTTTTGGCGAAAACGGCGCCGCGGCGCAATTGGCACCCGGGTCGGTAGTCATTGCCAGCGCTACGGTGTCACCCGAATTCGCTCGTGCGCTTGGCCGGCGACTGGCCGGGCATGGGCTGCTGATGATCGACGGACCGGTCTCTGGCGGAGCAGCGAAAGCGGCTGCCGGACAGATGACGATCATGGCGGCCGGGCGTCCGGAAGCGTTTGCCAAGTGCGCAGCGGTTCTCCAGGCGATTGCCGGCAAGGTGTATCGCCTGGGTGACGAAGTGGGTGCAGGTTCCGTCGTGAAGATGGTCAACCAGCTTCTCGCTGGCGTCCACATCGCCGCTGCCGGCGAAGCGATGGCCCTGGCGATCCGTGCCGGTGCCGACCCTGAACAGGTTTATGAGGTGATCTGCAACAGCGCCGGGTGCTCGTGGATGTTCCAGAACCGCGTGCCGCATATTCTTGCCGGCGACTATACGCCGTTGTCGGCGGTGAACATTTTCGTCAAGGATCTGGGCATCGTCCTCGACTACGCGAAAAAGAGCATCTTTCCCTTGCCCTTGTCGGCCACCGCCCACCAGATGTTCATGCAGGCGTCCGCCGCCGGCTACGGCGCCGAGGACGATTCTGCGGTGATCAAGGGATTTCCCGGAATAACGCTGCCCGCGCCCAGGGCAGCGAATCACTGAAGGCGGCCAAAGGAGAATCGAATGAGCCTCTTGCTCGGCTGTATCGCCGACGATTTCACCGGCGGGACCGATCTCGCCGGGATGCTGGTCAACGCCGGAATGCGTACGGTGCAGATGATCGGCGTTCCGCGCCGACCGCTGCCCGAGGGTACCGACGCTGTCGTCATCGCGCTCAAATCGCGCACGATTGCGCCCGAGGCGGCGGTTGCCGAAGCGCTCGCCGCGCTTCGCTGGTTGCGCGCTGCCGGATGTCGCCAGATCTACTTCAAGTACTGTTCGACCTTCGACTCGACGCCGCAGGGCAACATCGGTCCGGTCAGCGAGGCCCTGATGGTCGCGCTTGACACGCCGTTTTCGATTGCCTGCCCGGCTTTTCCGGCCAATGGACGGACGGTCTACAAGGGCCACCTTTTCGTCGGCGATGTCCTCCTCTCGGAATCCGGCATGCGCCATCATCCGCTGACGCCGATGACCGACGCCAATCTGGTGCGCGTTCTGCAGCAGCAGGTCAAGGGCAAGGTCGGTCTGGTCGAACAGTCGATCGTCGCGCGCGGCGAGAAAGCCATTGGCGAACGCTTCGCCGCGCTGCGCGCCGACGGCTGTCGGCTGGCCATCGTCGATGCCATCTCCGATGCCGACCTGCTGGCGATTGGCGCTGCGTGCGCCGACTTGCCCCTGGTCACCGCCGGTTCGGGTGTCGCCCTTGGCCTGCCGCAGAACTTTCGTCGTGCCGGTCTGCTGGCTGACGACCTGGTCGCCGATGCCTTGCCGGCGACCAGCGGTTATCGCGCGGTCGTCGCCGGCAGTTGCTCGCTGGCGACGCAGGCGCAAGTGGCCGCGATGTGCGCCGTGCGACCGGCTTTCCGGGTCGATCCACTGGCGCTGGCGCGCGGCGAAGACGTCACCGGCGCTGCCTTGATCTGGGCTGGCGATCGCCTTTCCGACGGGCCGCTGCTGGTCTACGCCAGCGCCGACGCCGAGTCCGTGCAGGCGGTGCAGCAGGAGATCGGCGCCGAGCGCGCCGGCAGCCTGGTTGAAGACGCGCTGGCGCTGATTGCCGACGGTCTGGTCAAACGCGGTGTGGGTCAGTTGATCGTCGCCGGCGGGGAAACCGCGGGTGCTGTGGTCAAGAAACTTGGCATCGACGGACTACGCATCGGCGCACAGATCGATCCGGGCGTGCCGTGGACCACCGCCCTCGCGGCCACATCCGGTGCGGCGCCGCCTTTGGCGCTGGCGCTCAAGTCCGGCAACTTCGGTAGCGTGGACTTCTTCCTCAATGCCTGGGACAAGCTGACATGAGCGCCATCGCCGCCCATGCCGGCGAAAACCGGCTGCGCGAGCGCATCGTCGACCTCGGTCGCTCGCTCTTCGCACGAGGGCTGACCGCCGGTAGCAGCGGCAACCTCAGCGCGCGCGTCGACGATGGCTGGCTGCTCACGCCGACCAATGCCTGCCTGGGCGAACTCGATCCCGCGCGCCTGGCCAAGCTCGACTGGCAAGGACGGCAGCTTGCTGGCGACTCGCCTTCCAAGGAAGCCTTTCTGCACCGTGCGATGTACGAGGAGCGACACGCTGCCGGCGCCATCGTACACCTGCATGCCACGCATGCGGCGGCGGTCTCCTGCGTCGCCGGGCTCGACCATGACGATTGCCTGCCCCCGCTGACCGCCTATTTCGTCATGAAAATCGGCCGCTTGCCATTGATTCCCTATCATCGGCCGGGTGATCCGGCGCTCGCTGACGCCATTCGGGGGCTCGCCGGGAAGCACAGTGCCGTGTTGCTCGCCAACCACGGCCCGGTCGTCTCGGGGACCACGCTGGAGGCAGCGGTCTACGCGATCGAAGAGCTCGAGGAAACCGCCAAACTCTTCCTTCTGCTGCGCAACACCCCGGTCAAGCCACTCAACCCACAACAGATCGCAGAATTGAAGTCGGCGTTCAGGCTCGACTTCTGAAAGGACCGCCATGCCCAGGTTTGCCGCCAATTTGACGATGATGTTCAACGAATTGCCATTTGCCGAGCGGTTTGCCGCGGCGGCGCGCGCCGGATTTCAGGGCGTCGAATTTCTTTTTCCGTACGAACTTCCGGCGAGCGAAGTCGCGCGGCTGTTGCGCGAAAACTCGCTGGTCAACGCCTTGTTCAACCTGCCGCCGGGCGACTGGGCAGCGGGTGAACGCGGCGTAGCTTCATTGCCGGGACGTCAGGACGAATTCCGTGCTGGCGTGCACGTGGCGCTCGACTACGCGCTTGCCCTCGGTACGCCGACACTGCACGCGATGTGCGGGTTGCTGCCGGTTGCTGCCGAGCGCGAATTCCATCGCGCGGTCTACATCGAAAACCTGCGTTACGCCGCGCGCGCATTGGCCGAGCACGGCCGTACGCTGGTCATCGAGCCGATCAATACGCGCGACATACCCGGCTATTTCCTCAATACGCAGGCGGAAGCGCACGCCGTCTGCGCAGCGGTCGGCGAGCCGAACATCAAAGTCCAGATGGACTTCTATCACGCACAGATCGTCGAGGGAGACCTCAGCGTCAAGTTCAGGCAGTACTTCGCCCGCATCGGTCACGTGCAGATCGCCAGCGTACCCGAGCGCCACGAGCCCGATGAAGGCGAAGTGAATTATGCGCACATCTTCCGCCTGCTCGACGAACTGGGCTACGACGGCTGGGTCGGTTGCGAGTACCGGCCGCGCGGACGAACCGAAGACGGTTTGTGCTGGTTGCCGGAAAGCGCCCGTCGGAACTCCGGAGAAAGGTCATGAAAATCGTCATCACCGGTGGCGCCGGCTTTCTCGGTTGGCGTCTGGCGCGCCATCTGCTCGCCCGCGGCCACCTGACCGACGCCAGTGGAAAGGAGCGCGAAATCCGCAGCATCGTTCTCGTCGACCTGGTGCCACCGGCCCAGGCTCTGGCCGATTCGCGTCTTTCGCTGGCCTGTGGCGATATCAGCGACGCCAGCTTTCTGCGCCAGACGATCGACGCCGAAACGGCTTCGATCTTTCATCTTGCCGCAGTGGTCAGCGGCCAAGCCGAGGCCGATTTCGAGCTCGGCATGCGCATCAACCTGGACGCCTCTCGCCGGCTGCTCGACCATTGCCGCACGTTCGAGCAAGCGCCGAAGTTCATCCTGACGAGTTCGGTCGCCGTCTATGGCGGACAGCTTCCCGAACGCGTACTCGACACGACGGCACTGTGTCCGCAGTCGTCCTACGGCGTTCAGAAGGCGATCGCCGAGCTGCTGGTGAACGATTACAGCCGGCGTGGCTATGTCGATGGCCGCGTCCTCCGCCTGCCGACGATCAGCGTTCGTCCCGGCAAGCCGAATCAGGCGGCCTCGAGTTTCGCCAGCGGCATTATCCGTGAGCCGCTGCTCGGCCAGCAGGCCGTCTGTCCCGTCTCGCCCGAAATGCGTCTCTGGCTGCTCTCACCACGGCAAGCGATCGCCTCGCTGATCGTCGGGCACGAACTGCCGGCCGCCGCTTTCGCCTTTGGTCGAACCGTCAATCTGCCGGGCATATCGGTGCGGGTCGCTGAAATGGTCGCAGCGCTCGGCCGCGCCGCGGGTCCGGAGACGACCCAGCGTATCCGTTGGCAGATCGATCCACTGGTGGAACGTATCGTCGGCAGTTGGCCGCAGTCCTGGGACATCGTGCGGGCGAACGCCCTGGGATTCGTCGGCGACGCGAACTTCGACAGCATCGTCCGTGCTTTCATCGAGGATGAACTGCCGACTTTTTCTCCCGGCGTCGTGAACTGACCGACGAGCGGCCCGAACCACTCACAGCCCGGCCACGCTGCACCGCCTCTGCGAAAGGTGCCCAGACCAGCGAGCGAGGATGCCGAATTCCCCGTGTACCGATCGCGGCAGCGGGCCCACGGGGAACCGGGTTGGCGGAGCACTCTTGCTTTGGCGCCGATGTAGCCGACGCGTGCAAGCCAGCCGGCGGCTTTCGGCAACTGGGGTGCCGTTGCCCGAACAGGGGATTGAAGAGCGCTAGCCAGGCGCTGCTCGACCATCACGCGTTCATTGCTGAAAGGAATCTCGCCGCGCACCAGGACGGGGGGGCGTTCCGCAGGAGCGAGCCACTCGAGCAACTCCGGCAGACGAGGCAGGCCAGGTTTGGCCGCATTCACTCTGCCGCCTACAAACTTGCGTGGCTGATCTACAGCATGCTGACCAAAAGCCGGGAGTACGCCGATGAGGGCCGGCCTGCCATAAAGAACGTCATCGCCCAAGGGTGCTGCACAACCTCGTCAGACGCGGGTAGCGCCGCTGCCCCAGAATCGACAGCAGCCAATGTGCCGAGAACGTCGTCCCCCTTCGGTGGACTGGGGTTCGCGTAGGCTACCGGACTCCCCTCCCGCCACCGGGTGAACAATCCCGCGACGTCAAGGAATTCGGCAAGGGACGGCAACCGCCCTATAGCCGTGGTGCTTCCGCCTCATCCCGGCGAACATGAAACCGCCTATGGCGACCGCCATCCGCATTTCCTCAGCGACATGTTCCACTCCTGCAAGGCGGCATCGACCAGTTTGATCAGGCCAAGACAGGACAACTTTTCTGGCCCGGCGCGAGCGCATCAGGTAACATGTACGCGAGGAGGGCCCTCAATGACCGTTTTTACAGTAGGGTACGAAGGGCTTGATATCGATGCGTTCATGTCGTTGCTGGCAAAGCACGGCATCGAAACCGTCGTAGACATCCGTGAGCTGCCTCTGTCCCGCAAACGAGGCTTCTCAAAGAAGGCGCTGGCCAGCGTCCTGAATCTTTCCGGCCTCGAGTACGTCCACATGGTCGAGCTTGGCTGCCCGAAGCCAGTGCGCGATCGTTACCGCGTTGATCGCAACTGGAAGCGCTACACCGATGGCTTTCTGAAGTACCTTGGGACGCAGCAGGAGGCCATCGCGGACCTCTCCGACTTGGTGAGCTCGTCGCACTGCGCACTGCTGTGCTACGAAGCTGACTTCAATTTCTGCCACCGTTCGATGGTGGCCCATGCTGTGCGCGACTACTGCGGCGCGGACGTCGAGCACCTCAAAGCTGAGGGCGCTAGAACAACGAGCCCTGCGTCGATTCGAATGGCTTTCGCTCAGGTGGATAGACCAGGCTGATGATCAGCCACTGGTCTTGGAACCGGTGCTGGTTCCCCATCAGGAACATCAAGTCCTTACCCCCGAGCTGTTCCTCAAGCTTGGCGCGAAACGGCGTTTCCCAAGCTTCACCGTGGCTGCGCCGGCAGTTCCAAAACAACGCACCCGCTTCCCAGTCGACGATCTTGTGTTTGTGCTCCTTCTCGCCCTCAGGCGTGTCGCACACGTATCGGTAGTAAAAGCCGAACGGTACCTTGCGTAGCTCCTTCACCTGCCGCTTTGCCTCGGCCTCAGAGAAGAGATCCCCCTGCATCTGCTCACGCATCAGCTTCTCCTTTTCCTCTTCCGTCCAGTCCGGGTTTCGGGCCTTTGAGATTTCGAGACCGAGCAGCCTCTTGGGACGAAGCAACGCAATCGACAATCCATTGCCCTGCCGTCCTGACGCCAGGAGGGCATCAACGCTGCTGAACGTCGGGATCCTGTCCAGCCACATCCAACGGGATGCCCACCCCTTCTTGGTGTCAATCACGTCCCCGCAGGTAATCGTGTCGATGTACAGCTTGTGGCTCTCCGGCCGATGATCCCTGGTGGCCTTCTCGACCCGAACGTGGATCCACTGCCATTTCTTGAACTGCCGACCTTCCTCGATCATCCGGAATGGGACAGGGAACAAGCGGCGCATCAAGCCGTCTTCTGTGATCCCGGCGACGCACGACGTTTCCACGTACTGCGCACTGGGTGACGGGTAGGTCTTCGCCAAGATCAGGATACGCTCGACTCGCCCAAGTGCCATTCCATTATTCCTTTCAGCCCGTCGCCGCCGCAGCCCGCGACAGCCTGAACAAGCTCTTCACTCCTTTCTCCGCCGTGCTCGGCATCGTATCCCTTTTTTTGTTGCCTGACATTGGCGACGAAAGTCGTTGTTCGTGCAATCCTGTTGTTCCCCACTGCGAGTACGACGTGCTGGTATTCAGAATCTGGATGACCGCGAGAAAATCACCCTCTTGGCTCGCCAGGAACCAGCGGCTCAGGCCGCAGAATCCTTTCTCGATCTCGAAGGCGTCAAAAGGGGAATCCAGCGGTTGGATTCCAGCAGCCTGTCGGCCTTTCGGTCCGGGGGGCGTGCTCAATTGAGCGAACAGGCGTATCCCGTAAGGAACAGATTCCACAATGAGTGGTGTGCAAGCAATGCTCTGGGAACGAGATGCGGCCACTTTCCTCGGCTGTTGAACGTTCCAACAAAACAGACCTCTCTTTCCGGGCCGGTCTCTCGGCATTCCTGCAGTGGCTCGCGCGCCGGGAAGATGCCGACACGCTGTTCTTCAACCGTGAGCTGTCTATTGTCGGCGATACCGAGCTGGGGCTCCTGGTCAGGAACGTGCCCGACGCGATCAACTGACCGCGCTTGCTGGAACAGCTAGACCCGGGGCCGACGACAGCACGATTTCTTCACTCGCGTGAGCAAACGTACACAGCCCGGAAGAAGCGCTCCCGGTTCGTGAACAAACTGCTCCCGCGTCGCCGTTGAATCTTCCGCGGCCCCTCGACGACCATGCACCCCATGCCGAACCAGGGTGCGGACCGATCTTCCCGCCCCCACGGCCGGGCGCTTGCCCCACTTGTCGAAGATCATGTTCCGGGAAGAAATCTGATGAAAGCTCAATTCACCAAAATCGTTCAGCGCCTGCGCGAAGCACTGAGTGGTGTCGCCACCGCGGACGCACCGCTGGCCATCAGCAGTAGCGGCGCGCCGCGGCAGCGCGCGGTCAGACTCATCGCCATCGGTGGGCTGGCCGTGGCGGCTTATGTCCTCTACGCTCATCCGCCGGTGCAGAGCATCGATCGCGGCGAGATCGGCGTCCGCCTCAACCACTTCACCGGCGAGTCGGTCGAAGTCTCTGAAGGCGCCGTACTCGTCGTCCCCAGGCTGCACGAGCTGCGCCGCTTCTCGCTGCGTGACCAGCTCTATCGCCCGGCCGACGGCGTCAGCGCCAACGGCTCGGCTCCCTTCCAGTCGGTGGAAGGTCTTTCCCTCGGGGTCGACGTCTCGGTGCGCTACGCGCTCGATCGGCAGCAGATCGCCGCGATCGCTCGTACCCTGCCCGAGGACATCAGCAACCAGGTCGTCGATCCACTGGTTCGCGGCGTCCTCTACAAAACGCTGGCGCGCTATACCGTGCGCGAGGTTTTCTCGAGCAAGCGCCAGGAGATCGAGCAAGTCATCGAGCACGAACTGAAAACGCGCCTGGCCGCGAACGGGATCGTCCTCGACTCGGTGAGCATCGGCAAGGTCGACCTGCCAGCCGATTTCAAGGCCGGAATGGAGAGTCTGCTCGCCGAGGGACTGGCGACCGAGAAGATGCGCTATACGCTCGAACTCAAGGACAAGCAGGTCCGGGAAAGCGAACTCGAAGCCGAGGCCGAGAAAGTTCGCCGAGAAAAGGCGGCCGAGGCGGCCGGCCAGGAACAGATCATCGCCGCCAAGGCGCAGGCCGAAGCGATGAAGCACGTCCTGCCGTTCAAGCAGAAGCAGATCGAACAACGCGCGCTGGAAGCCGAAGCCGAGAAGACCGGGCGGATCAAGAACGCCGAAGCCACAGCGCAGGCACGCCGGATCGAGGCGGCAGGCGAGGCCGATTCGCGCCAGAAACTGGCCGATGCCGACGCCTATCGGCAGGAGCGCCTCGGCAAGATCGCCAGCGAGCAACTCGCGCGCGATGGCGCGCTGATCTCGAAGAACCCCTTGCTGATCCAGAAGACGCTGGCCGATAAACTCTCCGACAAGATCTCGGTGATCATCGCGCCGCCGCCCGGCGACGGCGGCTTCATCGGCGCGACGCTGCTCGGCAGCAATTCGGCCAGCCGCGATCAGCCCAAGGCACTGCCGAGGACCGATCCGGTCGCCGCCGAAGACTCCGCCGAGCAGGGACGCTGACATGCTCGCCACCGCTCTCACCGTCATCGCCATCGTCACCCAGGATCAGGCCGTGCTGCGCGCTGCACCGCGCGAGTCCGCCGCGCAGCATGCGCTCCTCTGGCAGGGCGACAGTCTCGAAATCCGGGGCAGCAAGGGCGACTATCTGCAGGTCTATGACCACCGCCGCGAGCGCGCGGGCTATCTGCGCGCAAGCCAGGTGCGGCAGCAGGCATTGCAGCCGGAGAACGCTCCCGAGTTGCTTGCCGTCGTCCGCTTTCTGCGCGACACGCCGGGCGCGGAAGCCTTGGGAATCAGCTACGCGGCGGCCTATCTCAAGGCAGCACCGGCCGAGGTGATCGACGGCGAGGTGTTCGACGCCCTCGGCGCGTTTGCCGAGCGCCTCGCGCAGCGTGCGACGGCGCGCCAGGGCAAGGCCCCCGACAACACGCTTGGTGCACATCTCGAGGTCGCCGCCCATTATGGCGTCGATATGGTCAGCCTCGAGCGTGACGATCAGGTCCGCCTCTGCTACAGCGGCGAGGCGTTTCGCCGGGTGCTGGCCTTGCGCGCGAGTGACGTGCAGAAGGCGCTGGCGGCGCTGGCGCTGACCCGGCACGACTGCGTCGCGCCGACACTGACCCCGGTCGAACGCTTCTCGCTCGACAACTGGCGCGCTGATGTGCTTGACCGGATCAACAGCGTGCAGCTCCCGGAGGTGCTGAAAAACCGCCTGCACCTGCGCCGGGCAGGCGTTTGGGCGAGCCTTGCCTGGCAGCGCGCGCGGCGGCCGGAATTCGGTCCTGCCGCCGTTGCGCAAGCCGCTAGCCGCGCACTGAGCGAATTGGCCGCGATCAACAAGAGCGAACTGGCGGAAAGCGATGCCGCGGCTTACAGTGACGCGGCGCTGCGCGTCGGTGCTTCGCGCTGGGCCGCCGAACCGGGTGTGCCGGTCGCTCCGCTCAAGGCAGCCGGCGGGCTGGCGATCACCACGCGCTCCGGACAACCCGGCGAAACGTGCATCGACCTCGTCCAGGCCGGGAACGGCGCGCAGCCGCCACTTTTCACCCGCTGCACCTATGGAACGGTGTGGCCGGCTTCGGCCGCCGTGCATCCGCAGGGAATGGCGGTGACCGTCGCCGTGCAGCCGCTCGACACCTGGCGTGAGCTCTGGGTGTTCCGGCGCAGCGCTGCCGGGTGGACGGTCGACGTCATCCCGCCGGCGAATGACCAGCCGAACCTCGGCTATCTCGAGTTCGCCGGCTGGGTGCCCGGATCGTCGCAGATGCTCGCGGCGCGCGAGACGAAGCTGAATGGCCGCTACAGGACGAGCTTCGAGCTGATCAACCTCTCTACACTCGCAGTCGAGCGCTCGGCTGACCGGCCGGCTTCGCTGAGCGCCTTCTATCGCTGGCAGAGTCCGCTCTGGAAAGCGCAAACGGTAAGTCTGCGCTGAATGGCCGTGCATGGCGAGCGGACGACGGCGCGCTGAATCCGGATCGCTTGCGGCAGGCAATTGTGCGGTGCCTGGTCGTCCGCCAAGCTCCGTCCGGAGACGCGCTACTCGAAGGCGAGCCGCCACAGCGGGGCTTGGCGGTTTGGCCTTCCCGCCACACGTCACATTCGGCCCGCTCCGCTGCGCACCCGTTGCAGCGTCAGGACGAAACTCACGCCATCCTCGGCGTTGCTCGCCACAATCGTGCCGCCCATCTTGGCCATGTAGGTCTTGGCGACGAAAAGGCCCTGGCCGCGGTTGCCATTGGCGCCGGATTCGATCTGCTCGGACACACCGTACTCGAAGATCCGTTCCAGGAGTTCGTCGGGAATCGGCTTGCCGACGTTGTGGATCGATACCGTGACGGCAGTGTCGCTCGTTTGCAGCGTCATCGTGATCGGCGTGCCTGGCCGCCGGCAGCGCGCGGCGTTCTTCAGCACGTGCGTGAATACGTCTTCGAGGGCATATTCGTCGGCGCGCACGAGAACCGGGCCCTCCGCCGGGCGGTAGCTCAGATCGGCAAAGCCCGCGTTATCCGCGACATGCTGGAGGAACTCGGCGAGGTCGACCGACTGTACCTCGATCGACGACGACTGGAAGGCCTCGCTCGGGCTGGCGCTGCCGTAGAGGATGCGCGCGGCCTGCTGCATTCGACTGATGTAGCGGTGGCTCGGGTCGTCCGGGTCGCCGTGCAGCACCAACAGCGATTGCAGCGGCGACATGATCTCGTGCCCGACGGCGTGCCACTGGTCCTTCTCCTGCGCGGCCCGAATGCGCTCGCGTTCGGCGTCCTCCTTTGCCCGCCGCAGCAACTCATTCAGGCAGTTGGCGAGGATTCCGAGCTCATCACTGCCGCGCAGGTCGGCGAGGTCGAAACGCTCCAGCCCGCCGGTCGTCTGGACGCTGCGCGAGAGGTCGCTGGCGCGTCGGGTGAGACGCGCAATGCGCCGGATGATTCCCGCTTCGATCGCCAGCCAGGCGACGGCGATCGCCAGCAGCATGGCGCCGACGAACCACGAAACGCGCGTGGCAACGGCGCTCAGTGTCCGGTTCACGCTGCGTGCATCGCCGCGGAGGACGATCTGGTAGCTGCCCAAGGGTGTTGCGATCTCGTCGACCAGCTCGACCGGAGCATCGTAGGTGTCGACCGGCAGCTTGCGGATCAGGCGCGTGAGCAGCGGCGAGAACGCTTCGAGTATCTCGTCCTGACCCCTCAGATGGGCGACCTCGATGTCCTTGCCGGCGACGCCCTTGCGCACGCTCAGCGTCTCGCCGGGCAGCAGCAGGCTGGTCAGGTCGTTGAGCGAGAATGGCGGTCGTGCTCCCTCTTCGTCGCTGTCGAACAGCGCCGGCGCGTCGCCGGGCGGCAGCACCTGGAGGCGCACCCGAAACTGATCGAGATCGGGCGGCGGCCAAGGCGGTCTTTTCCCCTGCAGCAGCGCCTGGCTGAGAATCTCGATTGGCAGCCGCAGCGAGAAGAACGATCTCCGCTGACACTCGCTCGTCTCGTCCTGGCCGTCGAGACACGCACCGCTCTGCCAGACCCAGCCGCGGAATTCCTTGACCGGCTTCTGACCGACATAATCCCGCTCGTCGCGTTCGACGTATCCGGTGAACCGCCCGCGAACGCCGTCGCTCAGCGGCCGGCTGTGGGCGCCAAGCGGTTCGAAGGGGGCGAGCCAGCGGTAGGTTTCGCCGCGCAGCGTGACGCTGACGCGCAGGCGGTGCGCGCCATCGAGAAGCTCGTCACCGATGCGGTGCGCCACCAGCGGCGCGCTGGCGAAGGTGCCCGCGGCGTAGATGAAGCCGCCCGCCCAAGGATTGTTGCCGATGGCCACGCAGAGGCTGCCGTAGTTGCGGTACTGGACCAGACAGCCGGCCATTTCGACCGCATGACGAACCTTGTTCTGATCGTCGAAGTCGATGCCGGAGAAGGGCAGGACGACCGGGCGCACTGGGTTGCCCGGCTCGGTGCCGCGCGGCGGATTGAGCAGCGCGAGCTGCCCGGCCGGGTGACGCAGGCGAGCGGCGATCTGTTCTTTGGTCTTGGCGAAGCTCGCCTGGTAGGTATCGTAGCTGCGCTGCTTTTCCTCCTGCAAGACGGTGACCGCCATCGTCAGAACGGCCAGCGCAAGCAACAGGAACGCGCCGCGAAAGAGGATGCGCAGACGGAACGACGCCAACCAGGCAAGCGCCGCGCTCATCCGCGGGCAGCGTCGGCCGGCGGGTCCGACCAGCGAAAGCCGCGCATCGGGATGTTCTCGATGCGGTCGAAGTCTTCATCGAACTCGCGAAAAGCCTCGCGGATCGCGCTGATGTGTTTGCGTACGTTGTCCCGGTTGCGACCGCTTTTCACGACCTGGAAGAACTCCTCGTAGGAAACCACCTGGCCACGCTTCTCGTAGAGCGTGGCGAGAATCCGCTGTGCCGTCAGCGGCAGGTTGACCCGCTTGCCGCGCCACAGCGGAGCCGCCTGGCGGAGCGGGTCGAGCGACAACTCATCGCCGCAAGCGGCGTTCGCCCTGCCGTGCTCCCGGTCATGCGCGGTGCGCAGAATTTCGAGGAAAGTGTCGACGAAATCGGATTCGGAGAAGGTCGCCTTCTGCAGGTAGTCCCAGGCATCGAGCGCCTTCATGATGCTGCGGTAAATCGCCGCCGGCATCGCCGAGACGACCAGCACCGGCGTCCCGCGCCCGCCTTTGTTGATCGCGTTGATGATCGCCACGCCGGCATGGCGCTCGCGCCCCAACTCGATATCGAGCACGACCAAATCATAGTCCTCGCGGGCAATCGCCGCTTCGGCTTCGTCACGGGTAAACCACTGCTCGACCCGAATGCCCGGCCTGGCTGCGAGAATCCACTCAGCGAGCTGGTTGCTGGTGGGCCGGTCGTCTTCGATGACAGCGACTTTGGGCATCGCTCACGCTCCGTAAGGGTTTGCTCAAGTATCTCCGATTTCTCCGGAAGAAGCATTCCCGCCGCGTGAGTGTTTGTTCACGACGGCGCAGAGGCGCCAAACCGCCGGAAAAGGGGCAGCCACAGGGTAGCTGCCTGGGTCTCCGCTTCGCCTCGAAAAGCGTCTAGCGAAAGGTACGAGCTGGATGGTCGAACGGGCAGCAAGTCGTGCAAGCGAACAGCCGGGCTCGCTGCGTCAGGCCAGCTCACTTGCCCGGCCAGCCCATCCAAAACGACTTCCCGCCCATTCTGCAGGCGCGGCACGCGCGCGGAGGCGATCACACGCGGGCAGTGACCGGATTGGCGAACCGCATCCGCCTTGCGCGCAGACGGGCGTCGTTGCTTGAGGACGTAAGGCTGTCCGCCTTCAGATCATTGCTCATCGACCGGCTGGTCGGCGGGAACAAACGGAATCAGGCCCTTGGCGAAGGCCATCCTCTGCAATTCAACAGAAGCGCGCCGAATGTCTACCAGGACCCCGTTGACCTGCAGCATCCAGACCATCGGATTCCGGGCGAGTTGGCTGGGCAAGGTCCACGCCGGCGCCAATGGATCCATCTTGAGGACTTCCCGGATCTCCTTGGACTTGTTCTGCCCAGTACTCTCGGCGACGCCGAAGAACTCGTAGATCACGCGCGGCTTGCAGTGCGGTGTGCTGGAAGGGTCGTCGAGGAAGTTGACCCGTCCCACCGCGTGCACGGCGCCCGCGGCCCAGACCTTTTCGGTCCCGCGCAACAATGGTGATGGGCGCTTTCTCGCCAGCGCGCCGACCACTTGGTGGATCATTTCACGGTACTCTTCGTTCAGCTTTTCAGCACAGAAGCTATCGGTCAGGGCGGTGATGGCGGCGAACTTCCCGGCCATGGCATTGGGGATTCGTTGCGACAAGGATCTGACCTCCACAGTCAAGAGCGGGATTCGTATTCTCGCAAAGCTTTCGCCGATGCGCTCGGCTGAGGCTCGATTTCAGCCACCGACTCAAATTCCTTCAACACCCCACCGTCAATCAACTCAGGAGCCGCCTTCCCATTACGGCCTGCTGGTTCGGGCGATGAAGGTGGGCGAAGAACTGATCCTGGAGAACAGCGCCGCCCTGTCGGCCTGCATGTTCGCCAAGCTTCGCCTGTTGCTCGGCGCGATGATCCTCGAAGACACCTCCGAAGAGTTCTCCCGCACGACGGCTTCCTCTGACGCTCGGCTGAGCCGGGCCAAGGCTCGCGCCGTCCATCGCTGTCCATGTTTCGTCGTGCCAGAGCGAGGAATTCACCCCCCTCTGAAGCGCCCGCGACGGCGTGGTCCGGCGACGGAAGATGGAGCAGGGCTGCACCGTCGCCGGACCCGAGTGCCGCACGATGTCGGCGCCTCGCGCCAAGTCTTGGCACTCACGGTAGCCGACAGCGCGGTG
This sequence comes from Accumulibacter sp., assembly GCF_031732815.1. Classification (GTDB taxonomy): domain Bacteria; phylum Pseudomonadota; class Gammaproteobacteria; order Burkholderiales; family Rhodocyclaceae; genus Accumulibacter. The sequence goes on along the minus strand of NZ_JAVMKF010000096.1, from coordinate 3,022 downwards.
CCTGCGCTGCTGCAACCCGCCGCGCTTCGACCTCGAACCGGTTGTCCTGGTACGGTCGCCGACCAAGAAGCAGTTGGAGCAGGCTTTCGGCCGGATAGGCGAGGAGGAGCAGCGGTCCCCAGCGTTCGTACTGGGCGACATGCGCTCTCTCGTGAGCACGCAGACGGACATGCTCTTCCTTGCTCACCGCGACGACGACATGGCCCAATGTGATCGCCGCGAATGGCAGTGAATGTCTGTGCGAGTTCGCCGTCCTGTGGCGACCGATCAAGCTGACTTCGAGTACACCGGCGTGCCAGGCGCAACGGGCGCCGAGCGGCGCGCCGACCAGAGCGACCGTGGCGCCAACCGCTGAGGCAGGTGCAGCCCAAAGGTACCTGAGAAGCTTGACGAGTGCCACGGTGCTTCCGCGTGACGCCTGACTCCGCCCCGCGCGGGGGAGCGACGGCGGGCTGAGCGAAGCAGAGGACAGCGGCGCGGCTCCATTTACATCCGCTGCGGGGGCGTCGACGGACTTCAATGGTGCTGATTCGTGATGAACGAGTACACGCCCTGGACCACCTTGGCCATTCGCGCGTAGTCAAGTCGCTCGAAGGTGTCGCCAGCCCTGTGGTACTCGGCGTTTCGGTAGAACGCGGTGTCTGTGACCATCACCGCGGGGATGCCTTCAGCCCAGTAGCTGCGGTGATCTGAAAAGTCGATCCCCGCTATCGCGGATACCGCATTTATCGAGCGAACCGGCAGGTCCGAGGCACCCAACATTGCCGCCTTGAGGCTTCGCGTGGGCGACCAATCCTGAGGACGAGCGACGATCGATATGAAATCGCCCCTGGTTGAATACAGCGCCCCCATACCGGGCAGAGGAAAGGTTTGGCTGTCGGGGGCGTCCGTGAAGTAGCCGATCATCTCGAGCGAAATCATCAGCGCGACGTTTCGCTGCGCGGCCTTGAGCGACTTGGCGTGCCAAGCGCTGCCCATGTGCTCCGTGCGAAAGTGGGGAGGTTCCTCGAGCGTATAGGCCACCAGTTCGACCGGCTGCTGAAGCTGAACTTTCGAGAGCAGAAATGCCAATTCGACAAGTCCGGCAACCCCGCTGGCGTTGTCATCGGCCCCGGGAGTGTGCGTATCGCGACTGTACGGCTCTCGGTTTCTCGAGCTCGCCGAAAGATGCGCGTGCGAGTCGTAGTGCGCGCCGACAACGATCAGCGAACCTTGACTCGGACCGAAGCGAGCAATCACGTTGAAGAAGCTTTCGCCTTCAACGATAACGTCCTGAAGTTCGACAGTTGCTCCGGCGGCAACGAACGCGTCCCGGATGTACATCCCGGCAGCCGTCAATTTCGTGGCTTGATCAACACTGCGCGGGTAAAGCCCGACCGAGAGGTGCCGTACGATCTCTTGCAATCGAACTTGATCGACCACCGGCGGTTTGGACGGGATCGGCGAAACGAAAGGCTGAACGGAAACCAGCCACGCGCCAAATAAAATGGCGCTAAGGATTGCGAGGAAGGCGAAGCGACGAGTCACGGAGAAATGGAGTTGATGCCTGACGAATAAGCTTGGATCGCGCCAAGCCGCGACCTGAATCGCTTGTCGGCCGAGCTCGGTGGCTGGGCCAGGTGGGTGCATGCCGAGAAAAAAGCTTCGAGCGGACATCCAGGAAGATGAGAACGCCGGCCAAGAAAAAAACGCTAGAGCAATGCCTTGCTGACCATGGCGCAGCGTGTCCACGCTCGCAGCGACCATTAGCGCGCTGATTGTACGCGCAAAGTACGGGACTTGTTCGGTCCGGCGCTGTCAAGCCGTTGGAAAACAGGCGTACCAGGAAGAGGGGGGCAGGGTCAGGAAACGCGGTCAGCCACGATTGCCATTGCTTCTCGGTCTACCGGCGCTCTTTGAGGCAACTCCTCGGGTGGCGAGCTTTTCGATCTGCTCCCTGAACCGCTCGTCACCCGGCTGGTGTCAACACCGATTGAAAACTGACACAGTTTTTCGCTTGTCAGCGATTGAAAACTGATACGCCCCGAAAGCGGAGTCAAGGCGGTGGTGTGGCCTCCTGGAGGGCGGGCCGTAGGCCCAATCGGAAGGAGGTCCCACCAGCGGGTCGGGGCTTGCTAGCCGGCCGTCGCCGTTCTCGCTTGAACCATTTCCGCCTGGCGCTGACGTTTCAGCCGGTAGCTTTCTCCGGCGATCGGTACGATCTGCGCGTGGTGGAGTAACCGATCCAGCAAGGCTGCTGTCAGCGTCGCATCCTGGGCAAAGGTGGCATCCCATTGGCCGAACGGCAGATTCCTGGTGACGATCAGGCTGCCCTTCTCGTAGCGCGCGGCGATCACCTGGAAGACGAGGTTGGCCTGCTCGCGGCTCATCGGCAGATAGCCGATCTCGTCGATGATCAGCAGGCAGTAAGCGCTGATCGCGCGCTGCATGACCGCTTTCAACTGGTTTTGGGCGTGCGCGACCGAGAGGGTCAGCAAGAGGTCGGCGGCCGTCGTGAAACGCGTTTTGGTGTCGGCTTGCGTGGCGCGATAACCAAGGGCAATGGCCAGATGCGTCTTGCCCACCCCGGAGGGGCCAACCAGGACGACGTTCTGGCGCTCGACAAAGGCCAGACCGGCGAGCTCGTCGATCTGGCTCCTTGTGACGCCAGCGCAAAGAGCTAGTCGAATCCCTCCAGCGTCTTGATCGCTGGAAACCCTGCCAGACGAGTCAGCAGGCTTTGCTTGCGCACCTGTCGCCCGACGCTCTCGCCTTTCAGGAGTCCTTCGAGAAAGTCGCTGTAGGCGCTTTCACGCTCCGCAGCTTGCTGGGCGGCGGCAACGTAGCTCTGCGCGATGAACGGCAGGTTCAGGCTTTCGCATAATGCGAGCATTCGTTCGTCCTGCGGGTTCATGGCGTGATCTCTGCGGCAAGCTGCTGTTGCCTCAGGAGTTGTGCGTAGACGGTGAGCGGATGCTGCGCTGGTGTAGGCACAGACAACCTGATCTCACGGATTTTGCGAAGTACCGAGTTGCAGAATCAA
>NZ_JAVMKF010000095.1:0-6075 GCF_031732815.1 Accumulibacter sp. | reverse complement strand
TTGCCCACCCACGCCGAGCCGTACGCCTTCGGCGAGACGAGCACCAGCACGCCCGCCGAGCGCTCGATCGCGGCGCGGATTGTCGATTCAAGCGGATCGCCGCCGCGGAACTCGCGCGAGTCGATCGTCAGTTGCGTGTCCAGATCGGCGAGCGCGCTGCGCAGACGGCGGACGATGCCGTCGTCGCCGCTGCTGTGCGAGACGAACCAGGTGGCGGAAGCGCCTGGCGTTTGGCCTGCGCTTGCTGAATCGTTCTTTGCCATCGAGGCGCTCCCCTCTCGTTGTTGGCTTCGGTTCTGCAAGCGGAGAGTGTACTCCGGCTCCTTGCGCGGCGCCGCGATGGGTCGCGTGGCTGCGCGTGCGGCAGTCAGCGCAGTCAGCGCAGCCGGCGCGGAATTGTCGTCAGCCCTTGACTTCGGTGGCAGGAAGTGCCCTGAAAACGTCCAGGAAAATGATCACGAGCAGGCCACGATGCCCGACGCGAACGCGAACGCGAACGGGCGAGATAGCCAGTGGATAGGCGAGAAGCGGGCAACGCTGCAGACTGCTCGCGCAGGAAATTCATTTGTCAGCTCCGAGTACGACCTCCGAGTACGACCTCCGAGTACGACCTCCGAGTCGAACGACCCTCCACGAAGCTCAAGCTTCGCTCAACTCCTCAGATAACTCGGGATGCCCGACGATCAGCCGTAGCAGGCACAAGACCGCCCCTGGCGGCTGGAACCGCCCTTGTTCCCAGTCGCGCAGCGTCGCCACCGGCGTTCCGATGCGCTCGGCGAAGGCCGCTTGCGTCAGGCCCGACTGCTGCCGCGCCTGGCGCACCAGGATCTGTTCGGGCGTCGTGACACGCCCCATCCCTTCCCGCGCTTCGGCGAGCGCCTGCCGCAGATCGGGCAGCGCTTCACCCGCGTCGGCCTCGATCGCCGCTGCCACCTTGTCGACGTCCATTCTCGTGCTCTCCATATCACGTCACCTTGTCGATTTCCGAGGGCCGCATGCTGCTGCGTTCCGCCTTGCCATACGCCGCGACCAGCAGCACCACTCCCTGCTCGGTCAAATTGAAGTAGATCACCCGCGCCCCGCCTGACTTGCCGGACCCGGCACGGCGCCAGCGAAGCTTGCGTGCGCCTTCCGCCCCGGGGATCACGTCTCCGGCCAGCGGATTGGCGGCAATCCAGTCGATCAAGGCCAGCCGCTCGTCCTCGGACCACAGCTTCTCGGCCTGTTTCTGGAACGTCGGGGTTTCGATCACCGCACGCGTGACTTGCACTATACGGGTCGCCCGTACCCTGTCAAGGACGATCAACCCAGGAAAGGCGTGCAGCGCCTGGCGCGCAACGCTTGTTGCGCTGCCACGCCGCGACGCGTTGCGCCATCCTGTACCCCGTGCCTTGGACAAGGCCGCGACGCGACGGCGGCAACTGCGCGAATCGCCCACCCACTATCGGTACGGAAGCCTGGCGCCGAGCCGTTCCGGCAAGGTGCGGAAGAGCGGCCCCGCGCGATGCGCAGCTTTGCCGGATCGTCAGCGACGGATTCAAGGAACACGCCATGAACCGGCCAGATGAAGCGAGCAGCGCTGTTCCTGAGGCTTCCCCGTGTCGAGCGAGAGAGGACTTCCAGCGCAAAACAAGTGCGCGCTCCCGGGTGCAGCAAGGAGAAACCCTGCCGTAGCAGGCTTACTTCCTGGTCCTTGGTCAAGCGTGTCTCCGGCTGCGCAGCAGCCGCAGGCCGCATGGAGAGCGCAGGGATCGCTGATGCAGGCGCCGTGCCTGGTCACAGTTCGGGTAAAGGTCGCCGTCGTGTTGGTACGCTTCCTGCTGCGAGGCTCGGCCACACTCGCATTGAACACCGCGCTGCCGCTGGAGGCGCAGCGGCTCGGCCCCCTGGAAGAGAAAGCGGCGCCCGTCGTGCAGCAGTTCCCACGGCAGTCCGCGCAGCAGCGTGCCGGCTGCGCGCGCGAGCACGGCCAGACCGGACGGCGTGCCCGGGTCGACGGCGGGGTCGGCTTCGATCGACAAGCGGCGCGCCTGGCGCGCCTTGCCGGCACTGGCGACGCCGGCCGAGCTCCAAGCTCGGGCGATCGAGTTCCCAGCTCTGTGGGTCGAGCCCGAAGCTCGACCAGTCGAAGCTCGCCGCTCGGACGTTCGAGCTCCAAGCTCCGAACAGCGAGCTCAAAGCTCGGGAGATCGAGCGCAAAGCTCGGAGGGTCGCGTTCAAAGCTCGGCGGGTCGCGTTCGCTGCTCGACCGATCGAGTTTGCAGCCGATGAAGCGGAGATCGCATCCCGACCGACCGATACGCACCCCGGAGTAGAGAGTTCGTATCCCGCCGAGGCGGCTCCGGCGGCGGCCGCCTACCCGGGCCTCAGCGGCCGGCGGCGGCCAGGCGCTCGAGCAGCAGGACGATTTCGGCGGCGAGGTCGTAGGTGAGCCCCGGCGCGTCGGCGAGCGCCACGCTGCGCTCGCCGGCGACGATGGCGCGCAGCGCGGCGACGAACGGCGGCAGCCAGGCGGGGGCGTCGGCGTTGTGCTGGCCAGTTCCCCGGCCAGTTGCGCGAGCAGTGCGTCGGCGCTGGCGCTGTCGCCGGCGAGAAGCAGGCGGGTGATTTCCGCCGCCAGCGGCCCGCCGCCGCTGTGGTTCTCGCCGCCGTCGCGGCGGTAGGCGAGGAACGCCTCGCGCGCCTGCCGAGTCGCCTGGCGTGCTTCGCTGCGCCGGCCGAGGCGGCGCAGCGTATCGGCAAGGTTGCTGCGCGCGCGGCCTTCGCCGGCCGCGTCGCGCAGCGCGAGGTAGCGCTCGGCTGCCTGCCGAGTGTGCGTCACCGCGTCCTCCGGGCGGCCGAGAACGTTGGCGTAGAGGTTGCCCAACTGGAGCAAGGTGCTCGCCTGCCCGGCGACGTTGTTGCACTGCACCTCGATCGCCAGCGACTGGCGGTACGCGTCTTCGGCGGCTTCGCCGTTGCCGGCGTCCTGGTGGACCATGCCGATCTGGTGCCAGGCGACGGCGACCGTCGCCGCTTCGCCGAGCGCCGCGAAGCGTTCGCGCGCTTCGCCCCACGCCGCGAGCGCTTCCGGGAAGCGGCGCTGCCGCAGGCGGACGCTGCCCAACTGGCCTTTGCCGACCGCGATGTCGCGTTCGGCGTGCTCTTGCTCGGCGAGGGCAATCGCCTGTTCGTACGCCTGCGCGGCTTCGTCGAGGCGGCCGAGGTCGACCAGGCAGTCCGCCTGGTCGGTGATGCAGACCGCCGCCATGCGCGCCGCGCCACCGCCGGGTGCGCGCGCTTCAACCGCGGTGAAGCGCCGCTGCGCTTCAGCGAGCGGCGACAACGCGGCGCCGGCGTTCCCGGCCATCCCCAGCGTGCGCCGGACGACCAAGCACGCCAGCGCCAGGTCGTAGTCGGCGTCGGCATACGCCGCGTCGCCGGCCGCCAGCACGCGCGCGTGCAAGCGCTTCGCCGCCCTGGCCGCGCACGACGGCGTAGCGTTCGCTGGCGAGCATGCGTTCGAGTTCGAGCAACTCGCGGCTGCGGCCGACGAAGCCGTGCGCCGGTGGGTCGGGCAGCTTGCCGAGGCGTTTCTTGAGGCGTGTGCGCCAGTCTGCCAGCGTCTGCCGGCTGGGCGTGCTGCGGAAGAGTTGCGGGTCGTCGCGGTCCTGGTAGAGCACGGGGACGAACCAGTCGTGCAGACGAAATTCGCCGATGCCGAAGACGCGCCCGCGTGCCGGGTTGTCTTTCAGTTCGCGCTGGCCGGCGAGCATCGCCGAGCCGACGCGTTCGCCGCGGCTGAGCGCGCGGTAGAAGGCTTCGACGAAACGCCGCGCGGTTTCGACGAGCACGCTGTGGCTCATGGCGACGACCGAGCCGACGCCGGTCTTGAGCAAGGCGCTGGCGACCGATTCGTTGGCGCTTTCGGCTTGCGCGCTCTGGCACGCTTCGAGGAAGACGAGCGCGATGCCGTATTCGCGCAGGAGCGCGCCGAGTTCGGGCGAGGGGACGTTGGCGTGCCGGCGCCGGCCGCGCGGGCGTACGTCTTCCGGGTCTTCGAAGCAGAGCGCGCCGAGTCCGGCGTGCCGGTCGTAGACGCCGTGCCCGTCGAAGTGCAGCACATGGTAGGGCTCGCCGGCGCGCGCTGCGCGCTCGAGTTCGTCGCGCAACGCGGGCAGCGTCGGGGGGGTGAGCAGGCGCAGTTCGACCTGCCCGGCGAGCGCTTCCATCGCCTCGACCAGCGGCCTGGCGCTGGCGCGGTGGTCGAGGTAGTCGCAGGCGTCGTCCTCCGGCCGCGGGCTGGCGAGCAGGACGCGGATCGGCGTGGCGAGAACGGCAACCGGCGCCGGGTGTTCGTTCGGCAGCCGCCGGCGGACACGCACCGGCTCGCCGCCCTGGAAGAGGAAGCTCTGGGCATGCGTCTGTGCGGCCAGGAATTCTCGATTGACCTTCCGGGTCGAATCCGGGAAGTGGCCACTCGCTGCCGGAGATATCGCGTCGGGCACTATTGCCTCTGGTCTGCGAGCGATTCGATTGGCGCAGCGCGATGGGCGGCTGGCAGGAAGGCGGCTGCCGCAAGGCGTTGGCACAGCTCGCGCGGCGCCAGGTCAGCGAACTTCCGGCCGCCGGTGCCGGATTCACGTCGCACCGGCCAGCCACGCTGAAGGTGCGAGTGCTCTGCGTCAGTGGGCCATCGGATTCATGCAATTGCCCCGTTCCATTTGACCGGATGCACGCTTATAGGCTATTTTCGGCGGTTTCCGGCGAAACGCGCCGATGCTCAGGAGCAAGATCAGTGACCGCAGGCAACAGCGAGCCGTCATCCCAGGAAACCGCCGACTTGCACGCACTCAAGTTTGAGGAGGCGCTTGCCCAGCTTGAGCAGATCGTCGAGCGCATGGAAGGCGGGCGCCTGCCTCTCGACGAGTCGCTCGCCGCTTACCGGCGAGGCAGCGAATTGCTCAAGTTGTGTCACCAGCAACTCAGCGACGCCGAACGCCAGATCCAGATTCTCGATAATGGTAGCTTGCGCGACTTTTCGGTCAGCGGGAGCGAGGCGCGATGAGCGGTGCCGACGGCCTGGCGCCAGACTGCGGCGAGCCGTCATTCACGGACTGGATGCGCAGCGTCCAGATGCGGGTGGAAGCCAGCTTGGCGCGCTGCCTGCCCTCCGGCGAGTCGATTCCGGCCCGGTTGCACCAGGCCATGCGCTACGCCAGCCTGGGCGGCGGCAAGCGGGTTCGTCCTTTGCTCGCCTTTGCCGCAGGCGAGCTGAGCGAAGCCACCCCGGACAGGCTGGACGTGGTGGCCTGCGCGGTCGAGCTGATGCACAGCTATTCGCTCGTCCATGATGACCTGCCGTGCATGGACAATGACGTTCTCCGACGCGGCCGGCCGACCTGCCATGTCGAATTCGACGAGGCGACCGCACTGCTCGTCGGCGATAGCCTGCAGTCGCTGGCCTTCGAGATTCTCGCGCGCGGGCTGCCGGACCTCGGCGAGCAGGCGCTCGAAATGATCCGTCTGCTCGCCCACGCCAGCGGCTCGTGCGGGATGGCTGGCGGGCAGTCGATCGACCTCGCGGCAGTCGGCCGGAGTCTCAGCCTGCCCGAGCTGGAAATGATGCATGCGCTGAAGACGGGTGCCCTGATCAGGGCTGCCGTGCTACTCGGTGCGCTCTGCGGCCGGGCATTGAGCGAAGGCGAACGCGAGTCGCTCGACCGGTTCGCCAAACGGGCGGGTCTGCTCTTCCAGATCGTCGATGACATCCTGGATTGCACATCCAATACGACAACGCTGGGCAAGACCGCCGGCAAGGACGCGGCAGCCGCCAAGCCGACTTACGTCAGCCTGCTCGGCCTGGAGCGAACGCGCCAACTGGCGGATGACCTGCAGCGGCAGGCGATCGAGGCGCTCGGCGTCTTTGCCGGGCGCGGTCGCCGCCTCGTTGAACTGACCGACTTCATCACCCGGCGCAAGTTCTGAAGTGCGCCGCTGCCGACCGCTGCTTGCCCACCCCAGGTTTCCACGCAGGATGAATCATCGATGACCCGTTATCCTCTGCTCGACACGATCAGCAACCCGACCCAGGTC
>NZ_JAVMKF010000094.1:3691-6080 GCF_031732815.1 Accumulibacter sp. | reverse complement strand
TGCTCACCAGGCGGTCCCCAGGCGGGACCGGTTCATTTCTTTGAAGGAGGTGCCATGCGATTCCCAGTCAGCTTGTTGCAAGCCGCCCTGCCCCTGTTGCTGATCCTTGCCGGCCCGGCCGACGCACGCGAATGGAACGTCGTCAAGAGCTCGGGAACGATCATCGCGGCCACCGAGGGTGGTTTTCAGCCCTTCAACTACTACGAGGGCGCCAAGCTCACCGGCTTCGAAGTCGAACTCGGCGAAGCCATCGCGCGCAAGCTTGGCCTGAAGCTGGAATGGAAGGTGGTGCCCTTCGACGCACAATTGGCTGCGCTGCAGCAGGACCGCTTCGATTTTGCCATCGCCTCGCACGGTTACACCGAAGAGCGCGCCAAATCGGTCGACTTCGCCAATCCGCACTACTGCACCGGCGGGCAGATCGCCGCGCGCACCGGCGGCCCGCTCACCGTCGCCGCACTGAACGGCAAGACGGTCGGCGTGCAACTCGCCACCAGCTACGCTGACGCCGCCAAGAAGATCAACGGCATCAAGGAAATAAAGACTTACAAGGGCGATCCGGAGGCGTTTTCGGCGCTCCGCGCGAAAAAGGTCGAGGCGTGGATTTCCGACAAGTTCACGGTCAAGGCGACGCTCGACAAGAACCCGAAGGCAGGAATCGTCGCTGGCGATCTGGTCTTCGTCGAACGCGTGTCGATGATCCTGCGCAAGAACAACAAGGAACTGGCCGACAAGCTCAACCAGGCGCTGGCCGATCTGATGAAGGACGGCACCTACCAGACGCTGTCCGAGAAGTACTTCAAGGAGGACATTTCCTGCCGCTGATAGCGCCGCTGACCAACGATGAACTGGGCGACACGCCACCCCGGCTGGGCAATGTTTGCCGCGATGGCCGGACTGCTCGCCTTTCTCTGGGGACTGGCGATACCACTCGCCGCCGCCCCCGAGCCGATCGGCCCGGCCGCCGAGCAATTCGCCGATGGCGCCCGCATTACCGTCTGGCTGACGCTGGTGGCCGGCAGTTCGGGCATCGTCATCGGCATTCTCGCCGGCGTCGGCAAGCTCTCGCGTTTCTGGCCGCTGCGCCGAATCTGCGACGCCTATGTCTGGCTGATTCGCGGCACCCCCTTGCTGCTGCAGATTCTGTTCGTCTGGCTGGCAGCGCCGTCGATCCTGCCCGAGGACATCGTGTTGTCCGATTTCGCCTGTGCGGCAATCGCCCTGGCGCTGAATGTCGGGGCTTACAACACCGAATGCGTGCGTGCCGGGATTCTCGCCGTCCCCTGGGGGCAGGTCGAAGCTGCGCGGGCGCTCGGCCTGACGCCGGTACAGACCTTCATGGACGTTGTCCTGCCGCAGAGCATGCGTGTCGCGCTACCCGCGCTGGCCAACAATCTTGCCTCGCTGGTCAAGGATTCGTCGCTTGCCTACGCGATCAGCGTCGTCGAGTTGACCATGGTCGGCTACCGCGTCCAGGCCGAGAGCTACCAGCCGATCCCCGTCTTCGTCACCACGGCGGTGATCTACCTGATTCTGACGACCGCCTTCACGACGCTCACGGCGGCGCTCGAAGCGCAGCTCAACACCGGCCAGAAGCGCTGAGCGCAGCCGCATGAACAGCCCCGCACCCAGCCCCGACGCAGGCTTGCGACCAATCATCGAGGCGCGCGAGGTCGACAAGCGATTCGGCTCGTTCCACGCGCTGAAAAAGGTCTCTGCGGTCTTCTACGAAGGCCAGGTGACGGCCATCGTCGGACCGTCCGGCTCCGGCAAGTCGACCTTTCTGCGCACGCTGAATCGTCTCGAAACGCACGATTCGGGCGAGATCGTGATCGACGGCATCGTTCTCAACGACGACCTGAAGAACCTCGACGCCATCCGCCGCGAAGTTGGAATGGTCTTCCAGAGCTTCAACCTCTTCACTCACCTGACGATCCTGCGCAACATCACACTGGCGCCGATGCGTGTGCGCAAGATGGAGCGTGCGGCGGCCGAGCAGAAGGCGCGCACGCTGCTCGAACGCGTCGGCCTGCTGAGCCAGGCGGACAAATACCCGGTGCAGCTTTCCGGCGGCCAGCAGCAACGCGTGGCGATTGCCCGCGCCTTGGCGATGGACCCCAAGGTGCTGCTCTTCGACGAGCCAACTTCGGCGCTCGACCCGGAAATGGTCAATGAAGTCCTCGCCGTGATGCGCGAGCTGGCCTACAGCGGCATCACGATGCTTGTCGTCACGCACGAAATGGGCTTCGCGCGCGAGGTCGCCGACCGGATCATCTTCTTCGACGACGGCGTCATCCTGGAAGACACGACGCCGGAGGTCTTTTTCACCCAAGCCGAGCATGAACGGGCACGCGCTTTCCTGTCGCAGGTACGACACGGCTTCTGAACG
>NZ_JAVMKF010000094.1:0-3591 GCF_031732815.1 Accumulibacter sp. | reverse complement strand
CACCTGGGCTACGTCGATGCGCTACGCGAGCTGCACTACTTTCTGCTGCGTACCGAGCACGAGTTCGAGCCGCGCTTGAACTTCGAGCATTCTGCCTTCGCCTGGTACAAGATCGGCAAGCTGCCGCGCAACCTCAACCGCCCAACCGCGATCGGCGTCAGCATCGGACTGCTCCATAAGGCGGCCTTGCTGGCGAGCGAGTCCTGATCGGCGGCGAACGCCGCCGGCTGGCTAATTCCCCGCCTGCTCCGGGCGTTGGCGTTCGCCGATCTGCAGCCAGAGCATGGCGTCGTACGGAACCCGCCGGTTGACCGCCGCTGCGTCCGAAGAATGCTCGCCGGCCGGACCGACCAGGACCTTTTCGGCGGTGACGCCAAGCACGCCGTACGGCGACCCGACAAAGGGCTCGTCGAGCCGGGAACGAAACGCTGCCTCGGCCAGCAGCGCGGCGACCAGAGCGTTCTCGCCGCCGCTACGCCGCGCCCGGCCGCGACGCGCATCCCAGGCCGCGCTGGTCAGCGCGGCATCGGCGAGGTGGCGGGAGATCCACGGAAAGCTCACCGCCCGGCCGAGATAGAACGTGCGCAGGGGCGGCGCCGCGGACAGCCGCTGCTGCCACCAGGTGCCGACGACAGCACGATAAGTCGCTTCGCTCACCGGACAGTGCAGGAAGGCATTGCTGTGCGGACGGAAAACGGCCGCTTCGCCATCGGCCGACGGTTCGACCAGCGGGTTGCACGCGATCGCCCAGCCGGCGCTGATGCCCAGCCAGACAGGCAGCCATCGGCCGGCCAGGCGGGAGAGTTTGCCAAGCGCTCGCCAGAACACCAGGAGCAAGCGTAGAGCGAGTCCCTTGGCCACAGCCGCGTGACCCGGCGCACGGCACGGCGCGGCCTTTACTCGATCGTCGGTAGCGCGCTCCCGGTTCATCCGCCACCCCTCGGCAACGGCTCGATCAAGCGCTCAGCGGCCAGCGTGGACGCACGGCAAAAGCCCCGGGCGTCCTGCCCAGCAGCCCGGCCTGCAGGCGCAGAGCGCCGGCCAGGGCGATCATCGCACCGTTGTCGGTGCAGAATTCGAGCGCGGGATAGAACACCGCGATACCGGCGCCCGCGGCCGCCGCATCCAGGCAACGGCGCAGGTAGCGATTGGCACCAACGCCGCCGGCGACGACCAGGCGTCGCAGACCGCTGAGCTCGACCGCGCGCAACGCCTTGCTGACCAGCACCTCGACGATCGCCTCCTGAAAGGCACACGCAATATCGGCCCGCTGCTGATCGTCGAGCGTCGCCAACTCGCGCACTCGCGTGACGACGGCCGTCTTCAGGCCACTGAAGCTGAAGTCCAAATCATCGGAGCGCAACATCGGGCGCGGCAGTCTGATCCGACCGGGCCGACCGCGTTCGGCCAGCGCCGCCAGCGCCGGACCGCCGGGATAGCCCAGGCCAAGCAGCTTGGCCGTCTTGTCGAAAGCCTCGCCGGCCGCGTCGTCTAGCGTCTCGCCGAGCAGCACATAGTCGCCGACCCCGCCGACGCGCATGAGCTGGCTGTGGCCGCCGGAAACGAGCAGCGCAACGAAGGGAAAAGTGGGCGGCGGGTGGGCGAGCAAGGGTGAAAGCAGATGGCCTTCGAGATGGTGTATCGCTACGCTGGGCACGTCGAGGGCCGTCGCCAGCGCTTCGGCAAACGCCGCACCGACGAGCAGCGCGCCGGCCAGGCCAGGCCCTTGCGTATAGGCCACCGCGTCAATTTCGTGTCGGGCGCATCCGCTCTCGGCAAGAACCCGCCGAAACAAGGGAACCAGGCGTCGAATGTGGTCACGCGAAGCGAGCTCCGGCACCACGCCGCCGTAATCCTCGTGCATGCGCACCTGCGAATGCAGCGCGTGCGCCCGGAGAACGCCGCCGTCGGCCGTGTCGTAGAGCGCGACGCCTGTTTCGTCGCAGGAGGATTCAATTCCAAGGACCCGCATCGGGCGTATTCTACCGCACGGTACACCGGCCGCTGCCCGCGCTCGGTGCTGAAGGGTGACTAGGCCGGGTCCCGCGAGTCGATGACGAGCGTCACCGGACCATCGTTGACCAGATGCACCTGCATGTCGGCCGCGAAAACGCCGGTCGGCACCGGCCGGCCCAGATCCCGTTCAAGCTGTCGCACGAATTCCGCGAACAGGGGCTGCGCCACTTCCGGCCGTGCCGCGCCACTCCACGACGGGCGATTTCCCTTCTTTGTCGAAGCGTAGAGCGTAAACTGACTGACGGCGAGCAGTTCACCGCCAATCTCGAGCAGGCTGCGATTCATCATGCCGGCAGCGTCCGGAAAGATGCGCAAACGGACCAGCTTGCCCGACATCCAGGCAATATCATCGGCCGAATCGCGCGCCGCGAAACCCGCCAGCAGCAACAATCCGCGACCGATCGAACCGCTGACGCGGCCGTCGACTTCGACCCGCGCTGCCGCGACGCGCTGTGCGACCACCCTCATCGGCGAGCTCCCCCGATCGCCCGCCGCTCAGACCGCCTCGCGCTGCGCCGCCGGACGCGGCAACCAGCGGATGATCGCGTTGAGCGGCTCAGGCTGCAGCGTAACATGCGTGATTCCCCGCTCGGCCAGCACCTGCCGACTCGTCGCGAGCACCTCCGGCCACTGCTCGAGCGCTTCGACGACCAGGTGCGCGGAGAGCGCCACGCGCTGTGAAGACAGCGTCCAGATGTGCAGATCATGCACCGAAGCAACCCCCGGAATGCCCGCCAGAACCCGGCCAACGTCTTCGCTCGACAGGCTGGGCGGCACGCCCTCCATCAGCGCCTGCACGACCTCGCGCAGCAGACGCAGGCTGGAGACCAGCATCAGGGCACAGATCAGCAGCGAAAGCAGCGGGTCGACCGTCGTCCAGCCGGTCCACATGACGACCGCACCGGAAATCAGCGCGGCAACCGAACCGAAAAGGTCGCCCAGCACGTGCAGCAGCGCGCCGCGCGTGTTCATCGTCTGCTCGCCGCGCATGAGCAGACAGGCAACGCCGATGTTCAGCCCCAGCCCGAGCGCAGCGACCAGCGTGACCGCCTCGCCGACGACCGGCGCCGGGGCAAGGATTCGACCGACCGCAGCGACCGAAATGGCAACCACGACGACGACCATGAAGAGCACATTGAACAGCGCGGCAAGCGTTTCGACGCGGCCGTAGCCGTAGGTATGCCGCCGGGTCGGCGGGCGGCCGGCGAGAACGGCAGCAAACGCGGCGAGACCGAGCGAGGCGCTGTCGGTGACCATGTGCCCAGCGTCGCCGAGCAGGGCAAGCGAGCCCGCCCACCAACCGACCAGCGCCTCGACGGCGGCGAAAGCGAGCGTCAGCAGCAGCGCCCAGATCAGTTGCGGACCGCTGCCGGCGCCATGCCGGTGGCTGTGGCCATGCCCGTGCCCGTGCCCGTGCCCGTGCCCGTGCCCGTGCCCGTGCTCGTGGCCTTCATCATGTCCGTGCGCATGCGCTGGATCATGCTCATCATGATGCGCGTAGCGAGCAGGCTGGGCGGCGGCCCGCGGCGCGTGCGAATGCTGGGACCCGTTCATGGACGCGCATTCTAGCACCGG
>NZ_JAVMKF010000093.1:11081-34043 GCF_031732815.1 Accumulibacter sp. | reverse complement strand
CTGGTCGTCACCGCGCGCGCCGGCACGCTGCTTGCCGAGCTCAACCAGGTTCTCGCCGAGCGCGGCCAGTGGCTGGCCTTTGAGCCGCCGGCCTGTGGACCGACGGCAACCGTCGGCGGCATGCTGGCGAGCGGCCTCTCCGGACCGCGCCGCCAGACTGCCGGCGCCGTGCGTGATTTCGTCCTCGGAGTCCGGATGCTCAATGGCCTGGCCGAAGTGCTCTCGTTCGGCGGGCAGGTGATGAAAAACGTTGCCGGCTACGACGTGTCGCGCCTGATGGCCGGCAGCCTGGGCACGCTCGGCTTGGTACTGGAAGTCTCCTTCAAGGTCCTGCCTTTGCCGGTAGCCGAGAAAAGCCTCCGTTTTTCGCTCGGCGAGGCCGCTGCGCTGGAGAAGCTCAACCAGTGGGCGGGGCGTCCCTTGCCCATCTCGGCCTCCGCCTGGCACGACGATGTGCTGACCTTGCGGCTGTCAGGCGCCGCCGCGGCAGTCACTGCCGCCGCCCGCACACTCGGCGGCGAAGCGCTCGACGAGAGCGTCGCACTCGCCTTCTGGTCTGCGGTGCGCGAGCAGCAGCATGCGTTCTTTGCTGGCGAGGCGCCGCTCTGGCGGCTGTCACTACCTTCGCTGGCGCCGTGCCAGAAGCTTGGCGAGACCTTCATCGAATGGGGCGGCGCGCAGCGCTGGCTGCGCGGCGGCGACGCGCTGGAAATTCGCCGGGCGGCTGAAGTGGCCGGTGGCCATGCCACGCTGTTCCGCGCCGAGCCGGCGCTGAAGGCTGCGGTCGGCGTGTTCCAGCCCTTGTCGGCGCCGCTGGCACGGATCCATCGCCAACTGAAGCTGGCTTTCGACCCGTCAGGCGTTTTCAACCCCGGCCGAATGTATCCGGATCTCTGAGAGTTCGTCGCCCATGCAGACCCATCTGGCCGATTTCATCAAGGATACCGCTGCCGGCCGCGAGGCCGACGCGATCCTGCGCAGTTGCGTGCATTGCGGTTTCTGCACGGCAACCTGCCCGACCTTTCAATTGCTCGGCGACGAACTCGACGGACCACGCGGGCGCATCTACCTGATCAAGCAGATGCTCGAAGGGCAAGCGGTGAGCGAGAAGACGCAGCTGCACCTCGACCGCTGCCTCAGTTGCCGGTCGTGCGAGACGACCTGCCCATCGGGAGTCCGATACCATCGTCTGCTGGAAATCGGGCGCGAGGTCCTGGAAGAACGCGTGCCCCGTTCGCTTGCCGCACGCGCTACGCGCTTCCTGCTCACCGAAGCCTTGCCCCGGCCGTGGATTTTCAAACCGGCGGTCGCTCTCGGCCAGCTTTTCCGGCCCTTGCTGCCCCGCGTGCTGGCCGAAAAAGTACCCATGCCGGCGGGCGGCAGCGAGCAGCCGTGGCCGCGTCCGCGCGCGCACCGGAGAAAAATGGTCGCCCTCGCCGGCTGCGTACAACCGACGCTGACACCGAACACCAACGCGGCAACCGCGCGCGTCCTCGACCGGCTCGGAATCACCCTGAGCGAAGTACCGGGCGCCGCGTGTTGCGGCGCGCTGCGCTATCACCTGCACGCGCAGGAGAAGGCGCGCGATGACATGCGGCAGGTGATCGATGCCTGGTGGCCCCTGGTCGATAGCGGACAGGTCGAAGCCTTTGTGATGACGGCATCGGGTTGCGGCGAACACGTGCGCGTGTATGGCGAAGTATTGGCCGACGACCCGGCTTACGCCGCCAAAGCCGCCCGCATCGCGGCGCTGACGCGCGACGTTTCCGAGGTGCTGGCGAGCGAAAGCGAGCGACTGGCCGAATTGCTCGCTGGCAGCAGCAAGGCTGGTGGTCAGCGGGTGGCCTTCCACTCGCCGTGCACGCTGCAGCATGCCCAGAAGATTCGCGGCGTCGTCGAAGCGCTGCTCAACACCGCCGGCTACCAGCTTGTCCCGGTCGCCGATCCTCACCTGTGCTGTGGTTCGGCGGGAACCTATTCGATCAGTCAGCCGGTCCTCGCTGGACAGTTGCGTGACGGCAAGCTGGCAGCGCTGACTGCCGCCTCGCCAGATGTGCTGGTGACGGCCAATATCGGCTGCCAGACGCACCTGCAAAGTGGCAGCAGCCTGCCGGTACGCCACTGGATCGAACTGATCGACGAACGTCTGAACGGGCTCGACTGAGCAAGCCACGGCTGGGAAAGTCGGACAAGCAAGAGAAGGCGCTCGGTGAACCCCGAAAAAATGATTCCCGATCAGACGCAAGCGCACGCCGGCTGCACCCGGCAGGCAGCCCAGCCGTTCAATCTGGCGGTCGACCTCTGCCAGCGCTGGGCCGCCGACCGTGGTCGCCTGGCGCTCTACTACGACGACCCGGATGGTCGGACCTGGGCCTACAGCTTCTGGGACCTGCAACGCGAGGCCAACCGCTTGTCGAACGTCCTGGCAGCGCTCGGCACGCTCGCCGGCGACCGCGTCGCGATCATCCTGCCGCCGCGCCCGGAAGCCTTGATTGCCCAGCTTGCGGCCTGCCAGATGGGAGCCATCGCCGTACCCATGGCAAGCGATCCAGTCGACCCGGCGATGGCGCACCGTCTGCGCGACTCGGCAGCGCACCTGGCGATCGTCGACGCGAGCAGCCGGTCCCAGATCGACGCACTGCGCCAACAGCTACCCCTCCTGCGCCAGATCATCGATGTTGCTGGAGAGGCTGGTGACGGCATTCACAGTTGGCCGCGCGTACGCGAACACGCCTCGCCGCGCTACACGCCGTTGGCGACCACAGCCGACGACCTGGCCATGCTCGTCTATCCTGACAAGACGAACGTCGGCGCGCCGCAAGCCTTGCCCTTGACGCACGGTGCCGTGCTCGCCGTACTCGGCGAGCACGTCGAGGCGCACGACGCCTTTCCGCAAACCGGCGACCTGCTGTGGTCGCCAATCGACTGGGCATCGGCGGTCGGGCTGACGAGCGTCGTCTTCCCGACCTGGCATTTTGGCGTGCCGCTGCTGGCCGCCAACCCGGGAGGCGACCCACACCGGGCTTTCGCACTGCTCGAAAAGCATGCGGTGCGCAATGCCGTCGTCACAACTGAAACGCTGAGCGCGATGATGGTCTCTGTACCCAACGCGCGTTCCGCCTACGATCTCGAACTGCGCACGCTTGCTTGCACCGGCGAGCCCCCCAGCCAGCCCGTCGTGCGCTGGGCGCGCGAACAACTTGGCGTAACGATCAGGCAAACGCCAGCCGTCGGCCCGACCATGCGGCAGGAAAACGATGACCCACGCCAGGCCGGATAGAGATAGAATTGTCTGATGGCGAACAAACAAGAACAAAAGCCTTGGGGGAGAGTGTCAGTTAATGCCGATTTCGATCGACGCGTGCGTTGCGCAGCATCAGGGTGATCGCCGCGAGCAACAGGACAGGGTAGCCATCCTGCCCCATCCACGCGGCGGCGGGGTGGTTCTCGCCGTGGTGGCTGACGGCATGGGCGGCCATACCGGCGGAGTCCTGGCTGCGCAACAGGTGATCCATACAGCGCGCGACAATCTGGCTCGCTTCTCGGCGCGTACCGAGTCCGCCCGCACGCTGCTCGAAGCGTGCATCAATGAAGCGCATACCTTGATCAGAGCGTCTCGCTTCCTGAATGAGAAAGAGCCGCACAGCACCGTCGCCATGCTCCTGCTGCAACCCGACAGGATCAGCTGGGCGCATTGCGGCGACAGCCGCTTCTATCATTTTCGCGACGACCAGTTGGTTTTCCGCAGCACCGATCACTCGTACGTCATGCAGCTCGTCTTGCAAGGCAGGATTACGCCCGATCAGGCGCTGTCCCACCCCAATCGCAACATCCTGCTGACCTCGCTCGGTGGCGCGCAGGCGCCGAAGATCGCTTTCGGCGAATGCGTCGGCCTGCACCCGGGCGACACCTTCCTGCTCTGTTCGGATGGCTTGTGGAGCTACTTCAGCGACCAGGAATTCGCCTGGGTGATCAATGGCTCGTCGTCGGTCCGCGAGGCTTCCGAATTACTCGTCAACCGCGCCCGCGGACTGGCCGTCGGAGACGGCGACAATATTTCGCTCGCCATTCTCAGGCTGTTCGAAACACCGCCCGCTGTGAAAACGCGGCCACCAGCGGGCAGCGCCTGACCGACGGACTGGCTTTCCCCTCCCTGCCCCTGCTCCCATAGCTGGCGTGACTTCCCGTTGCACCGCAGGCAGAGGCAACGCCTCATCATCCGGCTGACTGGCTGCCACGTCTGGCGAAATGCTCAGAACGGCTGGCTGAGGCAGGCAGCCATTCTGCTGTTCGCTTGACCGCCGAACCCGGCGCGACCTACACTCGTCGCAGGCGCCGAGAGTTCCGCGAGTTCACCACGTTACAAAATCAATTCATGTACTTGGCCATCGTGTCAGGGGCCGGACAAGAAGCGACGGCGCGCCACCTCAAGCGTACAGGGACAACAATGAACATTTCAATCCGTCAGGCAGAGGCGCGCGACTGGCCGCAGATCTGGCAAATCCTTGCTCCGGTATTGCGTGCCGGCGAGACCTACAGCTACCCGCAAGACATTACACCCGAGCAGGCAAGGCAGGTGTGGCTCGAACTTCCGGCCAGAACCTTCATTGCGCTCAAACCCGACGGGGAGGTCGTCGGAACCTGTTATCTGAAGGCCAACCAGCCCGGCCAGGGCAGCCATGTCTGCAACTGCGGCTATGTCGTCAGCCCGAGCGCACGCGGGCGTGGCGTCGCTTCAGCGCTTTGCCGCGATTCGCAGCAAAGGGCAATCGCCCTTGGTTTCCGATCGATGCAGTTCAACCTGGTCGTGTCGACCAACGAGGCGGCGGTGCGACTCTGGCAGAAACTCGGCTTCTCGATCGTCGGCACACTGCCCGAGGCCTTCCGTCATCCCGAGCGCGGCTACGTTGATGCATTCGTGATGTACCGGCACCTGTCGCCGGAGGCGCCCGCGTGAAGCCCGGACAGGCCGCGCCCCCCCGCGCAGCGCCCGGCGGCTGGTCTCTGCGCCAGGCCGCCCGACCGCGGCCTAGCTTCGACCCAGTCCGCCGAGCAGTGCGGCGACTGGCCGACGGACCTGCCCGGACGACTTTGCGCCGCCAAGCGACGCCGCACCGCCATCGCTCTTACCGAGAAGCGCCGGATCAGGCAAGGCGCTTTCGTACGGCTTGCTGAAGTCGAACCCATCGTCAGCGATCATGCTGGCCTGCCGGCCGCCGGGCGGTCGCACTCGCGGTCGCTCGTCAGCCATCCGGCTGGTCGCGCCCTCGCGCCTTGCCACAGGTGGCGCCGGCGGACGAGGCAGCGGCCGGCGCCCGCCGCGACGGTCGCCCGGCGGATACGCGTAGTCGTCTTCGGGCTCGAAGCCGGCGACGACGACCTGCTCGATCTGCAACCTGATCAGCTTCTCGATATCGGCCAGATACTGGACTTCGTGCGCAGAAACCAGCGAAACCGCCATACCTGGCCGGCCGGCGCGGCCGGTGCGTCCGATCCGGTGGATGTAGTCTTCCGGCGTATGCGGCAGCTCGAAGTTGATGACGTGCGGCAGTTCGTCGATGTCCAGTCCGCGCGCAGCGACATCGGTCGCCACGAGCACGAGAACCTCGCCGTCCTTGAACGCTTCGAGCGCTTTCAGCCGGTCCTGCTGCGTCTTGTCGCCGTGGATGGAATCGGCTGCAATGCCGGCTCGCTGCAGGTCGCGCGCCAGCCGGTTGGTCTCGATCTTCGTCCGTGTAAACACCAGAACCTGATTGAAATCGTTTGATTTCAGCAGTTTGACGAGAAGCGCGCGCTTGGCCGAAACGGCCACCGGATGCACCAGGTGAGTGATCGTCTCGGAAACTGTATTGCGTCTGGCGACCTCGATCAACAGGGGTGAAGCGAGCATGCGGTCGGCCAGCTTCTTGATCTCCTCCGAGAACGTCGCTGAAAAAAGCAGGCTCT
Source organism: Accumulibacter sp. (assembly GCF_031732815.1). Classification (GTDB taxonomy): domain Bacteria; phylum Pseudomonadota; class Gammaproteobacteria; order Burkholderiales; family Rhodocyclaceae; genus Accumulibacter. Next base: position 28,097 of record NZ_JAVMKF010000093.1, on the reverse strand, counting down.
GCCGTTGCCTGGGGAGCAGATTGATGATGCGCGTCACGTCCGGAATGAAGCCCATATCGAGCATACGATCCGCCTCGTCGAGTACCAGCGCCTGTACGCTGCTGAAGTTGAGGCACTTCTGTTCGACGAGATCGAGCAGACGGCCGGGCGTCGCGACGAGGACCTCGGCACCGCAACGCAACTCGGCGATCTGTGCCTTGATGTCCACCCCGCCATAGGCGCAACAACTCTTCAGCGGAACATACCTGCTGTACGTTCGCACCGATTCGTGGACTTGAATCGCCAGTTCGCGCGTCGGCGCCAACATCAGCACACGGACCGGATGGCGGGCCGGCGACGGGCTTGTGTTGGCGTAAGCGAGGATTCGTTGGAGCAAAGGGAGCGTGAAGGCAGCCGTCTTGCCGGTCCCTGTCTGCGCCCCACCCATCAGGTCTCGCCCGGAGAGAACGATGGGAATTGCCTGCGCCTGAATCGGCGTCGGTTCGGTGTAGCCTTGCTCCGTTACGGCGCGCAACAGCTCGGGGGCAAGTCCGAGTTGGTCAAAATCCATGTGCGAAGCCCCTATATCAGTCAAAAATCCATAGAATTGAAAGAATTATACCGTGATCGGAGAAGCGCAAGCGTTTTCCCCGACGGAGTTCTGGCGGTTGCCGCGCTCGCCCGCCGACAAGCCGCGCAGAGCGCACTCGACAAGCGTCAGCGAGCACCCCGCGCTGGCACCACGGGAAACGTGCCGGCACCTGAAAAGGCTGCGATTGGTGTATCGTAAGCGCCCGACAGGCCCCTTGGCGGCGCCGCGCGTGGCCCGGGTTGTGTGACCTTCCTGCGCCGCAGCCGACCGCCTGTCCGCATTGCTGCCCGGCGCCCATGCACCGCCCGGCGGACCCGGCAAGGGCAGGCACACTTTCGCAAGGAGACGGCATGAAGACCAGCAGGCTAGGCAGCAGCACCCTTGAAGTCTCGACGATCTGCCTCGGCACGATGACCTTCGGCCAGCAGAACAGCGAGCTCGAAGCGCACGCGCAACTCGACCGTGCACTCGCCGCCGGGATCAATTTCATCGATACCGCGGAGATGTATCCCGTCCCACCGCGCGCCGCCACCTGCGGGCGCACCGAGGAGATCGTCGGCAATTGGCTGGCGCGCCAGGCGCGTGACCGGATCATCGTGGCCAGCAAAGCCGCCGGCCCGGGACGCAGTCTCAACTGGATTCGCTCCGGCCGGCTCGACTTCGATCTGGCCAGCCTGCGCGCCGGCGTCGAGGGGTCCTTGCGCCGCCTGCGCACCGATTATCTCGATCTCTACCAACTGCACTGGCCGGCGCGCAACCAGCCGATGTTCGGCCAGTGGCAGTTCGAACCGGCACGCGAGTGCGCGGCGACGCCGATCGGCGAGACGGTCGCCGCGCTCGCCACCTTGATCGACGAAGGCAAGATCCGCCATTACGGCCTGTCCAACGAACATCCCTGGGGCGTCATGGAATTCCTGCGGCTGGCACGCGAGCAGGGGCTACCGCCTCCGGTCTCGCTGCAGAACGCTTACAACCTGCTCAACCGCGTCTACGAGAGCAGCCTGGCCGAGGTCTGCTACCGCGAGAACATCGCCTTGCTGCCCTACTCGCCGCTCGCCTTCGGTACGCTGTCCGGCAAGTACCTCGCCGATCCGCAGGCGCACGGACGGATCAGCGAATTTCCCGGTTTCGGTCAGCGCTACGCGAAGGAAAACGTCGTCCGGGCGGTCACCGCCTATGTCGATCTGGCGCGCGCCAACGGCCTGACACCCAGCCAGTTGGCGCTCGCTTTCGTCTACTCACGCTGGTTCGTCGCCAGTACGATCATCGGCGCGACCAACCTCGCCCAGCTTGACGAGAACCTCAGCGCGCTCAGCCGCGAACTGTCGCCGCAGGTGCTGCGCGAGATCGACGCCATCCACCTGCGCTATACGAATCCGGCGCCATAAGCCGCTGGCAGGCGCCGGCGGCTAGTGCTGCCCGCCGCCTTTCGCCTCGCCTTTCGCATCACCCGTCGCCTCGGCCTTCGCACCCTCCTTGGCGCCTTCTCTCGCCTCGCCGCCGGATTCGCTTGCCGCAGCCGTGCGCGCGGCCACTGGCTTCGCCTTCTTGCTGCCCGGCGGCTGCGGCGGCGGCAACTGCGGTTCTACCGTCGGCAGCTTGTTCTCGCGCATATACACGTCCATGTCGCGCCAGCCTTCGTAGATGGCTGCTTTCGGCAACCACGAGTAGATCGAGTAGCAGTCTTCGATGGCGCGTCCAGACTGCCGGCAGGCACCGCCGACCGCCTTGCCCTCACCGTCGAGGCGCGCTGCCTTGGCCGCCGGCGCTTCCATGCCGAGCTTCTGCTGGATCGCATCGCAGCCGCTCAGGGCAAGCAATAGCCCGGCGCTGAACAGGAAGGAGCGGATCTTGCGGACAGGCTGAGCGGACACGACAATCTCTCGGCGGTGGAATGAACAGGAGGAAAGCAGCCCGCATTCTACCGACAATCGGCTCGCGCGCTGGACAAAAGCTCTGCCGGCGACACCCACGCGCGCACCGGCAACCAGCGCTCAGTCGCCCAGATCGTCGAGTTTGATCGGCTTGCCGGGCGCGCCGGTGCGACGCGGCAGGAGCAGCGAAAGGATGCCGGCGACGAGGACGAAAGCGGTGGACGCCCACAGACAGGCGATCAGCCCGTCGGCAGGGCCACTTTGCAAACCCCATTGGTAAAGCGCACCGGAGAGAACCGTTCCTGCCAGACGACCCATCGCGTTGGCCATGTAATAGAAGCCGACGCTCATCGCCACCTTGTCGCTGTCGGTGTAGGCCAGGATGAGATAGGAGTGTACGGCCGAGTTGAGCGCAAAGACGATGCCGAAAACGATCAGTCCAACGACCACCACACCGGCCGGCGCCAGCCCGGCGCCGAGACCCAGCGCAATGGCCGCGGGCAGCGATGCGAGGACGAAAGCGAGGACGGTCGCCGTCTGCCCGTCGGGCTCGTGCTGTCCCTCGACGCGGCTGCGCAGCAGGCCGGGCGTGGCAGCCTGCACGATGCCGTAGCCGATCACCCAGAGCGCCAGGAAACCGCCCGACTGCCAGAACGTCCAGCCGAGCACGCTCGACAGAAAAACGGGCAGACCGACGACGAACCAGACATCGCGTGCGCCGAACAGGAAGATGCGCGCTGCGGCAAGCTTGTTGACCGCTTCGTTGCGCGAAAACATCTGCCCGAACTTGGCTTTCCGGTTCGCCTCGCCGAGACCGCCGCGCATCAGCAACGCCGCCAGGAGAAGCGTACCGCCGACCAGCGCGACGAGCAGCCGAATCGCCGTCTGGAAGTCGAGCAGCGTCAGCAGCAGGCCGCCGAGGAAAAAGCCGACGCCTTTCAGCGCGTTCTTCGACCCGGTCAGGATGGCCACCCAGCGGTAGAGCGTCGCCGAGGCATCGGCCGGAACAATCAGCTTGACCGCGCTCTTTGAACTCATCTTGGTCATGTCCTTGGCGATCCCGCTCAGCGCCTGCGAGGCCATGACGTAGGCGACGACCAGCCACGACTGCGGGGCGAAGGCGAGCATCGAGAGAGCCACGAGCTGCGCGCCGAGGCCGATGAACAGCGTCGTCTTCAGCCCGAAACGGGCGCCGATGTAACCGCCGAAAAGGTTGGTCAGAATGCCGAACACCTCGTAGAAGATGAACAGCAAGGCGACGGCAAGTGGCGTGTAACCCAGGTTGTAGAAATAGAAAAGCACCAGCATGCGCGCGGCGCCGTCGGTCACCGTATCCGACCAGTAGGCGGCAGTGACCAGAATGTAGTTGCGTAGACCCGCGCGCGGGTTGTCGCTTCCGGCGGTTGGCGATCGATCGCTCATGGTTCCCCTCCCTCTCCCTCCTCTCAGCTATGGATGCGCGCCGCCGCTGGCGTCGTCCGCCGTATGCTGCGTCGCGCTAGCGGCAGCGCCTGCGCAACGCCGCTTACAACGAAGCAGCGAGCTTGCGCGCCAGTTCGACATAGCGGTTGGCATAGCCCCACTCGTTGTCGTACCAGGCGTAGATCTTGACCAGCGTACCGTTGATCACCAGCGTATGCGCCGCATCAACGATCGACGAACGCGCATCGCCACTGTAATCCATCGACACCAGCGGCCGCTCCTCGAAACCGAGGATGCCCCTCAGCGCCCCCTCCGCGGCGGCTTTCAGCAGACCGTTGATTTCCTCGACGCTCGTCGGACGCTGCATCTCGAAGACGCAGTCGGTGAGCGAGGCATTGAGCAGCGGCACGCGCACCGCGTGTCCGTCGAGTTTGCCTTTCAGTTCGGGAAAGATCAGCGCGATCGCCGTCGCCGAACCGGTCGTCGTCGGCACCAGCGACAGGCTCGAGGCGCGCGCGCGGCGCAGGTCCTTGTGCATCTGGTCGTGCACGCTCTGCGTGTTGGTCGAGCTGTGGATCGTGGTAATCAGTCCGTGCGAGATTCCGATCGCCTCGTGCACCACCTTGACCACCGGTGCCAGGCAATTCGTGGTGCATGAGGCGGCGGTGACGATGTGGTCGCGCGCCGGATCGTAGAGCTGATCATTGACGCCCATGACGATGTTCAGCGTATCGCCGCCCTTCACCGGAGCGGCAACAATCACCTTCTTGACGCCCGCGTCCAGATAGGGCGACAGTTGGTCGACGGTACGCCACTTGCCGCTCGCCTCGAGCACGATGTCCACCCCAGCCTCGCGCCACGGCCCCCCCGCGACATCCTTTGCCGTGCTGTAGCCTATCGTCTTGCCGTCGATCACCATTCGCCCATTGCTCACGCCGACCTCGTGCGACCAGCGACGATGCACCGAGTCGAACTCGAGCAGCAGCGCCGCGGCATCGACCGGACCGTTCGGCTCGTTGATATGCACGAACTCAAGCTCCGGCCACTCCCACGCTGCGCGCAGCGCCAGCCGGCCGATCCGACCGAAACCATTGATACCAACCCTGACCGTCATTTTTCTTTCCTCCCAAGGATAAGTGGCGCTCGGCTGGACAGCCAGCGAGCCGAAAATGGCAACGTATCGCGCAAAGCTTCTTTGCGAAACACTTTTATATTGCTAGAATCATCGAAGTTTGTAAACCACCTGTTTCACCACCGCCATCGCAAAACAATACCCAAATCGCGCGATCAGCCGCAGCCCAGCCTGCGATCAGTTTTCTCCTGACAGGAATGCAGCCGAAGGCCGCCGTCGCCGCGCCCGCGTATGATCGACCAATCAACCATCGCAGCCGGAGCATGACATGGGTACCGTGAGCAAGAAACTCTCCTTCCTTGACCGCTACCTTACGGTCTGGATCTTCGCCGCGATGGCACTCGGGGTCGGACTGGGTTACTACGTTCCGGGCGTCGAGGACCTGATCAACTCCTTCCAGCTTGGCACGACCAACATCCCGATCGCTCTTGGCCTGATCCTGATGATGTACCCGCCCTTCGCCAAGGTGCGCTACGAGGAACTGCCGGACGTCTTCGTCGACCGCCGAATCCTCGCTCTGTCGCTGATTCAGAACTGGATCGTCGGACCGCTGCTGATGTTCGCGCTGGCCATCATCTTCCTCCCCGACAAGCCCGAATACATGGTTGGCCTGATCATGATCGGCCTCGCGCGCTGCATCGCCATGGTCATCGTCTGGAACGAAATCGCCCGAGGCTCGACCGAATACGCCGCCGGGCTCGTCGCTTTCAACTCGATCTTCCAGGTGCTCTTCTACAGCGTCTATGCCTGGCTCTTCGTCACCGTCTTACCGCCACTGTTCGGTCTCTCCGGCTCGGTGGTCGACGTCTCGCTGGCGCAGATCGCCGAGAGCGTCTTCATCTACCTGGGAATTCCCTGCCTTGCCGGCATCTTGACGCGGGTGATCATGCTGCGCTTTGTCTCGAAGGAGTGGTATCACCAGGAGTTCGTCGCACGCATCAGCCCGCTCACCCTCGTCGCTCTGCTGTTCACCATCGTCGTCATGTTCAGCCTGAAGGGCAAGCTGATCGTCAGCATCCCGCTCGATGTCGTGCGCATCGCCCTGCCGCTGCTCATCTACTTCGTCCTGATGTTCCTGATTTCCTTCTACATGAGCCGCAAGGTCGGCGCCGGCTACGGAAAATGCGCCACCCTCTCCTTCACCGCCGCGAGCAACAACTTCGAGTTGGCGATCGCCGTCGCGGTCGCCGTTTACGGCATCAATTCGGGCGCCGCCTTCGCCGCCGTCATCGGCCCGCTGGTCGAGGTGCCCGTGATGATCGGTCTGGTCAGCGTCTCGCTCTGGTTGCGCGAGCGCCACTTCGCTGGTGAACCGGCGCAAAGGCGCTAAGAGCGCGCACCGGACTGCCGACCATGGACAAGCCTGGCTACTTTCCCACCGCACGTTCCTTCGCCGACAAGCTCCACCGAGCGCTATCCGGTTTCGATGAAATCCCGCAAGGTCACGACCAACCGCGTCACCGCTCACCCGACCGAAACTGGCAGGGCTGCACCTGTTCAGGAGCCTTTGCTGTCCAAACAGACGGCGCTAGCGCTCTCGGGTCGACGTGCGGATGAGGTCGGTGACCGATCTGCCGCGACACTGGCGCTGACGGTGGCCGCAACCGCACCAGCGATCCTGAGCGCACGAGCAGCTTGCCGACGAGTAGCCTCTCCACCTCTCTCGACGCACGCTCTTGCCCGGCCGCTGCAAGCTCGCGTGCAACACTGATGAACGCCATGACGAGCACATCCCCGCAAGCGCAGTTGCCCCTGATCGACGCCATGAGGGTGGTGGGCACGCAATTGATCGTGCTTCATCACCTGGCGTTTTACGGGCCGCTCTCCGACTACGCGCACAGTCTGGCACCAGGCCTGTTCTCCTGGCTCAGCGAGCATGCACGCCTCGCGGTGCAGATGTTCTTCGTCGTCAGCGGCTTTCTTGCCGCGCAATCCGTCGCACCGGGCGGCTCACTGGGCCAGCGCCCGCTTGGCCCGCTCTTGTGGGATCGCTATCTCAGACTGGTGCCACCTTGCATGGCGGCGATCGTGCTGGCCATCGGATGCTCGGCGCTGGCACGTGCGCTGATGAGCCATCATTCGATCCCGGATTCGCCCACCTGGCCACAAATTGCAGCGCACCTGCTGCTGGTGCAGGATATTCTTGATTACGATGGGCTCTCCGCCGGCGTCTGGTTCGTGTCGATCGCCTTGCAATTGTTCGCGCTATTCCTGGGCGTCCTCTGGGTCGCCCGCGGCGTCGCGGGCGACGGCGCGGCAGCCGAACGCGCCACACTCGCGCTGACCGCTGCGCTGGCCTTAGCCTCGCTTTATTACTTCAACCGCGTTGCCGACTTGGACGCGTGGGCCCCGTACTTCTTTGGCGCCTACGCGTTGGGAGCACTCGCCTATTGGACCGCCACTTCCACACGACCATGGTGGTGGCTTTTTCTGCTCGGCGCCGCGGTCGCCGGCGCGCTGGTGCTCGACTTCCGCTGGCGGATCGCGGTCGCCTTTCTCGTCGCGTTGACGCTTGCCGTCGCTCGCCGTTACCGCGTCCGTTGGCCAGAATCGCAGGCGATCAGCGACCTCGGCGCGATCTCGTACTCGGTGTTTCTGATTCATTTCCCGGTCTGCCTGGTAATCAGCGGCGCCTTTACCCGCTTCGCTCCGCATCATCCCTGGCTCGGACTGCTCGCCATGATCGCTGCCTGGCTGGCCAGCGTTGCTGCCGGCGCGGGCTTCTACCAGCTCGTCGAACGTCGCAGCCAACGACTGTCCGCCATTCGCTGCGCATTGCCTCCGCTCAAACGGCGCCCCCGCTGAGCCGGGCCGCGGCCTGCAGAGCAAGATACTCGGCAGGCTGTCGGATCCGACCCAGGCGACCATCAATCATGTCGGACGGCGCAACGACGACGGCGCCCGCTTGCGCAGGAAGCAAAGCCTGGCGCGCGAGCACCCCGAGCGTCTCATCGTCGTGTACCTGTTGCCGTGGGTCGGCTGGGTCGAGCGAAACATTGGCGATTACCGCAGCTCCGGAAACGCAAGCTTCAATGCCGTGCTCACGCGTGGGAGGAAACCGTACGGATTATGCGCCTCCTCCGCACCAGCGTCTTCTACGCCTGGTCGATCACCGGTAAGGCGGCGAGCGCCAGGAGACCGAGCTTCAGCCCTCACTCTGCCGCGTGCTGCGGTCGCCAGCGGTGAAAGCGACTGTTCCTGATCCGCGACGCCCAGCACAGGATGCGTCGTCACCGAGAGTGGTACTCACCCGACCGGGTATCGAGATACACGGGCGCAGGCGCCGCGTGCGGGTGAACTACCGGACGACCGACGAAATCCCGCCTTGGGCTGTCGCCCGTTTGGCGGGTTGTGCGGTTGATGGCCTGGATGGCGAGCTGGATACGCTCAAGGGCTATCGCTCGCTGACTCACGGCGCCCAGCCGGACGCGTAAGCGCCGCTCGACGCAAGGTCCAAGGCAACTCGTCTGGCCGCACTGGTTCGCGAATTCCTGACAGATCCCGTGCAGCCTTTGGCTCAGCAAGAGTCACCGCGAATGGCCGCCGAGAAGCAGATCAGACTCCGCAACAACACGCCTTCGGCGACAACGTCAATCCATAGAACAAATAGAACAGGAACGCTGATCCTCGCGGCTTCCTGGCCGGCGCGAACAGTCTCGATCTGGAATCGCTTCCTCGGGAAATCTGGTCTGGCGACGGGGTCATGAGCATGTTGGCGTACCGGTTGGCGGTTGCCAACATGGCATGAGAATACCCTTTTTCAGTTTGGTGCTTGCTCGGCTTGCTGCGCGCGCCGCCGCGTGCAGCCGGCGCGACCCGTCTTACCTGGATCGACTTCGCCTACGCCCGCGAGCGAAATCGCTTACGCGATCGCCGGGTAGCCGTTGCGGCGTACAGTCGCTGCGTTGCCGAAATACACCGTCGGGTGACGACGCCGTGGGGACAACTCAAACAGCAAGTGTTCCTGGCGTCTGACGCTTTTGTCGATTCAGTGCGCAGCCGCCTTCCTGCCGGCAGCGATCTGCGCGAGCTTCGGCAGGTCCGGGGTCGGCCCGTCGCAAAGCCTCTCACTGACTTCGCCCGGCAATGCGACGATCGGAGCAGCGCTATCGCCGGGGCGTATTACTGCCGATGGTGGCGCAGCACGCGTCGTTCGTCTCATTCGCGAGCTGGATTTTCCCATTGTGCGCCCATCGTTGTTCCGCAACGAAGCAGAACTTGCGCCCCCCAACGCTACCGCCGAGCAGGCCAGCTTCAGCTATGGCTGTGGAGGCTGAGAGTGTCGGGACCCGCCTCCGGTCCTGTGCTCCGCCAGCGGTCCATGTGCCGGCAGATTCTGCAAGGCCGGCCAGCGGCTCGTGGCTTGCCGCATCGCTCCACCGCATGCTTCGGGCGATGATGCCGTCGTGAATACCGCTCCAGCCGTCGGCGCTGGCCGGGGAGAGATCTGTCACGCCTGCCTCGCTCAGCGGCGACGACGGACAGCGAACGATGCGGAATCCTTGCTGAGGCACTGGCTCTGCCGCCCGACTACGGCGTTCGACTTCCCTTGCGTCACAGCGCGGAGTCGCTCGGGACGACGAGTCCCTGCGTGCGGCGGAGCGTAACCGCCACGCCATGAGCGACCCCAGCCGAGCGGCGCACGGCAGTCGGCCCGCGCCGGCCCGAGCGAGATGCGCCTGACGCTGCTGATCGGCGAGATCGGAAACCCGAGGGAGGTTTTGGCTTGGCGCCGAGGCTTTTCATCGCCGCCGCGCAGCGCCTTCGCCAACGACGCCGCATACCCGCTTGCCCAATCGACGACAACGCCGTCTACAATGCGATTCATCCGTTCGCCTTTCGGTAGAAAGCGTGGCGCGTCGCCGCGCGGGAGCGGGAGCGCGTGAATCGGGCGCCGCGCCACGCCACGCTGCAGGTCCTGCTCGACGCCGCGCGTCTGTGTGCGATCGGTCCGCTGGCCTGGGTGAACGACACGCGGTAGAGGCTGCCTACCTGGCGAGCACCCGGCCGGACGAGCCCCTGTCGCGCAGGACGCTGGCGCCGCCTGCGGCGCTCGCGCGAAGGTGCAGGCGCTGCGGTGTGGGTTTGCACAAGCGAGTGTGCATCATTTCTCCAAGCAGGAGACCTTGCATCGATGACGACTGCCGAAACCCTTCCTCCACCCGGCGCCCGCGTCCTGGTGCGCGATGAGGAGTGGCTGGTGCGCAACACCGACCAGTGCACTGCCGGTGGCCATCAGGTGCGTTGCATCGGCGTATCGGAGCTGGTGCGCAATCGGGAGGCCGTTTTTCTGACTCTGCTCGATCGCATCGAGACCATCGACCCGCGCGAAACCGAGCTGGTGGCTGATCCATCGCCGGGTTTCACGGCGTCGCTGCTTTATCTGGAAGCGCGCTTACGGCAGACCGTGCCTGCCACCGACGAGCTGGTGCTCGGGCATCGGGCGGTGATGGACGCGCTGCCGTTTCAACTTGATCCGGCGCATCGCGTTCTCCAGCAGTTGCGCCCGCGTCTGCTGATCGCCGACACCGTCGGCCTGGGCAAGACGCTGGAAGCCGGCATCCTGACCGCGGAGCTGATCCGGCGCGGCAAGGGACGGCGCATCCTGGTGGTGACCACGCGCGCGATGATGCGGCAGTTCCAGCAGGAGTTCTGGAGCCGTTTCGCCATCTCGCTGACGCGGCTGGATGCGGACGGCATCCAGCGTATCCGGCGGCGCATTCCTGCCAACCACAACCCCTTCCAGTATCTGGACCGAACGATCATTTCGGTCGACACGCTGAAGCGCGACGGAGAGTACCGGCACCATCTGGAAAACGCCTGGTGGGACATCATCATTATCGACGAAGCGCACAACGTGAGCTTCAAGGGCAATCGCACGCAGAGCAACCGCCTGGCCGACCTGCTCGCGCGACGATCGGACGCGCTGCTGCTGCTCACCGCGACGCCGCACAACGGCAAGCGCGAAAGCTTCGCCAGCCTGGTGCGCATGCTCGATCCAACGGTCTTGCCGGCGGGGGCTGACTACACCCGACACGATGTCGAGCATCTGTTCGTGCGTCGCTTCAAGCGCGATGTCCGCGAGCAGATTCGCCGCGAATTCCCCGAGCGTGAGGTCTGCAAGTTTGCCGCGCAGGCGACGCCGGCTGAGAACGCCGCCTTCGACGCGCTGCGCTTGCTCCGACTCAAGTCCGACGAAGGAGCACGTGAAGGCAGCATGCTGTTTCGCACCACCCTGGAGAAATCCCTCTTCTCATCGCCGGCAGCGTGTCTCGATACCCTGGACGAGCGCTTGCGACGCACGCGCGGCAAGGACGCCGCGCACCCCGATCTGGCGCCACTGCAAGCGCTGCGCGCGGCGGTGGCCGCCATCGGTCCCGAGCAGTTTTCCAAGTTCAACGAGCTTGTTCGGCAACTGCGCGGCGCGACGGCAGCGGCTGAGCATCGCTGGCGATGGGATGGCAAGACCGCCGATGATCGCCTGGTGGTGTTCACCGAACGCCTTGAAACGCTCAACTTCCTGCATAAACACCTGCCCCGCGCACTCGGCCTGCCGGCGAGTGCGGTCGCCATCCTGCACGGCCAGTTGGCGGACGGCGACCTGCAGAAAATTGTCGAGGATTTTGGCAAGACCCTGTCACCGCTGCGCCTGCTGATCGCCTCGGATGTCGCCTCCGAAGGACTCAATCTGCATTACTGCGCGCATCGCCTGGTGCATTTCGACATTCCCTGGTCGCTGATGGTTTTCCAGCAGCGCAACGGCCGTGTCGACCGCTACGGGCAGACCCGGACGCCGCGCCTGGCCTACTGCATGACCGAAGCGACGGACGAGAAGATCCGGGGTGACCTGCGCATCCTCGAGATCCTGATCGACAAGGACGCCGAGGCAGCGCGCAACATCGGCGACCCCTCCAGCTTCATGGGCCTTTACGACGAAGATCTCGAGGTCGAGAAGGTCGCCGAAACGATCGAGCAAGCGACGCGCCCGGAGGCTTTCTCGGCCTGGCTGGACGGCACCGGCAAGAACGGTTTCGCGTTGCTGGACGAACTTTTCGAGCAAGCGCCGCCGATGGACGCGACGACCGCCGAGCCTGCGCACGCCGCCGACCGGTCGGCGGCCCCGGTCGGCAGCCTGCCATCCCTGTTCGCCGATGACTTCGCCTACGCCCGCGCCGGCCTGGCGTGCTTGCACCGACTGAATCCGCGTGAGCAGGCATTGCCCCGCTGCGACGAGGCGAAGCGTTCGCTCGCCCTGCAGCCGAATGCCGATCTGGCGATGCTGCTCGAGCGCGAGCTGGCGCCGGAGATGTGGCCGAGCGACAACGTCTTCGCCCTGTCGTCGGCCAGGGAAGAAATCGATCGTGCCCTCCGGCACGCGCGCGACACGCAGGAATGGCCGGCCATCCAGTATCTCTGGCCGATTCATCCGCTCCTGCAATGGCTCGACTACAAGATGCTCGCGCTCTTCGGGCGCCAGAAGGCGCCGGTGCTCAAAGTGGCGCGCGGATTGGCTGCCGGCGAAGCGATCGTCCTCGTCACCGGGCAGATTCCGAACCGGCGCGGCCAGTCGGTCCTCGCCGAATGGCTAGGCGTGCATCTCGATGCCGATGGCGCCGCCATCGCGACCTTGTCGCTGGACGACGTCCTGGCGCGCACCGGTCTCGGCCGCAGCGAGCTGATCAACGATGGCGTACCGATCGCCGTCCCCGAGTGGCAGCGCTGCCTTGCGCCGGCGCTGGACGAAGCGGCCAAGGTCCTGCGGGAAAAGAAACGCGCCTTCGATGCCGCGCACGGCGCAAGGCTGAGCAGCGAGCTGGACCGCCTGCGCACATTGCGCCAGCGCCATCTCGCCCAGATCGAGTTCGATTTTGCCCAGACGCCAGGTGGCCTGGCACAAAGCCACAGAATGAAACGCGCAGCCCATACCGACGACCTCTTCGCGCAGTATCAGGAATGGGCCGGGCAGACGCTGAAGCTTGATGAGCGCGCGCAGTTCACCGTGCTGGCACTGCTCGTCGCGGGAGGATCGGCGCCATGAGTTTCACCGCCCCGGGACTGGAAAACGTCAACGAGTTCTACAGCCAGCACTACCTCGACGAGATCGTCGAACGCGATCTGAAGGCGCTCTTCGAGCGCTGGCACGCGGAAGGCGCAGCCAGCCCGCCCGGGCGTTTGCGCGCGGCGATTGCCGGCTATTACCGGCAGCGCGAGAAGTTCCTGCGCGAGAAATCCCTGCCCGGTCGCGTCGCCCGTTTGAATGATCTGGTCGAGCCGATCCTGAGCGCGCTCGGCTACGCCCTCGCCCCCGAGACCCTGGCGCTCGACGAACTGGCGATACCCGCGCTGGCGATCGTGCGCAACGCGCGGAGCAGCCCGGAACTGGTCGTCCTGCCGGCGCTCGCCGCGCCTGGCGATGAAGAACACGCGGCCCTGAACCTTGCCCCCAGGCTGCTCGACGGTGCGTGTGAGCTCTTGCCCAAGGCGGGCCCAAGCTGGGAAGAGGCGCTGGTCAAGCAAGTGTTCGCCGACAGCCGGCCAGCGCGCTGGGTCCTGTTGGTGCACCACGAACAGTGGTTGCTGATCGACCGCGACAAGTGGGGCCGCAAGGCGCACCTGCGCTTCACGCTGCCGGAACTGTTCGCCACGCGCGACGACAAGCTCCTGCGCGCGTTTGCCGCGCTCGCCGGGCGCGCATCGGTGCTGCCCGCTGACGGGATCGCGCTGCTCGACAGCTTGACCGACCGTTCGCACCGCCACGCCTTCGAAGTCTCCGGCGACCTGAAGTACGCGCTGCGCGAAGCGATCGAGCTGATCGCCAACGAAGCCATCCGCCACAAGCGCGAGGTTGCCAAGGAAAAGGTGTTCGAGCGCAACGACATCGACCTCGCGCAGCAACTCTCGCGCGAGTGCCTGCGCTTCATGTATCGCCTGCTCTTCGTCTTCTATCTCGAAGCGCGTCCCGAGCTCGGCTACGCCCCGGTCGCTGCCGACGCCTACCGCCAGGGCTACAGCCTGGAGCACCTGCGCGATCTCGAGCAGGTTCCGCTCTCGACACCTGCAGCGCTCGACGGCAGCTACCTGCACGAAAGTCTCAAGCTGCTCTTCAAGCTGATCTGGGAAGGCTTCCCGGCGGCAAGCGAGGAATCTCAGCAGGCGCTGCCCGCCGGCATGTCCGACAACACGGGTTTTCTGCTGCCGCCGCTGCAAGGTCACCTGTTCGATCCCGAGGCGACACCGATCCTGAACTCGGTGCGCCTGCGCAACCGCGTGCTGCAACGGGTGATCAGGCTGATGTCGCTCTCGCGCGAGGGCGGCAAGCGGCGCGGCAGGATCAGCTACGGCACCCTGGGAATCAACCAGTTGGGCGCCGTCTACGAGGCGCTGCTCTCCTTCCGCGGCTTCTTTGCCGAAACCGACCTGTACGAAGTCCGGCCCGATCCGGATCGCAGGCAGGACAAGAGCGAAGCGCAAGGCGACGACGAAGAGGACGACCGGGAAGCCGACGCGGCGCAGATCGACGACAGCGACGCGTTCGCCGACGAAGGCGACGACACCCCGCTCGTGCGCGACAAGGCGAAGAAGGAAGCCTGCAACCCGCTCGATCCGGCCTGGTTCGTTCCGGCTGCCGACATCGCGCAGTACACCCCGGCGGAAACGCTGTTCGGCGGCGAGCCGCGCAAGTACGGCAAGGGCACTTTCCTCTATCGTCTGGCCGGGCGCGAACGCGAGAAAAGCGCCTCCTACTACACCCCGGAAGTGCTCACGCGCTGCCTGGTCGAGCATGCCGTGCACGCGCTGCTTGCACACTGCGCCAGCGCCGACGACATCCTGCGCCTGACCGTCTGTGAGCCGGCGATGGGCAGCGCTGCTTTCCTCAACGAAGCGATCGACCAGTTGGCCGAAGCCTACCTGCGGCGCAAGGAAAAGGAGGTCGGCGAGACCATTGCGCACGACCGGCGCGCCGAGGAAAAGCAGCGCGTGAAGATGTACATCGCCGACAACAACGTCTTCGGCGTCGACCTCAACCCGGTGGCGGTCGAGCTCGCCGAAGTGTCGCTGTGGCTCAACGCCATTTTCAAGGGCGCGCACGTTCCCTGGTTCGGCCTGCAGCTCTTCAACGGCAATTCGCTCGTCGGCTGCCGGCGCGAGGTGTTCACCACCGCCCAGCTTTCGCCGGGCAAGGGCGAAGGCGGCCGGCCCGAACGCGACTGGCGCGCTGCCGTGCCCAGTCGTCTCGCCAGCGCCGACGCTCGCCGGGCTGGCCAGATCTGGCATTTCCTCTTGCCGGCCGACGGCATGGTCAGCGTCAGCGACAAGGTCGTCAGGGCGCTCGAGCCGCAGCGCTTCGAGCGCATCCGCACCTGGCGCAAGGCATTCATCAGGCCGCTGGAACGTGCGGAAATCGTCCGCGCCGAAGCGCTGGCCGAGGGCGTCGAAGCGCTCTGGCAACTGCACGCGGCAGAACTGGCGCGCGTGCGCCGCGCCACCGCCGACGAACTGCACGTCTGGCCCGATCCGGCGGCCAACCGCGCGCCGACGTCGACCCGGGAGAAGGACGCCATCTACGCCCGCGAAATGCTCTCGGAGCGGGTACGCAACGCCTCGCCGTATCGCCGGCTGAAGCTGGTGATGGATTACTGGTGCGCGCTGTGGTTCTGGCCGGTGACCGGCGCGGAAGACCTGCCGACGCGCGAGGAATGGTGGTTCGACCTGGAAACGCTGGTGCTCGGCAACGCCCGCCTGCCGTGCACGAACCCGACCGATCTTTTTCCTGAAACCCTGCCGCAACTGACGCTCGACTTCACCGTCGAGCGCGACCGGCACGGCTACGTCAATCTCGATGTTCTGCTGGAAACCAACCCGCGCCTGAAGCGCGCCGCCACCATCGCCGGAACGCAACGCTTCTTCCACTGGGAACTGGAGTTCGCCGACCTGTTCCAGGAGCGCGCCGGCTTCGACCTGATTCTCGGCAACCCGCCGTGGATCAAGGTCGAGTGGAACGAGAAAGCCTTGCTCGCCGAATATTCGCCCTTGTTCGCGCTGCGCAGACTCTCGGCCAAGGAAGCCGCCGACCGGCGCGAAGCGGTTTTTGCTGCGGCAGCAGCGGCGCGGCAGAACTACATCGACGAATGCGCCGGGCAGGAGGGCATGCAGGCGTTCATGAACGCGACGCAGAACTACCCGCTGCTCAAAGGCTCGCAAACCAACCTGTTCAAGTGCTTCCTGCCGGTAGCCTGGCGGCTGGGCAATCCGGCGCACGGCATTCAGGCCCTGCTCCACCCCGAAGGCATCTACGACGACCCCAAGGGCGCCGTCCTGCGGGCACCGACTTTTGCCCGGCTGCGCGCGCACTATCAGTTCGTCAATGAGTTGATGCTGTTTCCCGAGGTCGATCACCACACCAAGTTCAGCATCAACGTCTATGGACCGCCGCAGTCGCCGCAATTCCGACACATGGCCAACCTGTTCGATCCGGCGACGATTCGCGCCAGCCTCGAACACCCGGGCGGAGGAACGACGCCGGGAATCAAGTCGGACGCCGGGCGCTGGCAGACTGCCGGCCACAGGAACCGCATCATCGAGGTCGACCGCGCGACGCTGGCGACTTTCGCCAGGCTCTACGACGAACCCGGCACGCCGCCCGAACAGGCGCGCCTGCCGGCAGTGCATTCGCGCGAACTGGTCTCGGTGCTGGAAAAGTTCGCCCGGGTGCCGCGTCGACTCGGCGACCTGGCCGGCGAGTACTTCACGCTGGAGATGTGGCACGAAACCGGCGCCCAGCGCGACGGAACGATCCGCCGCGAAACCGGCTTCGTCAGCGACCCCGGCGAACTGGTGCTGTCCGGCCCGCATTTCTTCGTCGGCAACCCGCTCAACAAGACGCCGCGCGCAGTGTGCACGCAGAACAGCCATTACGATGTACTCGATCTGGAAGCGTTGCCGGACGACTACCTGCCGCGCAGCAACTATCGCCGGGCGTGCGATACGGCGACGTACGCTGCGCGGATTCCGCGCGT
>NZ_JAVMKF010000093.1:0-10981 GCF_031732815.1 Accumulibacter sp. | reverse complement strand
GCAACTATCGCCGGGCGTGCGATACGGCGACGTACGCTGCGCGGATTCCGCGCGTGACCTGGAAGGACGAAGGAGAGATCGACGGAAAACCAGTGACTGCCTTTTGCCGTTTGGTTAATCGGAGAATGGTCAGCGCATCAGCCGAGCGGTCGGTCATTACGACGATCATTCCTAGGGGTTTCGGGCACATCAACACGGTCTTATCGTCAGCATTTCTTCGATCTGGCGACTTGGTCGACTTCACAGCAGTGACAAAGGCATTGCCAACGGACTTCTTCGTCCGAACGACCGGAAAGACCGACCTTTGGGAATCGAGTCTGCGTGGCCTTCCCGTTTTTTCGAATCGCAGGATGGCTCTTCGCACCCTTTCCCTCAACTGCCTCACCACCCACTACGCCGACCTCTGGCGCGAATGCTGGCAGGACGACTTCCGCGACGACCGTTTCGCCAGCAGCGATCCTCGCCTGCCGGCCGATTTCTTCGCCCGGCTCACCCCGGAATGGCAGCGCCACTGCGCTCTGCGCAGCGACTACGCGCGCCGGCAGGCGCTGGTGGAAATCGACGTGCTCGCCTCGCTGGCGCTCGGCCTGACGCTCGACGAGCTGCTGACGCTCTACCGCGTGCAGTTCCCGGTGATGCGTCAGTACGAGGCCGACACCTGGTACGACGCGCACGGGCGCATCGTGTTCACGGCCAGCAAGGGGCTGGTCGGCGTCGGCCTGCCGCGCAAGGCGGGCAAGCGCGACGCCCCCTGCGAGATCGTCTACCCGGACGGCAAGAGCCAATCGCGCGCGCTCGGCTGGGAAGATGCGCGCACGCTCCCGCTCGGCACCCGCATCCGCCGCCCGCTGCGCGACGACACGCTGCCCGGCGGCCCGGTGCAGCGTACGCTCGAGTACGTGGCGCCGTTTGCGCTGGCCGACCGCGAAGCGGACTACCGGCTGGCGTGGGCGCACTTTTCCGAAAGTTCATGAACGTATGCGCAAAACTCTGCGGAACATGCTGACCATCTATTAATCTATAGGTTAAGATTTGAGACTCGTCGCTCTCGGTGAAAAGCGTTTCAAGGTGGCTGCCGTCGTGGAGGGCGATGAAGTGCCGGTCTTGCGCTTCCTCCAGGATGCCCCGTCCGACATGCAGGGCAGCGCGCGCGGCATGCCGGCGCTGTTCGACCGGTATGCGACGGAGGGAAGGCGATTGTTGAGTACCGAGGTGTTCCACGAGGCAAACAAGGAACAGGGCATCTGGGAGTTCATCAAGGGACGCTTGCGGGTGTTCTGCTTCGTGGATACGGATGGCACTCTGCTGGTGCTGACCCATGGCGCAGTGAAGAAATCGAGAAAGGCGGACCCGATGGAGATCGCCCGGGCAGTACGGATCAAGGATGCCTTCCTTGTGGCAAGGCGGCAGGGAACGCTGCAATGGGAGCCGACGAAATGAGTGGCGTACAGGAACAACTGAACTGGCTGGCCGAAGTCGAGAGATCGCCGGAATACGCGGCGGAGCAGGCCAAGATGGATTTCGCCGTCGGGATCGAACGGCGCATGGAGCAACTGGGCATCAAACGCAGCGAACTTGCCCGCCGGCTTGGTACCAGCGCGGCCGCGGTAAGCGTGGCGTTGCGCGGGGATGCGAACCTGACGATCGAACGCATGGCGCGGATGGCGCACGCGCTGGATGCGCGGGTGAGCGTGCATGTCGCCGCCAGGTCGAGCAGTGTACGCTGGCTGGAGATGCACGACGGCGTGCCCCGCGAGCAGATCAACAATGGCAAGACCTGGGCGCAGGCACAGAGAGGTGGAAAGCGTGGAAATGCCATTCCCATTGCGGCTTGAGGAGTTGTTTTTTCCGATCCAGGAAGTGCGTGCCAATGCCGAGCACGACCCTCAGGGCGAGCGATCGGGCACCAACCTGAAGCAATCCTTCAACATTCAGGCAATCGATGGACCGCCGGGAACGTTTGGCGTCGACCTGGTTGTCGAGTGCGACCGCGAGGCGAGCGTCAATCCGCCCTATTTCTTCCAGTTGCAGGTCTACGCGATCATGCGCCTGGAGGCTGCGCTCGACCCGGCCGCCGCGCATGCCCTGGTGGCGACTACCGGGTTTTCCGTGGTGGTCGGCGCCGCGCGCGAACGCCTGCTCGAGCTGACCTCGCGTGCGCCCTGGGGGCGCTTCATGATGGGAATTTCGCAACTGCTTGCGCAGCCCGTCGCCGAGGCGGGCGGCAGCACGCATTGACCGTACCTGATGCTACCGCTGACTGTCGCCAATGAGGTCCGCCGCAGCGTCGCCGATTTCCTGAGCAGCGCGTTCCCATCGACAACGCCGGGTTTTCAGACGCTGATCGAGCGCTTCCTCGAGCAACCCGGCAGCCTGTTTCGCGGGCCCTATCTGTCGCTCGCGCTGCCCTTTCGCAGCGGCGCGGCGGAACAGTCCTTCTCCTGGTTGCCGGCCACGTTCACGCCGCATGCGCATCAGTCGCGCGCCTGGCAGCGACTGACCGGCGACGACGCACGCTCGACGCTGGTGGCCACCGGCACCGGCTCGGGCAAGACCGAGTGTTTTCTGTATCCGATCCTCGATCATTGTCGCGCGCAGGCCGCCCTCGGCCGCGGGGGGGTGAAGGCGATCCTCCTCTACCCGATGAACGCGCTCGCCAGCGACCAGGCCAGGCGCATCGCCAAGGAGATTCTTGGCCGTCCGGAGCTGGCGGGAATCAGCGCCGGGCTGTACGTCGGCGACGCGGCGGACGAGGAAGCCGACGCGGTGAAGCAACTGGCAGATGGGTCGTATTCGGTGATCACCCAGCGCGCGGAAATACGCAAGCGTCCGCCGGACATCCTGCTGACCAACTACAAGATGCTCGACTTCCTGCTCATTCGCGCCGATGACGCGCGACTGTGGGCCGACAACCGTCCCGACACGCTGCGCTATCTGGTGGTCGATGAACTGCATACCTTCGATGGCGCGCAGGGCACCGATCTCGCCTGCCTGATCCGGCGCGTCAAGGCGCGTCTGGAAACGCCGCCCGGGCAACTCGTCTGTGTCGGCACGTCGGCCACGCTGGGTGACGATGGCGAGCGTTCGCTGCTCGACTTCGCCGGCGACGTGTTCGGCGAGAAGGTCGACGCCGACGCGGTGATTGGCGAAGACCGTTTGTCGGTCGGCGAGTACCTGGCCGAATGCACGGTCGAACACATGCACTGGCCGCGCCCGGCCGACGTCGACCGACTCGACGGCAGTCGGGCAAGGTCGGTCGCCGCGTATCTGGCCGATCAGTATTCGCTCTGGTTCGACGAGACGGTGAGCCCCGACGAGGTTGAACGTTTCGACTGGCGAGTCGCGCTCGGCGAACGCCTGCAGTCGCACGTGGCGTTCCAGAACCTGTTGCGTGATATGGACAAGCTCGGCCGGCGCGCTGTGCCGCTCGATGACCTGCTGTCGCGCGTGGGTCGTCGCCTGCGCGCCGAGGAACAGACGGTTTATCTGGCGCGCTGGCTGGAGAGCCTGGTGGCGCTGATCGCCCACGCCCGCCGCAAGAAAGTACCCGGCAAGCCGGCGATCGAAGGCGAAGACGATCTGTTGCCGCTGCTCGTGCTGCGCGTCGAACTCTGGTTGCGCGAACTGCGGCGCATGGTGGCCAAGGTGTCTGGCGAAGCCGTGCTGCGCCATCAGGCCGACCTCGGGCGTGCCGACCACGGCCTGCACCTGCCGGTGATCCATTGCCGCGATTGCCATGCGATGGGCTGGGGGGCGACGATCGCCCGGACCAGCCCGAATCAGTTGCACGCCGACCTGTCAAGCTTCTACACGGCGTTCTTCGCCGAAGACGTGTCGACGCGCTTCGTCTTCCCCGCTGGCGCGGCGCAGCTCGACCGGCGCGTTTTCGAGCCGAAGAAGCTGTGCGTCGCTTGCGGCAGCCTGCATGCGCTCGAGCACACCCGGTGCAACCATTGCGGCGCCGGTGCGGACGCTACGCCGGAGTTGCTGCGCGTCGATCTGGCGGCCAATCGCAAGGTAGTGCGGCGCAACGGCAGCCCGCTCAGCGTTGCACATCACCATTGCCCGTTTTGCGGCGGGCACAAGACGCTGACCATTCTCGGCTCGCAGGCGGCCAGTCTGGCCAGCGTGTCGATCAGCCAGTTGTTCGGCAGCCGGTTCAATGCCGACAAGAAGCTGATTGCTTTCTCCGACTCGGTGCAGGACGCCGCGCACCGTGCCGGCTTCCTCGCTGCGCGCACCTGGCGCCTGAATCTGCGGCCCGCTTTGGCGCAGGTGATCGCTGCCGCCGACGCCGCGGGCCAGCCACTGACGCTGGCTGCCCTGTATCCCGCGTTTGCCCGGCACTGGCAGGAGCGCCTCGGGCTTGCCGGTTTCGTGGCGAACTTCCTGCCGCCGCAATTGAACTGGCTGCGCGATACGGAAACGCTGTTCGCGACCGGCGAGCTGCCGGCGGACAGTGACGTGCCGCGCTTGATGGCCAACGTGCTGCCCTGGGTGGTGCTGGCCGAGTTTGGCCAGGATGCGCATGTCGGACGTACGCTGCCGGCCACCTTGACCGCCAGCGTGCAGGTGGACGACGACCTGTGCGAACAGGCGACGGCGGCACTTGCCGCCCGCCTGGGCGAGGAAATCGAGATCCTGGCCGATGTGCCCGTGCATCACGTGCGGCGATTCATCGTCGGCCTGCTCGCGCGCCTGCAGGAAATTGGCGCCTGGTGGGACAAGGGGCTGGTGTTCTACGCCAGGCAGGGCGCACGGCCGTTCGCCTATAAGAAGAACCCGGCCGAGTATCGCCTGCTCTCCGGGCCGCGACCGCCGCGCTTCCTGACCGTGCCGGAATACTTCAATTGCGACAGCGTGCTCGCCGATACGACGGGGGTCCATCGCGACTGGGCCTGCAAGAGTTTCCCGGCCCTGGCGTCGCTGGCGCTGGGCGCCGACGCCGTGATCGCGGAAGTCTATCGTCTGGCGCTGCAGGTCTTGCAGCAAGCGGGAATTGCCCGCGCCGAAGAGAGCGAGAAGGGGGTCGCCGTCTGGGGATTGGTCCCGGATGTCTTTCTTCTGCGCACAGGTGGCACGCGCTGGCAGTGCAACGCCTGTCGCCAGTCGCTGCAGGCGGCCAGCGCGCTCGATCTGGCCGGCGAGCCTTGTCGACGCCTGCGCTGCACGGGCCGGCTCGAAGCGACGGGCGATCCGGCAAGCGAAGAAGCACCGCCAGCTTGCGTATCCGCCAGCGACGGCGGGCCGGACGCCGCGCAGCGCCGGGGCAGGCAGGGCGGCTTCCATCGGCGCCTGTACCTGTCGGCCGAGGTGCAGCGCATTTTCGCGCGCGAACATACGGGGATGCTCGAGCGCGCGACGCGCGAGGGAATCGAGCGGGTGTTCATGAGCCGGGAAGCCCGACCGGGGAAGGTCAATCTGTTGTCCGCGACGCCGACGCTCGAGATGGGGATAGACATCGGCGACCTGTCGGCAACGCTGCTCTGCTCGGTGCCGCCGGCGCAGGCGAACTACCTTCAGCGCGCGGGTCGCGCCGGACGGGCAACGGGCAACGCTTTCCTGCTGACCTTGGCGACGGCGCGCCCGCACGACCTCTATTTCTGGGCGTCGCCGCGCGAGATGGTGGCCGGCAACGTCGCCGCGCCCGGCGTCTTCCTGAACGCCTCGGCGGTCCTCGAAAGGCAACTGACCGCCTGCACGCTCGACGCCTGGGTGCGCGCCAGCGGCGCCAAGGCGCGCATCCCGGCGACCATCCGGCCTGTCCTGGGAGCCGTGCTGAAGTCGAATCTGGCGCATTTTCCCTATCCCTGGCTGGACTTTGTCGAGCACCACCGCGCTTCCCTGCTCGATCGCTTCCTGCGCATGTTCGCGCACGGCGCCAGCACGCTGACCGCCGCGACGCGTGCCTGGCTGACCCGGTTCGTCGAGGGCGACGCGGGCACCGAGGGAAGCTTCGCGTGGAAGATCGTCAGCCACCTGCGTTCCATCGGCGAAGACGTCGAGGAGTTGCGCCGGCGCCGCGAGCGGGTCGACGGCGAAGTCAAGAAGATCGACGGCAAGCCGCTGAAGGGCGAGAGCGACGAAGACGAAATGGCGGAACTGCGCCAGGAGAGCGCGGCGCTCGGCAAGCTGATTGCGGCGATTTACGAGCGGGCGACGCTCAACGTTCTCACCGACGAGGGGCTGTTGCCGAACTACGCGTTCCCGGAACAGGGCGTGCTGCTGCAGTCGGTGATCCTGCGCCAACGCAAGCCTGGGACGACGGTCACGGCAGCCGACCCGCGGCCCGCGCTGACGCTGGAATACGAGCGACCGGGTGCGGCGGCGATCGTCGAGCTGGCGCCGGGCAGCGTGTTCTACGCCGAGAACCGCAAGGTCAGCATCGAGCAGGTCGACGTTTCCAGGGACCGCCCGAGCAAGTGGCGCTTCTGCCGTCAGTGCTCGTATGCGGAAGCCGACGGTCGGGCAACGAAGCGCGACGCCTGCCCGCGTTGCGGCGACCCCGGATGGAGCGACATCGGACGCGTGCGCGACATGCTGCGGCTGACCAAGGTGTATGCGCGCACGGCGGAACATCTGGCGAGTATCGCCGACGATACGGATGAGCGCGAACGCCGCTTCTTTGTTCGTCAGGCCCTGGTCGATAGCCCGCCGGACGCCGTACGCCAGGCGTTTGCCATCGCGCGCAGCGAGTTTCCTTTCGCCTTCGAGTTCCTCAACCGCGTGTCCTTCCGCGAGATCAACTTCGGCGAGCGCCAGCCCGATGGCGCGCCGATGACGATTGCCGGCAGCGAACAGCCGCGCCCGGGTTTTGCCATCTGCCCCGATTGCGGCACCCTGCAGCGGCGCCGGCGGGCGGGCGAGGAGTTCCGCAATCATGCCCCATACTGCCCGCGGCGCCGCGACGAACAGGCGATCACGCAGCGCTGCGTTTTCCTGTACCGCGAATTCGACAGCGAGGGCATTCGCCTCTTCCTTCCCGAAGCAAGCTTCGGCGGCGCCGACGAGCGCCTGCAGTCGTTCGTTGCCGCTTTACGCCTCGGCCTGTCACGGCGCTTCCGCGGCGCGGTCGACCACCTGCGCATTGCGCTGGATATTCGTCTGGCCAGCGGAGAAGAATCGCCGCGCCAGTATCTGGTCATCTACGACAGCGTGCCGGGCGGCACCGGCTACCTCAAGGAACTGATGCGCGACGAGCATCCGCTGTTCGAGGTGTTCGCCGCCGCGCTTACGGCGATGGACGAGTGCGAGTGCAACCACGATCCGGAGAAGGATGGCTGCTACCGCTGCCTCTATGCGTACCGCAACAGCCACGATCGCGAGCGCATTTCGCGGCGCATGGCGCAGAAGCTGCTGCGCGAGATCCTGGATCATCGCGCGCAACTGGCACCGCTGGACAGCCTGGCGCAGCTCAAGCCAGCCAACCCGCTGTTCGATAGCGAGCTCGAGGCGCGTTTTCTCGAAGCGCTGCGCCGCCCGGGGGCCGACCCGCTCGATCGCTGGCGGGTGACCGATGTCCTGGTCAAGGGCAAGCCGGGATACCAGGTATCGTGCGCGAGTTCCGGCGGAAGGCGCTGGCGGCTCGAACCGCAGGTCGAACTCGGGCCCGGCGATGGCGTGGTGATTCCTTCGCAACCGGATTTCGTCTTCTGGCCGGACGACGACCGCGGCGATTGCCCGGTGGCGGTCTTTCTCGACGGCTGGCAGTTTCATCGCGAGACGATCGAGCAGGATCTGGCGAAACGCATGGCGATCGCCAAGAGCGGCCGTTTCTCGGTGTGGACGCTGACCTGGGCGGATGTCGAACAGTGGCTGAAGCAGAGCAGCGAGCCGGCCGCTTCGCCCTGGCCCGCCTGTCTGTCGTCGACGCGGGATGTGGTCGGCGATCTGTACCGGAGGCTCGGCCTGGCGCACATGCTCGGGCTGCGCGCGCTGCCGACGATGGCGCAGTTGCGCACCCGCCTGTGCACGCTCGATCACGAAATGATGCGCCGGCACGCGTCGATTCTCGCTCTCGGCATTCTGCTGCCCGATGGCGATCCGGCGACGGCAGTCGCCCTCGAGGGCTCGGCGCTGGGCAGGCAGTTGCTCGAAGCCGGGCTGGTCGCTTTGCCCGCCGATGCCGATCGGCGAATTGGCGGACGGCAACTGGCTGAGGGGATGATCCGGCTGGCGACCGGGATTGCAGCCTCGCAGGTCGCCGGCTTGCTCGCCGGCCAGTTCAGTCGCGACACCGAGCCGGGCGGACTGCTGGCCTGGCAACCATCCGAGAATACGCCGGAGAAGGAACTGCAGAAGGGATGGCACGCGCTATGGCAGGTCGTCAATCTGCTCTCCCCTCTGTCGCGCTTCTGGGCGGGCAGCGAAAACGCGGGGGCGTGGACTTCGTTGCGCGATGCGCCGCTGGTGCACAGCGCGGCTCGGGGCATGGATCCCGTCTGGATCGAGCTTGCCGATTACGCCGCACGCGAAGTTCAGGGATGGCTCGAAACGCTGGCCGCGCAAGGGCTTGAAGCGCCCGTCGCGGGCTACGAGTTGCTCGACGAAAAAGGCCGCGTCGTCGCCGAAGCTGAATTGGCGTGGGTCCGCCGAAAAGTCGCCGTGCTGCTCGGCGGCGAGTCGGAGTCGCTGGCATCGTTCAGCAAGCACGCTTGGCGATGCTTCGTAGCAACCGGCGGCGAGATTGATCCAGCGCTGTTGATGGTCTTACAGGCCGAGGAGAATTCTGATGCATCCGCCACCCAAGATTGCCTTGTCCGATGATTTCCTGAAGTCGTTTGCGGCGATTCCGCGCGACCGGCAACAGGCCGTCTTGAAGTTCGTTGCCCAGTTCCGCCAGAACCCGCGCGCGACCGGCATCAATTACGAAACCATCCGCGAGGCCACAGATCCCAACATGCGCTCGGTGCGCATCGATCAGGCCGTGCGCGGGATCGTCCTCAAGCCGCTTACCGGTGACGTCTACTGCCTGCTCTGGGTGGACCGGCATGACGACGCCTACCGCTGGGCGCGAACGCATCGGGTAGACATCCACCCCGACCTGGGCAGCATCCAGGTGTATGCGGTAGAAGAGCACGCTGCGCACTCCCCAGACGCCGCTGCGGCCTCGACCGACCGGGCAGAGACGGCACAGAGCGGACTGTTCGCGCGCCTCGGAGAGCGCGAAATCCGCCGTATGGGCGTTCCCGAAGGTGCGCTGGCGCGCGTGCGCCAGATCGTCAGCGACGAGCAACTCGAAGAGCTGCAGCCGCACCTGCCGGACGACGCGTTTGAGGCTCTCTACCTCTACGCCGCCGGCGAAAGCTACGAGAAGATCATTGCCGAGCGCGAAGTTTCGCCGGCAAGCGTCGATACCTCGGACTTCGCCACGGCGCTGGAGCAAGATGCCAGCCGCCGGCACTTTCTCGTCCTCACCGACGACAGCGACGTGGACGCCTTGCTCGCCGCCCCGCTCGAACGCTGGCGCGTCTTTCTCCACCCCAGTCAGCGCCGCCTGGTAGCGCGCGCGTGGAGCGGTCCGGTGCGTGTATTGGGCGGAGCCGGAACGGGCAAGACCGTCGTGGCGATGCACCGGGCCGCCTGGCTCGCGCGCAGGTTTGCCGACGTTCCCGGCAAGCCGGTACTCTTCACCACCTTCACGCGTACCTTGGCAGATGACATTCGCTCGCATCTGGCCGTGCTGTGCACCCCGGCGGAAATGGAGCGCATTGCCGTCACCAACATCGATCAATGGGCGCTCGGCCTGCTGCGCCGCTTCGGCTATCAGCATGAGTTGCTCTACGACGAAGCGCGTCGCCGAGAGTACTGGCGCCTGGCGCTGACACGCGCACCGGCAGGAAACACTTTCCCGCTTGCCTTTTTCCGCGCCGAGTACGAGCGCGTCGTTCTTCCGCAAGCATGCGAAATCGCTGACGACTATCTGCGCGCCAGTCGGCTGGGGCGCGGCGGGCAGCTCGGCCGCGTGCACCGCAAGGCGCTCTGGCCCGTCTTCGCCGAGTATCGCGCGCAACTGCACGGCGCCAACCTGCGCGAACCCGAGGAAGCTTTCCGGGACGCGCGCGCCCTCCTGCTCAGCCAGAAGGAATCACTCGGCCTGCGCGCGATCATCGTCGATGAAACGCAGGACATGAGTGCGGCAGCGCTCGCTCTGCTGCGTGCCGCGGTCGCCAGCGGTGAAAACGACCTCTTCCTGGTCGGCGACGCGCATCAACGGATCTATCGTCACCGCGTCGTCCTCAGCCGGCTGGGGATCGACATCCGCGGGCGCAGCCACCGCTTGCGGGTGAACTACCGGACGACGGACGAAATCCGACGTTGGGCTGTCGCCCAGTTGGCGGGTTGCGCCGTGGATGACCTGGACGGCGAGCTGGATACGCTCAAGGGCTATCGCTCGCTGACGCACGGCACGCAGCCGGACGAGGTTGCGCTGCCCGACGCCAGGTCCGAAGCCACTCGTCTGGTGGCACTGATTCGCGAATTCCAGGCGGATGCCGTGCAGCCGGGCGACATCTGCCTGGTCTGCCGGACGAACGAGGAGGTCGATCATTACCAGGCTGTCTTGCACGCTGCCGGCATCGCAACGCTGAGACTCGAGCGCAACACGGCGGACGATCGACGCCTCGCCGGCGTCCGCCTGGCAACGATGCACCGCGTCAAGGGGCTCGAGTTCGAGGTGGTGATTGTCGCTGGCTACCGAACGCCGGCGTACTACGCCGAAGAGTTCGCGCGTGAAGAAGACGCCGGAGTGATCGAGGACACGCTGCTGAGCGAACGTTGTCTGCTCCATGTTTCGGCGACGCGTGCCAAGCGCCATTTGGTGATCCTGCGCCGGGCGCAGTAAGCGCGACCAGACGCCCGCGTCGCGGCTGGAGCGCGCTCGCTGTCGCCTTGCCGGCAAGCGGCACTGATCACTTCGAGTCCACCCCGGCGAGCGAAATCGGTTACGCTGCGCGCGCTTCCACGTTTTCCTCCGGCCATG
>NZ_JAVMKF010000092.1:0-6128 GCF_031732815.1 Accumulibacter sp. | reverse complement strand
CGCCACGTTCGTGTTGTCGGCCATGGACCGCTGATGAAAGCGTTGCTCGTTGAACCCTCGACCTTCCTGCGAACGGTGA
This sequence comes from Accumulibacter sp., assembly GCF_031732815.1. GTDB lineage: Bacteria > Pseudomonadota > Gammaproteobacteria > Burkholderiales > Rhodocyclaceae > Accumulibacter. The sequence continues at coordinate 6,049 of NZ_JAVMKF010000092.1, read as the reverse complement.
TCGGTTCGATCTTCGCTCGCCACAATATCGCCTATGATGCCGTCGTCAATGGCGAGAGCGCGCTCGCGGCGCTGGCCGAAGAGCGTCGCGATCTGCTCTGCTTCTCGTTTGAACTGGGCGACATGCGCGGTACCGATCTGCTGCGCGAGGCGCGCCAGCGCGGCTTGCTCGGTCTGACGACGGCGCTGATGCTGACTTCGCGTCGCGAGCGGGCGGTTTTTGCCGAAGCGCTGGCCGCCGGTGTCAGCGAGTGTTTTCTGAAATCGGATTTGAACAGCTTCGAGGCTTACGTCGAGCAATGGGAGAAGAGCGTCACCCGGCGCCTGTCCGGGCGTGTGCTGCTGGTCGAGGACAGCCTCACGGCGGCGCGCTTCTATCGCAAGGTAATGAGCGGACTCGGTCTCGACGTCTTCTGGTTCAAGAGCGCGGAAGACGCGATTACCTCCCTGGCGCAGCAGGATTACCAGATCGTCGTCACCGATTACGTCCTCGACGGATTCCAGACCGGCCTGTCGCTGATTCGTGCGGTGCGCAGTCAGCCGGGAAAAAAGGGCGAGATACCGATTCTCGCGCTGTCCGCGCTGGGCAGTGCGAGCCGCCGAGTGGATCTGCTGCGTGCGGGGGCGAACGACTTCGTCAACAAGCCGGTGGTCGCCGAAGAACTGGCGGCGCGGCTGGGCAATCTGCTGACCTTGCGACAGCTTTGGGAACAGCTCGAAGCGCAGCACGAGTTGCTCAAGGAGGTGGCGCTGCGCGACCATCTGACCTCGCTGCACAATCGGCACTACCTGCACAGCGCGTGGCCGCACACTCTCGCCCGCGCGCGCCAGGAAGGCCTGGTTCTGGCGGTAGTCGATGTCGATCACTTCAAGCGGGTCAATGACGAATACGGGCATGCGCGCGGTGACGAGGTGCTGATCGCCATCGCCGATCTCTTGCGCGCGAGCTGCCGCCTGCCGCAGGAGGCCATTCGTTACGGCGGCGAGGAGTTTCTCCTGCTGCTGCCGGCAATGCCGGTTGCCGATGCGCTGCGCATGGCGGAGGAACTGTGCGCCCAGGTCGCCGCGAGCAGACCGGCTGGATTGCAAATGACGGTCAGCATAGGCGTAAGCAGCCTGCAGGAAGGCGATGACTTCGACCGCCTGTTCGCGCGCGCCGATGTCGCGCTGTACGAATGCAAGCAGAGCGGACGCAATTGCGTCCGTCAACGCTAGCAACGGCGTCGGGCACCGCCAGCACAGGCGTTCGCGGACACCAGCGCGGGTGGGGCGAAGGCGGCGCCGCCAGACTGCACGGCGGTCTGCGCGGGGCTCAGGCTGCCGGATCGAGCGCCTGCGCCAGTCGCTGCGAAAGCGTCTGCAGGGCGGTTTCGGTTGCCGCGCTGAAGTCGAAGGCGTCGATCAACTGATCGGTGCGCAGGCGAACCGTGTTGCGCAGACTTTCCTCGACCGTTTCCGGCAGGGACGAACTGTCGAGCAGTGCGTCGAGTTCGGCGAGCAGCAGACGGACGGTTTCCGATCCGCTGTAGCGGGCGGCTTCGTAGCGCTGACTGAAGTGGTGCACGGTCGCCGTGACGTTGTCGAGCAGCGCGGCAATTTCGCTGCGCGTGCTCAAGGTTTCCCGGCGGGCTTGCATTGCAGCAAGTCTGGCGTCGGCCGTTTCGACGGCGATCGCGAGGTGATCGCGCAAGCGGCCGCAGAAGTCGGCGTCGTGCAACGGCATGTTGGCGACCAGCAGCGAGGCGCGTTCGTAATGAATCGCCAGGCGGTTACGGTACGAGGTGATCGTGTCCATGCAGCGCATCAGGCGGAGGATCGACTCCTCGACCGGTCGCGCGTCGCCGTTCGCATTGAGCGTCAGTTCCAGTCCGGGCAAGCGCATCTGTATCGCACCTTCGAGACGGTAGGCGCGCAGCAGGCCGAAGATCTCTTCGCCGACCTGGCGATACTCGGTGCAGCCGTTCAGCGCACGCAGGAACTTGACCAAGGCGGCGTATTCGTCCAGATTGGACATGATCAGTGCGGCCAGCGTATCGGATGCTTCGAGCTGTTGCTGGAGCGACGCCTTCTTCTCGGCGTCGCGTTGCCAGACGGCGACTTTCTGTTTCAATTCAGCCGCCTTGAAAGGTTTGACGATGAAGTCGTCGCCGCCCGCATCGTAGCCCGCCAGACACGAATCGAGATCGGCCAGCCCGGAAACGAAGATCACCGGGACGTGGCTGCCGGCGGTATCGTCCTTGAGTTTGCGGCACAGAGTGTATCCATCCATCCCGGGCATTTCGACATCGAGCAGGAAGAGGTCGGGGACCTTGCTCTGCATTCTCTCCAGGCAGGCTGCACCGGAGGCAAATGTCTCCACCCGGCAGCTCCGACCGAGCGCGGCTTCGACCATTCGGCGGCTGGCCTCGACGTCATCGACGACAAACACGGTGAACTCAGCTTCCATGGCATGCTCTCCTCGGTGGTGTTGACCCATAAAATCATGGACATTGTACTGCGCTGCGCAAGCTCCGAGAACGCCTTCAGCGCGAATCGGCGGCATGCGCTGCGAGATACGCTGAAATTTCCGGGTCGAGCGCGCTCAGCGCGGCGCGCAGCGGTCTGGCCAGCGCGGCCAGCTTCGGCCGGTTGGTCTCGGCAGCGGCTGCCTCGAGCGCCGCACAAATCTCCCACGCCTGCACGGCGCCGATCTGGCCCAGGCTGCTCTTCAGGCGATGGCTGGCGGTCTTCACGCTCGGCGGGTCGGCGGCCTCGAGCGCGGTCAGGAGCGCTGCGCCGTCGCTGCGCGCCTGGTCGCGCACCAGCGCCAGCATCATCAGCAGACCATCCCGATCGCCGTCCATCATCTCCAGGGCTCTGGCCTGATCAAAGACCGGGGTGGCGCTCGTCACCGCCGGCTCGTCCGCTGGCGCGGGCACGGCTGCCGGCGCGTCAGCCGCCGCGGAAAGGGCCGCCGGGGCGGCTGCGTTCGCCGGCAGCCGTTGCTGGATTTCCGCCAGCCTGGCGCGCAGATCGCGGCCACGGATCGGCTTCGACAGGTAGTCGTTCATCCCGGCCTGCAGGCACTGCTCACGAAAGCCCTTGATCGCGTGCGCGGTCAGGCCGACGATCTGCGCTTCGATGCCGCGCTCGCGTAGCGCCCGGGTTGCCGCGAAGCCGTCCAGCCGGGGCATCTCGACGTCCATCAGGATGACGTCGAAGCGTCGACTGCCGGCCATCTGCACGGCTTCCGCGCCATCCTGGGCGAGCGCGACATGGCAGCCGGCTTTCTCCAGGACGGCGCGGACAAACTTCTGGTTGGTCGGGTTGTCTTCCGCCAGGAGCACGCGCAGGCCGGGTTGCAGTTGATCGGCGCCGGCGGGCGAGGCGACGCTGTCGTCGTCTTCGGCCTGCGTCGTACGACCAAAGCAGGCCGAAAAGTGGAAGACGCTGCCGCGCCCGAGTTCGCTATCGACGGCGAGCGATCCGCCCATCAGGCCAACCAGGCGGCGGCAGATCGCCAGGCCGAGACCGGTGCCGCCGAAACGGCGGCTGGTCGAAACGTCCGCCTGGGCAAACGGGTCGAAGATGCTGGCCATTTTCTCCGGCGGGATGCCGACGCCGGTGTCGCGCACGCTGAACCTGAGGTTGACCTCGTTGTCGCACAGTGCCAGCAGCGTTAGTTCGACGCCGATCTGCCCTCGCTCGGTAAACTTGGCCGCGTTGCCAAACAGGTTGGTGATGACTTGGCGCAAGCGCGTCGGGTCGCCGACGACGAAAGCTGGAACGTCGTCGTCGATGTTGACGCTGACCGCCAGACCCTTGTCCAGCGCGCGCCTTTCCAGTGCGCGGACCGTTTCGCGGACGAGTCGGGGCAGGTTGAAGGGGACCGCCTCGAGGTCCATCTTGTCGGCCTCGATCTTCGAGAAATCCAGGATCTGGTTGAGCAGCGTGAGGAGCAGGCGGGCCGAATTCTGTGCCGTCTCGAGGCGGTCGCGCTGTTCGGCGCTGAGTTCGCTGTCGACGACCAGCTCGAGCATGCCCAGGATGCCGTTCATCGGCGTGCGCAGCTCGTGGCTCATCGTGGCCAGGAAGGTGCTCTTGACGGCGCTCGCGGCTTCGGCTGCCTCGCGTGCCTGGTGCAACTGGGTGACATCGACGTAGAAACCGACGGTATGGCCGTCGGGCGCCCGCCGTTCGACGATGCGCAATCGCCGCCCGTCGTCGAGTTGGTCTGTGAACTGGCCGTTTGCGCTGTAATACGCGCGTCGGCGTTCAGTCAGCCAGGCGGCACCATGGTCGGGTAGCGCGGAGAGTTTTCTGTGTCTGACCCACTCGCTGAGCAGGGTATCGAAGGCGACTCCGGGGACGACCAGGTGGCTGACCGGCGCGTGCACATCGCGAAACTTCCGGTTGCTGAAGACCAGTCGATCGTGCTGGTCGAAAACGGCGAAGGCTTCGTCCGCCGCCTCGATCGCGGCGCGCTGCAGATGCTCGTTGCGTGCCAGCTTTTCTTCCGCCGCCTTGCGTTCGGTAATGTCCTCGAAGACGCCGAGCAGGCCGATGACCTCGCTTTCAGCATTGCGTAACGGCGCAATCGAGTGGCGCAGCCAGATCGTTCTGCCGTCGGCGGCGGTACGCGCCTGCTCGACATATAGCCGGGCAGCCCCGGTCGCGATGACCGCGCGCTCCTCTGCGCTCAGGTCCGGTGCCGCCGCCTGTGCCTGGTTCGCCAGCTCGCCATCGCTGCGGCCGATCACCGCGTTCGGATGCTCCAGCCCGAGATCGGCGGCAAAGAAGCGGTTGCAGCCCAGATAGCGGAGGTCGCGATCCTTCCAGTAAACGCGTGCCGGAACGGTGTCGATCACCGTCAGCAGCAGATTGCGCGACTCGGTCATCGCGCGTTCTGCCGCCTTCATCTCGCTGATGTCGGAGATCAGGCCGATCATGCCGGTAACCTCACCTTGCGAATTGGTATAGGTTGCCTTGTGGAAGACCACGTCGCGCTGCGACCCGTCGGCATAAGTAACCGGCCCTTGATAGGTCTGCACTCCCGGGTTCGCGAACAGCGCGCGATCAGCCGCGGCGTAGCGCTCGGCAAGCTCGGGGGTAGCGACCTCGAACACGCTCTTGCCGATGAATTGTTCACGCGGCAGACCCAGAAAGCCCTCGAAAGCGCGGTTTCCGCCCTCGTAGAGGCCGCTTGTGTTCTTGTAGAAGATCGGCGACGGAACCGAGTCGATCAAGTCCTGGTGAAACTTCAGCAGGTCGTTGAGCACCCTTTGCCGGGCGAGCGAGCGCCGTTTGCTCTGGACCAGCAAGTGCAGGATGAAGCCGAGCAGCATCAGCAGCAGGAGGCTGCCGGTGGTGCCACCGATAGTCAGCACGCGATTGAACTTCTGCCTTTCGGCGGTGACGTCGATCAGCACCAGCAGTTCGCCGATCTCGCCGTTGCCGACATCGTGCAGCGTGTCGCTGATCCACCACCAGTCGTGGCCTGTGTGGGCAAAGGTTTTCCGGGTGTCGTCCGCGCTGGCGGATCGCCGCCGGGCGATTTCCTGGCCAATTGCCAACGCCAGAGTGTCGTCGGAAGCGTAGGCGACGACGACGTGCGGCAGGCTTTCCCAGCTTACGCCGGTCGCCGAGTGGTTTTTCCATGCCGGGCGAAGCAAGCGCTCCTTGCGTACGAGCAGCGCGATTTCGACGCCAGCGCTGACCCGGTGCTGCAGCAGGGGCAGGATGCTCTTGCCGATCTGCGCATAGCCGAGCACGCGGCTCTCTTCGAACACCGGCGTGCTCACCGACAATTTCGGAATTCCATGCGAACTCAGCTCGATTCCCGAGCGCGCCCGGCCGGTTGCCATCGCTGCACGCAGAACGCGCTGACCGCTGGTATCGTCCGCCTCCAGTTGATCTCCGATGTGCGCCAAGGTTCGGCCGTCGCCGCCATGGAACGACGAATAGACCAGACCGTGCTCGCGTGACAGGGTATGCATGATCGGTTGGCCGAACGCCAGCCTTACCCTTCGCCAGATCTCCGCTGGACACCGTAGCGGTTTTTCGTTATGGTT
>NZ_JAVMKF010000091.1:21130-34805 GCF_031732815.1 Accumulibacter sp. | reverse complement strand
AGATCAATCGCCCGTTTCTGGAGCACAGCGAGGTCAACGACCACGACTGGCTCGAACTGAGCTGGACCTTGCGCTACGAACATCCCGAGATTTTCCGCGACGTTCTGCTCATCCTGCGCGCGCGCAGCAAGGTGGAGGCGCTGCGCCAGGGGAACGACGAAGGTGTTGCCCGCAGTGGCGGCGACCGACCCGCTTCGGCCGCCGAGGCGGAGGACGAGTCGGCGCTCTGAGGCCAAGGTCGGCGAGATCGGGAGATTGTTCGGGATGTCAGAGAGCCAGGCGGAGGAAGACCGCCGCGTCGCCATTTTTGACGATCGGCCGTTTTTCGAACGGGCGCTGGTTTACGGTTGTCACCACGGGATCATCGACGCCGAACGCCTGCAGCATATCCGCCACGACGCGCCGAAGGGGATGGTGCAGATCGCCGAGTATTTCGGGACGCAGTATCTGCGCGCCAACATCGAGGAAGCGCGCTTGCGGATGGTCAATCTGGTCAGCCTGTATCTCGAAGATTGCAGCGGCGGCGACCTGGCACGCGCCGCACGTTTGCTGCGCGACAACACTTTCCTGTCGCACTCGCGCGGCGGCTCCGAAATGCTCAAGCGGCTCTGGGCGCTACCCGAGGACAGCTCACATGGCCTGCTGAATCGGCAATCGCAGAAGGATTTTCTCGCCGTCTGGTCGCTGCGCACGCTGGCTGCGTATCGCCAGGTCCTCGCCGAGCGGCAGACGTACCAATCGACGATTTCGGCCGCCCTCTGGTTCGCCGAACAGCTTGGTGTCAGGCCGTCCGAGCTGTCCACGATTGCTGCCGAATCGGTCATCCGCAGCGCGTTGCTCGTGCGCCTTTCCGGCAGCAAGCTGAAGACGATGCCCAGCCTTGGCGAATTCGCCAGCGCGCTCGAAGATTTGCGCAGGAAAGGCCGACCGCTCAGACGGAAGAGCGCGGTCGACGATCTCTGGCCGGATCTGCCGCAGTCGTGTCGCGAGCCGGCCGAGCGTGAGTGGCGCAGGTTTCTGGAGGAGGACCTGCCGCGCATCATCGACGCGTCGCTGCCCCTGGGCAAACTCGTCCAGGACCTCGAACCGCTGTACTTCCTGCGCGACTTTGACGCCGCCGAGTCCGAGCAGTTGATCGTTGCGGCCTCGCGCGAGTGGCAAAGGTTGACCGCCGGCAAGACCGACGACAGTTCGCTGCTCACTGTCTTCGTCTGTCTCGCCGCAGGGATGCCCGGCAAACCCGCCTTGGCTCGCAGCGAGGCGCGCAAGCTGCTGCACCAGGCGCGCCGCGACGGGCTGCAGCGCGAGCCGGTGCTCGCCTTCATCCGTTCGTTCGCGCCCGACCCAATGCAGGACGATCTCGCCGCGCTGTGGATCGATTTCTTCCCGGAAGCGGTGAGCTATCTGCTCGATGCCTCCGATGACACGCTGAGTGGCGCACTCGAGTTTCTCGCCGAGAACTGCGTCGTGCACCCGGATCGACGGGCAGCGTCGGCACGCAAGTGAACTACGGCAAGGGCGGCGGCTGATGCACAACCGGGCGGTCAATCTCGTCTCGCTGACCAGCATCCAGGTCTGCAATGCTTTGCTGCCGCTGTTGATTTTCCCCTTCGTCCTGGCTGTCGTCGGGCAGCAACGCTACTCGCAGCTGGTGCTCGCCGAGGCGCTGGCCATCGCGCTGCTGACCGTCGTTCTGTACAGCTTCGAGGTGGACGGCGTGGCGCAGGTCGTGGGCCTCGACGCGCATCGAGATCACGCCGAAATCTCGCGCGTATTCAGCACGATCGCCTACCTGCGCCTGGCGCTCTTTGGCGCCGCAGGTGTGCTGCTTACCGCTGGTGTCGTGCTCTTCGACATCCAACTGGCGGTGCTCCTTGCCTGTTGGCTACTCGTTCCCCTGAGTTACGCGCTGCAGCCGGGCTGGCTTTACCAGGGGCTGGAACGGAATGCGCCGATCGCCGTGTGCACCGCAACCAGTCGAGTCGCCGCCGTCGGACTGGTTTTTGCACTGGTGCACGGCGAGGCTGACTACCTGCTCGTTCCGCTTCTTGTCGGCGGCGCCTATGTCGCCGGTTCGCTTGCTGCCATGTACCATGCGCGCTCCTCGCTGGGCGTGCGCTTCGTCGCCGTGCCATACGCTGAGCTGCGCGCCGCGCTGTGCTCGGGCAAGGAAATCTTCCTCGGCAACTTTGGCGTGCTGCTCTATCGCGACATGAATGTCGTCGTGCTCGGAGTACTCGGCACTTCGGCGGCGGGCGTCGCCGGCTATTCGCTCGCCGAGAAGATCGCGAAAAGTATCCAGGCGGCAATGCGCCCGCTGAACCAGCTCTTTTTTCCCCGCGCCTTGCACCTGGCCAGGTCGGCGAGCAAGCCCAGTCCGACCGTGTTGCGCCAGTTGCTCCGCCTGACCTGGCCGCAACTCGGTGCGCTCGCCGCTTTTCTGGTGACGGGCTTTGCCGCCTATGGCGTCTTCGGCGACGAACTGCCGTGGCTCAAGCGAATTCAGGATGTGCAGCATGTCGTCGTGCTCGTCGGACTGATGTCGCTGGCGAGTTTCTTCGGAATCTCCAACTTCATGTTCGGCGTTGCCGGTTTGAACGCCATGCAGCAGCGCAGCTACCTCTTTCGGGCGATTCTCGCCACCGCAGCGTGCAGCCTGGCCGCGTGCTTCACACTCGCTTGGCTGCACGGCGAGATCGGCGCCGCGGTCAGTTTCGTCCTCGCCGAGGTTTGCCTGTTTGGCTTGATCGTGCGCAAGTACCTCCAATGATTCGTTCGCGCCGTCCGCCTGGCTTGCTGCCCGCCGATCCATCGCTGTTTCCGGCCGTGCGCGAGTAGCTACCGTGGAAATTCTCGACAAGCTGCTCGCCATCGTGCTTTCGCTGGCCATTCTCGGCCAGGCGATCGTCATTCGTCGTCTGGTCGGAACATGGTTGGTTCCGGCCTGCATCTTCTCGCTCTTCTGGTTCGCCTACACCTTCGTCCCGCTTGTTGCACTCTTCTTCGTGCCCATCGAGCCGTTGGCGATCGCCTACATCCTGCTCGCCTGCACGCTCTTTTCGCTCACTGCGCTCGGCCCCGACTGGCAGGCGGCGATGCGTGTGCGACAGAACGCCGGCAGCAGATTCCGCTACGACACGCCTTTTTTGCGCCACGTCTTCCATGCAACGACCGCTCTTATTCTGCTCTGTCAGTTGGCTGACCTGCTGATCCAGGGGTTCTCGCCAGTGGACGTCGTGCTCAATCCGTTGGGGACTGCGGCCGAATACACCGCGCGCCGCTACGCGGAAGACCTGGAAAAGAACATCTTTGCGCAACTCGGATTGCTTTTCGCCTATCCCGCGGCGACCATTGGCGGCCTGCTTTACGGCGCACGCGCTCAGGGCGACACCGGCTATCGGACTCTCCTGCTCGCCGTACTCCCCTCGTTGGCGATGATGCTGATTCAGGGCGCCAAGGGCACCGTTTTTTTGGCGGTCTTTATGATCTGGGGCGGCGTTCTCCTCACCCGGATCGAGCGCGGCGAGTTCACGCTGGTTGACCAAGGCGGGGTAAAGCGTCTCCTGTTCTACTGCCTGCTGGCGTTTCCATTTCTGCTTCTTTCCTTTCTCTCACGCATGCTCAACAGCATGGACGGCGGAGCAGAGGTTGTGCAGCAATTGGTCAGATACTTTGCTTCCTACACGTCCGCTCATCTCTACGCCTTTTCGGATTGGTTCTCATACTGGACGCTGGGCAGTAGCGTGATGGAATATGTGCTTGAGGAGGATGCTTACGGATTTTATACGTTTACTGCGCTGTTCAAGCTGCTCGGCAGCAGCAAGACCGTACCCATGGGTAGCTATGACGAATACTTTGTCTATGCGGAATTGTTGCAGACCAACATCTATACTGTTTTTCGCGGTCTCGTCCAGGATTTCAGTGTTGGTGGTGCGCTCTGTTTCGTGACGGTCAGTGGATTTCTCCTCCACTGGTCGTACTGGCGCTTGCTCGTCGGTAGAAGCCCGTTTTTTTCGGCCGCCATTTTCGTGTTCTCGATCGCTTACTTCTATACCTCATTCTTCATCAGCTTGCTGATCTGGAACAATGTCTATGCCGGTTTCCTGCTGCTTGCGTTCTTCCTGCGCCTGAATGACGAATCCTGTCGGCGCTGCGCACTTGCCGACAGCCCGGCGCCGGGAGCGGCACCACCAGCAGTTTGCAGTAAGCCCTAGCCTTGGCATATAATTCGCGACCCCCTGCGCGTCGGCGCGAGCGAAGCCGGCGCGCGTCTGCTGCTGGCGAGTAGCCGAGGCAGCTCTTCCAGGAATCCCGGTGAAAATAGCTTACGTCTGTACCAACTTCAACAATACGCATTACTCGCGCGAGGCGGCACGCAGCTTGCTGCGTAACGCCGGTCACTCGTACGCGATAGTCATCGTGGACAACGCTTCGGCAGCCGCATCGGTTGCCCAACTGCAAGCCTTGGCGGCTGAGTTTCCAGACGTTCATCTTATTCTGAATCAGGAAAATGTCGGCTATTTTCGCGGGCTCAATCTGGGAATCGGACACATACGCCGCAGCCATCCGGATATCGAATGGCTGGTCGTTGGCAACAATGATCTCGAGTTTCCGGCCGATTTCTCTGATCGGCTGGAAAGTAACCGCGAGCGTTGGCGAAACTTCCCGGTGATCTGTCCCGATATCGTGACGCCGGCGGGTGAGCACCAGAACCCGCATGTCATCAGCGGAATCAGCCCACTCCGTGAAACGTTTTACAGCTTGTATTACTCGAACTATTTTCTCGGGCGGCTGATCCATCGGCTGGCGATGCGCTTCAGGTCCTTGTCGGACCGCTCCGACGAGAGCCAGTGGGAGATTCCCCGGCCGATTTATCAGGGGCACGGTTCATGCTATCTGCTCGGCCCGGCCTTCTTCTCACTGTTCGAAGAACTTTGGGCGCCGACGCTACTGATGGGCGAAGAGTTCTTTCTGAGCAAGCAGCTTGGCGATGCGGGCCATCAGGCATTCTACGATCCGGCGATCAGGGTGATCCACCATTGGCACGGTGCCCTGAACGATTTGCCCAACAAGCGGCGCTGGGCATTGGCCAGGGATGCGCACCGCGAGTATAGAAAATACGTGAAGATTTTCGGTTAGCCAGCGACTCGCGACAACCGGGCATTGCAAGGCAACCCGGTTGATTGTTGTGCCGGGCGAGGGCGGGGATTTTGAGTGGAGTGGGAATCATGCGGCAGTATCAGGTGTGCAGCAATTGTGTAATGGACACGAGCGATTCGAAAATCGTCTTCGACGAATCGGGTGTCTGCGACCACTGCATCGGCTTCACGCGCGACGTCTTGCCGAACTGGCACCCGAACGAGCGGGGAAAAGCGCTCTTCGCGCAGCAAGCGGAGCGCATCAGGGCCGCTGGATCAGGCAAACCCTTCGACTGCATCATGGGGATGAGCGGAGGAATGGACAGCTCGTACCTCTTGCACTTGGTGGTGACCGAGTTTCGCCTTCGACCGCTGGTTTTCCATGTCGATGGGGGCTGGAACACGGACATCGCGGTGAGCAACATTCAGTCGCTGATCAAGGGATTGGGGCTTGATCTGTATACCGAGGTCATCAACTGGGAAGAGATGAAGGACTTGCAACTGGCCTTCTTCAAGGCCGGTGTCCCGCACCTGGACATACCTCAGGATCACGCCTTCGTCGCCACCCTGTACCATTTTGCCAACCAGCACGGAATCAAGTACATCCTGAACGGCGGGAACTTCGCCACCGAGTGCGTGCGCAATCCGCTCGAATGGCTGTATTACGGAACCGATATGGCGCAGATTCGCGACATCCATGGCCGCTTCGGGAGTCGCGCACTGAAGACCTATCCGTTCAGCAGCATCCTGTTCCACAAGTTCTATCTGCGCTATCTGAAAGGCGTACAGGTGGTCAAGCCACTGAACTACCTGCCCTATACGAAAGCGCTGGCCGCCGACGTGTTGGCGCAAGCCTACGGCTGGCGGCCTTATCCACAAAAGCATTTCGAGTCGCGTTTTACCCGCTTCTACGAGGGTTACTGGCTACCGACGCGTTTCGGTTACGACACGCGGCGCGTGCAGTATTCCAGCCTGATTCTCACTGGCCAGATGACGCGCGGCGAGGCGCTCGAGAAACTCGCGCAGCCGGCCTACGACCCGGCAACGATCGACGAGGATTTCGAATACATCGCCAGCAAGCTGGGTATCAGCGCGGCGGAACTGCGCCAGTACCATACGATGCCACTCAAGACGTATCGCGACTACGCCAACCAGGAGTGGCTTTTCGATCTGGGGGCAAAGACCCTGCGCCTGCTCGGCATCGAGAGGGCGATCAAGCGATGATCGCGATCATCAACTATGGCTCGGGAAACATCGCGGCGATTGCCAACATCTACAAGCAGCTCAGGATTCCCTGCCTGATCTGCGACCAGGCGAGCGACTTGGCCCAGGCTGAACGCTACATCCTGCCCGGCGTCGGCGCCTTCGACGCGACGATGCAGCATCTTGCGTCGTCCGGCATGCTGGACGTCTTGGTCGAAGAGGTGGTCGGTCACGGCAAGAAGGTGCTGGGGATCTGCGTCGGCATGCAGATCCTGGCCGAGTCGAGCGAGGAAGGCAGCTTGCCGGGCCTGGGGTGGATCGCCGGGCGAGTGAAGAAGATCGACGCCAGTCGCCTGGTTGCCGGCCCGCGATTGCCGCATATGGGCTGGAACTCGATCCGGCTGCAGGTCGACAGCCCGCTCTTTCGCGGAATCGACGTCGAGCGCGGCTTCTATTTCTTGCACAGCTATTACTTTGCTGCCAGTGAGCCGGCCAGCGTGCTGGCGACGGTCCGCTACGGCGACGAGCTTCCCTGTGCCGTCGGGCGAGGCAATGTCTATGGCCTCCAGTTCCACCCGGAGAAGAGCCATTCGAACGGAATGGCCATCTTCCGGAACTTCGCAGAGATATGAACATGCTTCGTTCGCGCATCGTTCCCTGTCTCCTCCTGCATGACGGAGGCTTGGTGAAGACCAAAGGCTTCAAGGAGGGAAAGTACGTCGGCGACCCCTTGAACGCGGTCAAGATCTTCAACGAAAAGGAGGTCGACGAACTGATTCTGCTTGACATCGACGCCACCAGCGAGCAGCGCCAGCCGGACTTTGCCCGCCTGAAGACGATTGCCGTCGAGTCCAGGATGCCTCTCTGCTATGGCGGAGGAATCACCAGTGCGGCACAGGCGGTCGAGGTGATCTCGCTCGGCTTCGAGAAAGTGTCGATCAGCGCGGCGGCGTTGGCGCGCCCGGCGCTGATCGGCGAGATGGCCAGCGCGATTGGTTCGCAAAGCGTCGTCGTCACGCTGGACGTCAGGCGCAATGCACTGTTCCCGGGCTACTCCGTGTTTACCCACAACGGCCGCAAGAAGCAGAAGACCGACCTCATCGCGTTTTGCCGGCAGGCAGTCGATCTCGGTGCGGGTGAGATCGTGCTCAATTCGATCGACCGCGACGGCGCGATGAACGGCTACGACCTTGATCTGGCGCGCCAGGTGCGCGCTGCCGTGAGCTGCCCGGTTTCCTTTGCCGGCGGTGCCGGCAGCCTCGATCACATGCAGGCGTTGATCGATGCGGTAGGCGTGGTCGGTGCCGTCGCCGGCAGCCTGTTCGTCTTTCAGGGGCCGTATCGGGCGGTCCTGATCAATTATGACCGCCCGCCTGGCGTGCGCCCTGCCGGCGTCTGAGTGCTCGCGTGCGTCGCGCTGCGGTAGTGATCTAGAGAAACAATGAGGCCGACTTGAAACAGATTCTGCAGAACATGGGCAATGGTGAAACATTGCTGATCGAAGCGCCGGCACCCCAGGTACAGCCCGGCAGCCTGCTCATCCGCACGACGTACAGCCTGATTTCGGCGGGGACCGAGCGCATGCTGGTCGACTTCGGGCGCGCCTCGATGCTCGACAAGGCGCGTCAGCAGCCCGAGAAGGTCAAGATGGTGCTCGACAAGATTCGCAGCGAAGGACTGTTGACGACCATCGATGCGGTGCGCAGCAAGCTCGATCAGCCGCTGCCGCTCGGCTACTGCAATGCTGGCATCGTTCTTGCGATTGGCGATGGCGTCGACGGTTTCTCGCTGGGCGACCGCGTCGTGTCGAATGGTCCGCATGCCGACATCGTGCGCGTGCCGAAGAACCTGTGCGCGCGAATTCCGGACACGGTCGACAGCGCCGACGCTGCGTTCACGGTTCTCGCTGCGATCGGCTTGCAGGGAATCCGTTTGGTTCAGCCGACGCTGGGCGAATACATCGTCGTCACCGGCCTCGGACTGATCGGCCTGTTGACGACACAGTTGTTGCGGGCGCAGGGCTGTCATGTTCTGGGGATCGATTTCGACGAGTCGAAGCTGGCGCTGGCCCGCCAGTTTGGCGCCGTCACCTGCAATCCGGCGGCGGGGGCCGATGTCCTGGCGGTGGGGATGGCGTTTTCCGGCGGGCGGGGAGTTGACGCGGTGATCGTCACTGCCTCGACCTCGTCCAGCGAGCCGATCAGCCAGGCGGCGCGCATGTGCCGCAAGCGCGGGCGCATCGTTCTCGTCGGTGTGACCGGTCTCGAGTTGAAGCGCAGCGAATTCTACGAGAAGGAGTTGAGCTTTCAGGTCTCGTGCTCCTACGGTCCCGGACGCTATGATCCGGCGTACGAGCAGCAGGGGCGCGACTACCCGGCGGCCTTCGTGCGATGGACCGAGCAGCGCAACTTCGAGGCGATTCTGTCGCTGATGGCCGAGCAGCGCTTGTCGGTCGGCCCGCTGATTTCGCGCCGTTTTGCCTTCGATCAGGCGCTGGCCGCGTACGACGCGCTGCTCAAGGACAAGTCGGCGCTGGGCATCGTCCTCGAGTATCCACCGGCGCAACTCGACCAGGCGCTGAGCACACGCGTCAGCCTGGACGGCAAGGCGCCCGCCGCCTGCGCGCCGGGCGAGCCGTCGCTGGGCGTGATCGGCGCTGGCAATTACGCTTCGCGCATGCTCATCCCGGCGTTTGGCAAGGCCGGCGCGCAGTTGACGACGATCCTCACGAGCGGCGGTGTGAGCGGGGTGCACCACGGCCGCAAGGCCGGTTTCAAGCAGGCAACGACCGATGAAGCCGACATTCTTGCCGACGACCGGATCAACACCGTGATCGTCGCAACCCGGCACGACACGCATGCGGGTTTCGTCGTCCGGGCGCTGGATGCGGGCAAGCACGTTTTCGTCGAGAAGCCGATGGCCTTGAACCTCGACGAGTTGACCGCGATTCAGGCGGCCTACGAGGGACAACTTGCGCTCGGCCGGGCACCGGCCGTGATGGTTGGCTTCAACCGGCGCTTTGCTCCGCTCGTACAACGCCTGCAGCAGTTGCTGAAAGGACTGGTCGGCCCGAAGTCGCTGGTCTACACGGTCAATGCAGGCGCCATTCCGGCTGAGCACTGGACGCAGGATCGCAGCGTCGGCGGCGGTCGCATCCTGGGTGAGGCTTGCCATTTCATCGACTTGGCTCGTTTTCTGATCGGCGCGCCAGTCGCTGACTGGTCGGTAGCGACGCTCGGTGCGCGCAGCGGTCGCGCGGCAGCCAAGGACAGCGCGACGATCACGCTCGATTTCGCCGACGGCTCGCTGGCGACCGTCCACTATCTGGCGACCGGCGGGAAGGTCTTCCCGAAGGAGCGCCTCGAAGTCTTCGCCGGCGATGCCGTGCTCCAATTGAACAACTTCCTGCGCCTCGACGGTTACGGCTGGCCGGGCTTTCGCAACGAGCGTCTGTGGAAGCAGGACAAGGGGCAGGATGCCTGCGCCAAGGCCTTCATCGACGCGATTCGCAGCGGCAGCGGGGCACCGATCGCTTTCGCCGAGTTGCTGGAAGTCTCGCGCCTGTCGATCGAGATCGCCGAGCGCCAGAATGGCGGGGCGATCGGGTGCTGAGACGCGCCAGCACACTGCTGCGTACACTGCCACGCCTGGGCGTTGGCAATGCGGCGCGGGTCGTCGCCTATCGGCTTCTCTGCCGCAGTGGCGTCTATCGTCGACTGCTGCCTGCCGGTCTGTCCTACGCGGGACCTTTTTTCGATTTCCCCGGACGGCCGCCGACTTCCCCCGAGTTGCCGGAAGGAGAACGGCAGGCGCTGATGCAGCGTGCCGAGCGCGTCCTCGCCGGCTGGCTGCCTTTCTTCTCTGCGGGCGAACGGGCGACCGGCTTTCCTCCCGACTGGCTGTGCAACGCCGACAACGGAATTCGCCTCGCGCAGCCCGCGCACTGGACGGCGCTCGACGAGTTCGCGCTTGCCGCGGGCGACATCAAGTACCTGTGGGAGCCGTCTCGTTTTGATGGCCTCCTCTGGCTGGCGCAGGCGTGGGTTCTCGGCGGCGAAACTCGTTTCGCCGAGGGAATCGAGCGTTGGCTGAGCAGTTGGGTGGCAGCGAACCCGTTCAACCTCGGAGTGAATTGGAAGTGCGGTCAGGAGACCGGCATTCGCCTGATGCACGTGCTGCTCGTTGCCGAGTGGCTGGCGCGCCACGCCGGAGCCCGCGCGCTGCCGCCACTGCAGCGTTTCGTCGCCGAACACTGCCGGCGCATTCGGCCAACCCTTCTCTATGCCGTCGCCCAGGACAACAATCATGCGACTTCGGAGGCTGCGGCGCTCTACATGGGTGGCCTCTGGCTGGGCAGCCAGCCTTCGCTACCCACGCGACTGGCCGATGCGGCGCGCGCCTGGCAGCGTTGCGGGCGCCAGGTACTGGAGGAACGTCTGGCCAAGCTGGTCATGTCGGACGGTAGTTTTGCGCAGCATTCGGTGACCTACCACAGGCTGTTGCTCGATACGCTGACGCTTGCCGAGAACTGGCGTCGCCACTTCGACGATCAGCCGTTCAGCGCTTCCTGGTACGAGCGTGCCAGCCTCGCTCTCGCCTGGCTGAGCGCCTTTACCGACCCGCTTTCGGGCGACGCGCCTAACCTTGGCGCGAACGATGGGGCTCGGCTGCTGCCGCTGGGCCTCACCCCCTATCGTGATTTTCGGCCCAGCCTCGCCTGGGCGGCGAACGTCCTGGCTGGCGCCACGCCGCCGTCTGGCGAGTCGGCGACGCTCTCCGCCTGGTTTGCCAACATGCCTGCGCCACCCGCCGGCCATCTGCTGACAGCGCGTCGGCTGTTTCCGTCTGGCGGCTACGTGCGTCTTGGGCAAGCACGGCGCTGGGCGCTGCTGCGTCTGCCCAGGTATCGCTTTCGCCCCTCGCATGCCGACGGCCTGCATCTGGACGTCTGGGCGGACGGCCTCAACCTCGTGCGCGACGGTGGCACTTTCAGCTATCGGCCGGCGACGCCGGAAGCCGCGGCGTATTTTCCAGGAACGGTCGCGCACAGCACGGTAGAGTTTGACCAACGTGATCAGATGCCGCGTATCGGCCGTTTCCTTTTCGGCGAGTGGCTGGAGCTGGGCGCCTTCGCTTACGACGAAGCGCGGCCCGACCAGGTCGCCGCCGAATACGTCGACGGCTGCGGCGCGCGACATCGGCGAACCGTTCGCTGGCAACCCGACCGTATCGAGGTCGACGACGAGATTTCCGGTTTCGCCCGCAGCGCCTGCCTGCGCTGGCGTCTGGCACCCGCCGACTGGCAGGATATCCCGGGCGGCGTCAACTCGGCGCTCGCTCGCCTGACCGTGACGGCCGATGTTCCGCTCGATCTGCGGCAGGTGAATGGCGCTGAATCAAGGTGCTATGGCGAGCAGTCGGCGCTGCCGGTGATCGAGGTGAGGACGCAACGGGCGACCGTGCTCAGGACGACCATCGAGTTTCACTGACCGACATGCGAGTTCTCTACTATCACCAGCATTTCACCACGCCGGAGGGCGCCTCGGGCACCCGTTCCTACGAGAATGCCTGCCGGCTGATCGCGGCCGGCCATCAGGTGACGATGGTCTGCGGCTCCTACGCTGGCGGGCGGACCGGCCTGCACGGCGCCTTCGTCAAGGGCCGCCGCGAGGGCATCGTCGCCGGCATCCGGGTGATCGAGTTCGAGCTGCCGTACTCCAACGCCGATGGCTTCGTGAAACGCACACTGACCTTTCTGCGCTTTGCCTGGCGCAGCGTTCTGGTTGCCCTGCTCGAACGCCACGACGTGCTGTTTGCCACGTCGACGCCGCTCACTGCCGGAATTCCCGGTATCGTCGCGCGCTGGCTGAAAGGGCAGCGTTTCGTCTTCGAAGTGCGCGACCTGTGGCCTGAACTGCCGCGCGAAATGGGGGTCATCCGCAATCCGCTCGTTCTGCGCGCGATGGACTGGCTGGAGTGGTCGTGCTACCACTCGGCGCAGGCGTGTATCGGCCTGTCGCCGGGCATCGTGCGCGGCATCCGGCGTCGTGGCATAGCGCCCGAACGCGTGCATCTGGTGCCGAACGGCTGCGATCTGGCGCTCTTCTCGGGCGAAGAGCAGGCTCTCGAACTGCCCGCCGAAGTCGGCCGGGCGCTTCCGCCGGATGCGCTGATCGCCGCCTTCACCGGCTCGCACGGAATTGCCAACGGCCTCGACGCAGTGCTCGACGCCGCCGCCGAACTGAAGCGACGCGGACGGCGCGACGTGACCCTGCTCTTCGTTGGAGATGGCAAGCTGAAGCCGGCGCTGCTCGCGCGTGCACAGCGCGAGGGGCTCGACAACTGCGTCTTTCTCCCGCCGCTGCCGAAGAAGCAGTTGGCCGCCCTCATGCATGCGCGCATCGATGTCGGCCTGATGATTCTCGACAACGTTGAAGCCTTCTACTACGGGACGTCGCCAAACAAGTTCTTCGACTATCTGGCGGCGGGCAAGCCGGTGCTGACCAACTATCCGGGCTGGGTAGCCGATCTGATCAATGAGAGCGCTTGTGGTGTGGCGGTTCCTCCCGAAGACCCGGCGGCCTTTGCCGACGCCTTGTGCCAGCTCGCCGAGCAGCGCGCGACGCTGCCGGCGCTGGGACGAGCGGCGCGCAGCCTGGCCGAGCGGCGTTTCGACCGGCGCCAACTGGCGGAAGACTGGCTGCGTGTCATCGAAGGTGTCCATCGTGGGCAAGCGGCTGTTTGATTTTCTCGTCGCGCTCTTTGCACTGGTCGCGCTGGCGCCGGTTTTTGTCGTTCTTTGTATCCTCGTTCGTGCTCGCCTTGGCAGCCCCGTTCTTTTCAGCCAGTTGCGGCCCGGGCTGCATGGGCAGCCGTTCAACATGATAAAATTCCGTAGTATGCTTGTGGCCGTTGGGACTGACGGCGAGCCTCTGCCGGACGCCGCGCGGCTGACGCGCTTTGGCCGCTGGTTACGGGCAAGCAGCCTTGACGAACTACCCGAGCTTTGGAACGTATTGTGCGGCGAGATGAGCCTCGTCGGGCCGCGTCCGCTCCTTATGGAGTACCTTCCACTGTACACCCCCGAACAGCTTCGCCGTCACGCCGTACGCCCGGGGATTACCGGCTGGGCCCAGGTCAACGGTCGCAACGCGCTGACCTGGGAGGAGAAATTCGCTCTCGACGTGTGGTATGTGGACAACCGGTCGCTCGCGCTCGACCTGAAGATTCTCTGCTTGACGGTCAGGAAAGTCGTTCTGCGCGACGGCATCAGTGCTGCCGGTGAAGCGACGATGCCACGTTTCTCGGGCTCGGCGGTCAGGGAACGCGAATGA
>NZ_JAVMKF010000091.1:0-21030 GCF_031732815.1 Accumulibacter sp. | reverse complement strand
CGGTGAAGCGACGATGCCACGTTTCTCGGGCTCGGCGGTCAGGGAACGCGAATGATCGCCGACTTGTTTGCGGTCTATGGGGCGAGCGGCTGCGGTCGGGGCGTAATGCCGATCGCCGAGCAGCAGTTGCGCCGGCTGGGCGTGCCGGCGGAAAGGCTGGTCTTTGTCGACGACCGCCCCCCCGCGGCGGTGGTCAACGGTCGGCGCGTGCTGACCTATCGCGACTTCCTGGCCAGTTCGGCAGGGCGGCATCAGGTCGTCCTGGCGATCGCCGACGCAGGCTTACGCGAGACGCTTGCCCAGCGCTGCCGCGACGATGGCGTCGAGTTCTGGTCGGTTCGTGCGGCGAATGTGGTGGTCATGGACGACGTCGAAGTTGGCGAGGGAGCGATCCTGTCGCCCTTCGTCACGCTGACTTCGAATATTCGGATCGGGCGGCATTTCCATGCCAATCTGTATAGCTACGTCGAGCACGACTGTATCGTCGGAGATTTCGTCACCTTCGCTCCCGGCGCAAAGTGCAATGGCAACATCGTCATCGAGGATCACGCGTACATCGGTTCTGGCGCCGTGTTGAAACAGGGGAGGCCGGGCAGGCCGCTGGTCATCGGCCGGGGCGCAGTGGTTGGCATGGGTGCGGTCGTGACAAAGGACGTCGCGCCTGGGACAACGGTGGTCGGCAATCCGGCCAAACTCTTGGTAAAGGTCTGAGCCGGTGCTGGATACTGCGTTTTCCCCGTGGCCAAGTTTCACTGATGAAGAAGCCGACGCCGTTCGTCGGGTCATCCTCTCGAACCGGGTGAGCTACTGGACAGGTAGCGAGTGTCGCGAGTTCGAGAAAGAATTCGCCGCGTGGTGTGGCGCGCAATACGCGATCGCCCTGGCCAATGGTACGCTGGCGCTCGACTTGGCGCTCAAGGCGCTGGGAATTGGTCCCGGCGACGAGGTCGTCGTCACCCCGCGTACATTCATGGCGTCGGTTTCCTGCGTGGTGAACGCCGGAGCGCGGCCCATCTTTGCCGATGTCGAGGCGGCCAGCGGGAACATCTCTGCCCGCACGATCGCCGCCGTTCTCAGCGCGCGGACGAAGGCCATCGTCTGCGTTCACCTGGCTGGCTGGCCCTGTGACATGGACGGCATCATGGCACTCGCCGAGGAGCACGGCCTGAAAGTCATCGAGGACTGCGCGCAGGCGCACGGCGCACGCTATCGCGGGCGAAGCGTCGGAACGCTCGGGCACATCGGCGCATGGTCGTTCTGCCAGGACAAGATCATGAGCACCGGCGGCGAGGGCGGCATGGTGACCACCAACGACCGCGCCTTGTGGGCAGCCATGTGGTCGTACAAGGATCACGGCAAGAGCTGGGAGTCAGTGTATGAGCGCCGCCACCCGCCGGGCTTCCGCTGGTTGCACGATGGCTTCGGCAGCAACTTTCGCATGCTGGAAGTCCAGGCCGTGATCGGACGGATACAGTTGCGCCGGATGGCCGCCTGGACGGCGCAGCGCAACGCTAACGCGCGCGCTATCGCCGAGGTCTGTGCGCGGCACCCGGTGTTGCATGTGCCGACCTTTGCCTGCCGCGTCGATTGCCCTGCCCGTTGTGCGCAAGCCGAGGCTTGCGTGCACGCGCAGTACAAGTTCTACGCCTACGTCCGGGCGGAGCAGCTTGCCGATGGCTGGACGCGCGACCGCCTGGTCGAGGAGATCAACCGGCGCGGCGTCCCCTGCTACCACGGTTCGTGCCCCGAGGTGTATCTGGAAAAAGCCTTCGACGGCGGTGGGCGACCGGCGCAGCGGCTGCCAGTGGCCCGCATGCTCGGGGAAAGCTCGTTGATGTTTCTCGTACACCCGACCTTGACCGCAGGCGATATCGTCGAAACCTGCCGGGTGCTCGATCAGATTGCCGGTGAAGCCGCACGTCCGAGTGCGCGGGAGGCGGCATGCTGAGGCGCTTCCTGGCGTTGCCGCGCCATCAGAAGCAGTTCGTCGCCATGGCGGCGGACTACGTCTTGCTGGTGCTCGCCTTCTGGTCGGCGCTCGTCGTACGTTTCGAAACGCTGAGCCCCGACCTCGACGGCTATGGGTGGCAGATGCTGGCCGCGCCGGTGCTGGCGATTCCCGTTTTCGTCCGTCTGGGGCTCTACCGCGCGGTCGTCCGGTTCATGGAAGACACGGTGGTTTTTGTCGTCGCGGGTGGCGTCACCGTTTCAGTCCTGCTGCTCGCGGCTGCTATCGCCCTGACACACACCCCCGGGTTGTCGCGTGGCGTCCTGGCGATCTATTGGCTGCTGGCGATCGTCTACGTTGGCAGCACCCGCTTCCTGGCGCGCAGTTTCGTCGTGCGCTCCGAGCGCGGGCCCGACGTGCGCAAACGCGTTGTCATTTACGGCGCCGGCAGCGCCGGGATGCAGTTGGCCTGCGCGCTGCGCGCCGGTCGTGATTACCTGCCGCTCGCGCTGTGTGACGACAATCCGGCCTTGCAGCGTACCGATGTCGCCGGGCTGCGCGTCTATTCGCCCGACAGTCTCGAGCGGTTGGTCGCCAGCAAGAGGATAGACGAGGTTCTCCTGGCGATACCGTCGCTCACTCGCGCACGGCGCGCAGAAATCATCGAGCGACTGAAAGGCCTGCACTGCAGGGTCAAGCTGGTTCCGGGAATGGCCGATGTGGTCGACGGTCGCATTTCAGTGGATGCGATCAGGGAGATCGAAATCGAGGATCTGCTCGGACGCGAGTCGGCTGCCCCCGATCCGCAATTACTCAGCCAGTGCGTGACGGGAAAGGTCGTTCTCGTCTCGGGTGCCGGCGGGTCGATCGGGTCGGAGCTCTGCCGCCAGCTCGTTCTCCTGCGCCCGTTGCGGTTGGTCTTGATGGATCTCACCGAATTTGCGCTCTACTCGATCGACCAGGAGCTCAGCTCGCTGTGCGCCGCGCGCAAGCTGCGTGTCGAGGTGGTGCCGCTGCTCGGGTCGGTCAGTCATCAGCGGCGCAACCAGATGATCATGACCAGCTTCGGAGTACAGACGGTTTATCACGCAGCGGCCTACAAGCACGTTCCACTGGTCGAGCACAATCCGATCGAAGGCTTGCGCAACAATGCCGTGGCGACGCGCTGCATGGCCGAAGCAGCACTGGCCGCCGGCGTCGAAACCTTTGTCCTCATCTCGACCGACAAGGCAGTACGGCCAACCAACGTCATGGGTGCCAGCAAGCGGCTGTCTGAACTGATATTGCAAGCGCTGGCCACAAGCGGTGCCAAGACGCGCTTCTCCATGGTGCGCTTTGGCAACGTGCTGGGTTCCTCAGGGTCGGTCGTTCCGCTGTTTCGCAAGCAGATCGCCAGCGGCGGCCCGATTACCCTGACCCATCCGGAGATCACCCGCTACTTCATGACGATTCCCGAGGCGGCGCAGCTCGTGATTCAGGCTGGCGCGATGGGCCAGGGTGGCGAGGTCTATGTACTCGACATGGGAAAGCCGGTAAAGATCATCGATCTGGCCCGGAGGATGGTGCATCTGAGCGGCCTCGAGGTGCGTGACGAGGAACATCCTGAGGGTGACATCGCGATCGAAATCGTTGGCCTGCGGCCGGGCGAAAAGCTCTACGAGGAGCTTCTCATCGGCGAAAACGTCGAGGGAACGTCGCATCCGCTGATCATGCGCGCCTACGAGCATGAGGTTCCATGGTCTGTCCTGCGCGACCACCTGGCAAGCCTGGAGGACGCATGCCAGGCCTTCGACTATGAAAAGGTGCTCGCCTTGCTGCAGTCGATGGTGCAGGAATATGCACCGGCTCAGCATGGCGATGGGCAACTGCTCTGGCGCGCCTTTGCGCGTTTTCCGGGAGCGGGAGTGGCGTTGCATTGAGCAGGGTAAACCTGGGGAAGAGTGCGGAATCAATGACACAAGAAACACGCCTGGCGCAGGATGCGGGAAGTCTGCTCGAACTGTGGCAGGAAGCACAACGACGCTGGCGGCACGTGGCTGCCTGGGCGATCGCCGGCTTGGCTGCTGGCGGTCTGGCCATCTGGTTGATCCCACCGAAGTACGAGGCGATCGCCGTCGCGCAGGTGGGCCAGATCGGCCAGGTCGGGCAACTGGCGAGCGCGCCAGTCGAACCCGCGATCCAGGCTGTCGAGCGCATGCGAACGCCGGCCTTTCAGTTGCGTGTGGCCGAGAGGATTGGGCATGAAGAATGGCTGGCTGACCTGAAGCGCTCTCCAAAAGCGCTCGCCGACGCCGAGCACCTGGTCTTGAACCTCGCCAAGAGTACCTCCGCAATGGGAAACAGCGCGCTGATCGAAGTCAGAGCCAAAGCCGAGACGGCCGACAGCGCGCGCCGAATCGTCGACGCCGCCATCCACGAGCTGGCCAGCAAACATGCTGAAATGGCCAAGCCGACGCTTGATCGAATGCACCTGGATCTGGCAATTGCCCGCGAAAGGCTGGCCAGTGCCGAGAAGGAACTGACTCAGGTGGGGCGGGCGGTTGCCAACGTCGGCGTCAAGGACGACCGCTTCACGCAGCTTTCGCTGATGACTGCCTTGCGCGTCCAGAAGGAGAGCGAGCTCTTCAATCAGCGTCAGGCAATAATGGCACTGCAGACCGCTCTGGAAGCTCCTGCGAGCGTCGGGGCGAAAGCCATCGAAGGAACGTTTGCCTGGGAAAAGGCGGTGAGTCCGAAGAGAGGGCTGCTGCTCACGGTCGGTCTGGTCGGGGGAACGCTGGCAGGGCTGATTTCGGTGTTTGCCGGGCTTGTTCGTCGGCGCCGTTCGGCATGATCCGGGCTGCTCCCGTTCGCCTGGGGGTTGGGCGGAGTGGCGGCATGCCTGACGCCAGCGTGCTTACCCTGTCCGCCTGGCCGCGCTTTTCTTGACCGACTTTTCCCGAGTTGTCGCCATCACCCGCAGGCGGGGGCAACAGGATGATGAGGCTGGTGGGCGGTACTGGGATCGAACCAGTGACTTCCACCGTGTGAAGATGGCACTCTACCGCTGAGTTAACCGCCCGCCCGTGCAAGCCGGGATTACAGCACAAGTCGTCGGCTTGGTCAATGAATCGGGCCCGATCCGGGTGACCAACTCGTTGTCGACTGTTGAAACCTGCACCGGTTTCGGTTTATACTTGACAGCTTGCCTCCATGTGTCATCTACCTTTGATTTTTAACCTGGGATGAGTCGATGCCTGCCATTCGCGTAAAGGAAAACGAGCCGTTCGAAGTAGCCATTCGCCGTTTCAAGCGCACCGTCGAAAAGACCGGTCTGCTGACCGAGTTGAGAGCGCGCGAGTTCTACGAAAAGCCGACGGCCGAACGCAAGCGCAAGCTGGCAGCCGCCGTCAAACGGCATCACAAGCGGATGCGCAGCCAGACTTTGCCGCCTAAGCTGTACTAGCGGCGACTTTTTTCGTCGCTGCTTTTTCGTCACTGAGCGGCCGCCTGTCTGCCGATGGGCGGCGATGTTTGTTGGTGAAATGATTCCGGAATCGTTCATTCACGAACTGCTCCAACGCGTCGATCTGGTCGAATTGATCGATGACTATGTCCCTTTGAAACGGCAGGGCGCTGACTTCGCAGCCTGTTGCCCGTTTCACAACGAGAAGTCCCCATCTTTTACCGTCAGTCCAAGTAAGCAGTTCTACCACTGCTTCGGCTGCGGCGCGCACGGGACAGCCATCGGCTTCCTGATGGCGTACGCCGGGGTGGGTTTCCTGGATGCCGTCAAGGATCTGGCGGGTCGGGTCGGCTTGTCGCTGCCCGAGCAGCGCGGTCTTGTGTCTGCGCCGGCGGCACCGACAGAGGGTTTGGCGGAAGTGATGGCGCGTGCCGCGCGATTCTACCGCGAGCAGCTCAAAAACTCGGACAAGGCAATTGCTTATCTCAAGGCGCGCGGGGTGAGTGGCGAGGTCGCGCATCGTTTTGGCCTGGGCTACTCGCCGGAGAGCGGCCAGGGACTTGCCGGTGCCTTCGCCGACTATGCAGAGCCCGCGCTGCAGGCCGTCGGCTTGGTCGCGAGGACTGAACAGGGTCGTCTGTACGACCGTTTTCGCGACCGGCTGATGTTTCCAATCGTCAATATCCGGGGTGAGGTCATTGCCTTCGGCGGTCGCGTCGTCGGTCAAGGCGAACCGAAGTACCTGAACTCGCCGGAGACCTCGCTATTCCATAAGGGCGATGAACTGTACGGTCTGCCGCAGGCGCGCTTGGCGATACGCGCGAGCAACCTGGTAATCGTCGTCGAGGGGTACATGGATGTTGTCGCCTTGGCCCAGCACGGGATCAGCAACGTCGCAGCGGCGCTGGGTACGGCGACCACGGTCAGGCATGTGCAGAAGCTCTTGCGCCAGGCAGACAGGGTCATCTTCTGCTTCGACGGAGACGCGGCAGGCCGCAAGGCGGCTTGGCGGGCGCTGGAAAACAGTCTCGAGGTGTTGCCCGAGCAAAAGGAAATCGGCTTCGCTTTCCTGTCGGAAGGCGATGATCCGGACAGTTTTGTCCGGCGGAGTGGCGCACAGGCTTTTGCCCGGATGATCGAGCGGGCAACCCCACTCTCCGAGTACCTGCTGCGCGAATTGGCGGGTCGCTGTGATCTCACGCGCGCCGAAGGCAGCGCCCGATTGCTTGCCGAAGCCAGGCCTCTGCTGGCTCGCTTGCCATCACCCCTGTTGCGACTGCAACTCGTCAAGCGTCTTGCCAAGCTCAGTGGCCTTGCGCCGAGCGAGGTTGAGAGTGTGTGCGGCCTGCCGGCGGTCGCCCGACCGCAGCCGGCGCACACTTCCCGACGCCCGCCGTCACTGGCTAGAAAGCTGCTGCGTATCGTTCTGCAGCGGCCGGGCTTGCTTCCCCGCGTACCGCTTGATCTGCTGCCCGAGGGATCTGCCGAAGCGCGCCTCGTACGGCTTCTCGGCCGGGCGACTGGCGCCGGCCAGGCGACGGCGGAACTTGGCTACGCAAGTCTGCTCGAAGCCCTGCGCGGAAACGAGGACGAGTCTGTGCTGCAGGCGGTGGCGGCTGAACTAATGCAACAGCAACTGGCCGAAGACGAGGTCGAAGCGGAGTTCGAGGGCGCCTTGGCGCGGCTGCGCGAGCAAGCACGCAAGCGCTCTTTTTCCCTCTTACAGGAAAAGATTCAGAGGCTCGGCGTCAGCGGGCTGTCGAGCGAAGAAAAGCAGCAGTACCTGGCGGCGCTCGGTGCTGGTAGCGCTTCTCCTACCGGCGAGCATTCTGCGCTATAATATACGGTTTTTCCACGACAAAGCATCCGGGAAATGGTCATGGCAAGGGAAAAGGCGGTAACGACGAAAGCGGCGAAGGCCAGAGCCGCGGCCGATCTCCTGGCGCAGGTGGGAACGCAACCTGTACCGGTCGATGAAGAAACGCGCAAGATGCGCCTGAAAACGCTGATCAAGCTCGGTAAGGAGCGCGGCTTCCTGACCTATGCAGAGATCAACGACCACTTGCCGGACGATGTTGTCGATGCCGAACAGATCGAGAGCATCATCAGCACGTTTAACGACATGGGCATTCAGGTCTACGACGAAGCGCCGGATGCTGAGACCTTGCTGATGTCCGATGCCACACCCGCTGTTGGCGCCGACGATGCAGATGTGGAAGAGCAGGCGGAACAGGCCTTGTCCACTGTGGACTCGGAGTTCGGCCGGACAACCGACCCGGTGCGTATGTACATGCGCGAAATGGGTTCGGTCGAACTGCTCACGCGCGAGGGCGAGATCGAGATTGCAAAACGCATCGAAGATGGGCTGAAGCACATGATCCAGGCGATCTCTGCGTGCCCGACAACGATTGCCGAGATCGTCAACTGTGCAGAGCGCATTGCGCGTGACGAAATGCGCGTCGACGAGTTGATCGATGGCCTGATCGACCCGAGTACCAGCGGTTCGCTCGAAGAGCTGACCGAGGTTGTCGAAGACGACGAAGACGAGGACGATGAGGCCGCCGAAGTCGTCGAAGGCGCCGCTGCCGCGGCCACTCTTCTCAAACTGAAAACGGAGGCGCTCGAGCGGCTCGACGTGATCCGGGAGCATTACACCAGGGCGCACGCGCTCTTGCTCAGGAAAGGGTCGCAGGACAAGGCCTATCTTCGCCTGCAGCAACAGATCTCCGAAGAGATGATGGGCATTCGTTTCACGTCGAAGACGATCGAGCGGCTATGTGACTCGGTGCGTGCGATGGTCGAGGAGGCGCGTGCGTGCGAGCGCAAGATCCAGAGAATCTGCGTTGACACCGTGCGCATGCCGCGCCCCCATTTCATCAAGGTCTTTCCGGGCAACGAACTGAATACCGACTGGGTTGATGAGGAGATTGCGCTGGCGGGCAAAACCTACGGCGCCATACTCTCGCGCAACGCGCCGAACATCAAGGAGGAGCAAAGGAAACTGCTTGCCCTGCAGGACCGTATCGGTATCCCGTTGCGCGAACTCAAGGACATCAACAAGCAGATGTCTACCGGGGAGGCCAAGGCCAGGCGAGCCAAGCGGGAAATGACCGAAGCCAACCTGCGTTTGGTCATTTCTATCGCCAAGAAGTACACCAACCGTGGGCTACAGTTCCTCGACCTGATTCAGGAGGGGAACATCGGCTTGATGAAAGCGGTGGACAAGTTCGAATATCGGCGTGGCTACAAGTTTTCGACCTATGCAACCTGGTGGATTCGGCAGGCGATCACCCGCTCGATCGCCGACCAGGCACGGACGATCCGCATCCCGGTCCATATGATCGAAACCATCAACAAGATGAACCGCATTTCCCGCCAGATCCTGCAGGAGACCGGCCTTGAGGCCGACCCGGCCACGCTGGCCAAGAAGATGGAGATGCCGGAAGAGAAGATTCGCAAGATCCTCAAGATCAGCAAGGAGCCGATCTCGATGGAGACGCCGATCGGCGACGACGACGATTCCCACCTGGGCGATTTCATTGAGGATCACGCAACGCTCGCACCGACCGAGGCGGCGCTCTACTCCAGCCTGCGCTTCATCACCAAGGATGTGCTCGACACTTTGACGCCGCGTGAAGCAAAGGTCTTGCGCATGCGCTTCGGAATCGAGATGAACACCGACCACACGCTTGAAGAGGTTGGGAAGCAGTTCGACGTGACTCGCGAGAGGATCCGCCAGATCGAAGCCAAGGCACTGCGCAAGCTCCGCCATCCGTCACGCTCCGACAAGTTGCGCAGCTTTCTTGACAACGGCAACCACTGACGCCGCCGCTCGTGTTCGGCGCCAGGCCGAGCAGCGAGTTCGCGTGTTCGTCAAAACGCGTGCGTCCTGACCCTAAAGTTCTACCACCAAACGCCGTTAACCGCGCTAGGACGTAGACGCTCAGTGCGCCTACGTGTTTTGGACACTTTTCTTGTGTATCCCCGGTGCGCGATGCGAAGGCAGGCATTCAGTCAACCGCGGAAACGACGGTGCGTTACTCGCAGCAAAGACGTCGTAGCGAAGTGCAGCATGCCGCTCCAACGTCGCGCCGACGGCCGCCTCCGTCAGGCGACGCCTTTCGGCAGCCAGAATCGAGCGCGGTGTATAAAAGCAAGAGTGTGACTTTTTTCGCACTACAGGCATTGAGATCGCTTGCGTTGGCGCGACTGAGAGAGGCTATACTGCCTAGTGACAACCCGGCGGCATGCTGTCTGGCGGCCGGGGAAGCTGACGATCACATGTTCAGAGGGGACTCATGAAAACCTTTTGCCGGTCTTTGCTCGCATTGTCGCTCTTGCCAGGAGCTGGGTTGTGCCAGGATATCGGCGCTGAAGTCACGGGAAGCGCGGCGCCAAAAACGCCGGCGATCAAGACAATTACGAACTTCACCCAGTCGCTGCGTTGTATGGACGAGCTGTTTTATGCCTACGGCAAACAGGGCATCGCGATCACCTCGGCCGGCATCCCCGACGAAACCGGGAAGGTGAAGACAGGAACCAAGGAAATGTTGATCACCGCGGTCTCGAAGATGACCGTGAAGAGCAACGCCTTTGATTTCATCGATTTTCATTCTGCGGCTGACGACCTGGCAGCGCTCTTTGCGGCCCGCGGAGAAGAGAGCCGGACGATGCCGGACTACTACATTCGCGGTTCGATCACGCAAATGGACGACAGTACGGTGCGCAAGAACAAGGGTGCCGGCTTCTCGCTGCCGTTTCTCGACATCGGCGCATCGAAGGACGATTCGTACGATCTGATCAGCATGGATATCAGCATCGGCAATGCGGCAACGCGCAAGATCATCCCGATCACCAGCACCTCGAACACGCTCGTCCTGCTCAAAGGTGGCGTGGCCGGCGAGGGAGGGGGTAAGATCGGCAAGCTCGGACTGAGCTTCAACATCGACATCAGCCGCAACGAAGGAGTTGGTGCGGCAACACGAACGCTGGTCGAGCTCGGCCTGATCGAGGCGCTGGGGAAATTTACCCAGGTACCCTACTGGAAGTGTCTCGACACCGATGTCACCAATCCGCTGATCCGCGAGCAGGCCCGGGAGTGGTATGACGGTGCCAAGGAGAGTGACCGCATCCTCTTCGTCCAGCGCAAGCTTGCCGGAATGGGCCGTTTTTCTGGCGCGCTGAATGGCACACCGAGTCCTGCGCTGAAGACGGCGGTCGCCGAGTACCAGGCAGCAGCGGGCCTGGTTGCCGATGGGGCAGTGAATTTCGACCTCTACGCCAGCCTGCTGGACGACCTGCAGAATCAGATCGCGGCGCTGCCGGCGGCCGGTGGACCGAAATCGAACTATGTGCCAGGAGTCAGCGCATCGGCTAAACCGGCCGTCGCGGCGCAGGTTGTGGCGACGCCGGCAGCCACGCCGGCGAGCGCGCCTAATCCCGTTTTTCGGCTCAAGCTCGACACCGATCGGGGTTCCAAGCCCTCTTACAAGGTCGGCGAGTTCCTCAACATGACGCTCTCGCTGAATGCGCAGGGCACGGCCTATTGCTACTACGAAGACGTTTCGCGAACGACCGCACGCATTTTCCCGAACCAGTTCCGTCCCGACTCGTCGGTTCCGGCGGGAGCGGGAATCAGACTGCCTTCGGGTGGGTTCAAGATCCGCTTCGACAAACCGGGAGCGGAACGCGTCGCGTGCATTGCCTCCGATCGCGAGCTGATCATTCCGAGCAGCCTGCGTGGCGCGCGCGATTTGTCGCCTCTGGCCGCCAAGTCGGTTGACGACATCATCGGCCAGTACAAACAGAATAACCCGACGGCCGTAACAAGTGTCGTCGAAATCACGGTTGCGCCCTAGTCGTTTCGAACTGGTTTGCGCGCAAGGAATGCAATGGACACGGAAACTTGGTTGGGTCGACGTTGCGCCAGGTTGTGCAGTGCCTGGCAAGCGGCAGTGATGGCAGCCTGCATGTTCTCATGCGTCCAGCCCTCGGCAGGCGAGATCATCGTGGCACCGACCCCCGGACCGGCCTCAGCCGGATCGGCGACGGCCAGGGAGGCGCGCCAACGAGCTGCGATCGAAGGGCGTCGCGGCGAGTTCGAGGGCTCGCCAAACATCATCATCATCGACGGCGCCAATGGGGCTACTCCTACCGGCACACCGGCGGCCAACGGCGCCGCGTACAACCGCATGCGTGCGAATGCCAATCGAACTCGCGATGACAGCCATGCGCCACAGAATGTGATAGTCCTGCCACAGGGAGCGGCGAACTCTCACTCGACGGCTGAGGGCCAAGGCGCACACGACAACCGTGCACGCTCTACGGTTTATCGGAAGCGCGATGACTGATCAGCACGAAGAGACTGGGACGCGTGATGAAGATTGCCGGTGCCTCGGTGCTGTTGTTCGCCTTGCTGGTCGTCGCGTGGATGGCCTTCGCCGATTTCGGGGGCAATGTGAACATTGATTGGGGGTCGAACAATTCCGCTGCCAACGTCAGCGGCGAGATCGACAAGAGCGCGGAAGTCGAAGGTGTACTGGTCATCAACGATAAGGTTTTTATCGATGGGGCAAGGATCGAACGGGGTGTGAACGAGTATTTCTCCAAGAAGACCAGGAAGACGTACTTGATTCGCTGGGGTAAGAAGGGTGAAGGCGCAAGCGTAACGGAGAAGACTGAATGAAGCCTGGCAAACATCCTCTGGCAAGCGTAACGATGGCGGTGCGCCCGATGCACTTCCTCAATCGCCTGCTGTTCCTGCTCAGCCTGCTTGCCGCCGTCCTCGGCAATGCCATGGCGCAAGCCTTCGAAATCCGGGACGGCGACATGAGAACGATACTGCAGACCCGGACCGACACGCCCTTAGCCTGGCGCTACACCGCAAACAACGAGATCTGGATCATTGATGTGCCGGGACTTGAGGTTCTGGGCCGCACGTTCAACCGCGTGACGCAGCTCAAGGAACATCAGTACAGCGAACCGTATCCGCGTGTTCTGACGACCGAGGAACTGACCAAGTACATTGGCGCGGCCAACCGGACGTTTGCCAGTTTCGCCGCCGGGCACGATCTGCGGGTGTCGGACCTGGTGCAGTTCTTCAATTATGCCGAGCGCGATAAGGTGGAACTGTTTGCGGAGGAGTACGCACTGCGCGATTTTCTTATCGAGCAGGGACTGATGAAGGAGTGGCGTGGCTTCTACCAGGCGCAAAAGCCGCACACAATGGTTCTGTCGATCCCTCAGGTGCAGGAACGCCGCAGTAATGAGCCGGGTGTGACGAGCAATGCGCGCTATGCCATTCTTCTGCACGAACTGGCGCATGGCGAGTTTCACACCAACCTTGCCTACAACAAGTATTGCCGGGCTTTCTGGGAAGACAGTCTGACCGACGCGCAAAGGGATGCTTTCCGTCGTTTCCTGGCCAGCATGCGCTACGCGGTTGAGAACGAGGAACTCCTGATCAATGAAATGCAGGCTTATCTGATGTTTACGCCGGATGCTGGGTCGTTCTCGGCAACTCGACTCGGCGTGACGGAAAAGGCTCTGGCTGGAATGCGCGAAGCGTTCCTGAAGGGACGGCCGCCGACTCGGTTGCCGCTTAACGTCAAGGCAGGAGATTTGCCATGAGCAGGTTCGCCCGCATTTCTGGATCGTCAATCAAGGTGTGCTTTGCCTTGCTTGCCGCTCTGAGCATTTCGCAGTCATGTCATGCTCAGAAAACCACCCGTGTCCAGGGGAACACCGAGATCAACGCGTCAACCAGGAATACGGCGGCGGTTGCCATAGGCAGCAACAACGTCGCTCGCAATCGGGTGGGCGTCATCCAAGGTGATAAGAGGGGAAATACACGGATCAATGTTTCTGCCGCCAACGTTACGACGGTGGCTGCGGGCAGGAACAGGAAAGCGTGTACCAATATAGGAGCGATTGTCAGCGATGAATGCAAGTAAACCCAGAATTACGCGAAACCTGGTTGTCGCGCTCGTCTGTCTCTCGGCAGGCGCGTCCTACGCCGTCCAGAACCTCAACGCGGCTTCCCAGACGAAAGTCAACAATGCCATGGCCAAGGCTTGGCAAAAGGGTGGCAATCCGGACGATCCGGCGTTGCAGAAGCGAGTTGTTAACATCGGAAGTAAACGGAATAACACGTGCAACGTTAACGTAGGTACGGCCCAGACGGGACGGCCTGGCCAAAGGGCACCGAAAGATGTCGTCGTGACCACCAAAGAAGTCATCAACGTATGCAAGTGAGACAGTCAATGAAAGCGAATCTTAAACGGGTAGCCGCCGTGGCCCTGGTAAGCTTGGTGAACGGCGTCAGCTTTGCTCCGCTTGCCACGGCAGCCGACGACGATGCTTCTGGCCTCGAGGAACTGCGCCGTGCGATGACCGAGCCCTCGGAAGCGCCGAAGAAGAAGCGGACGCGGGCGATCGTTTTCGATGGTGACGCCGCGCAAGCCCAACCCGGGGCTGCTCCCGCAGCCAGCGGCGGGGGTGCTGACTGCGCGGCGCTGCCGCCCGACGTTCGCGCCACCGCCGTCCAGTTTCCGATTCAGTTCCGTCCGGGTAGTGCCGTGATCACGCCGGGCTCAGGCAACACACTGACCGAGATCGGCAAGATTCTGGCCCTTACCCCCGATCGCTGCGTCATCGTCGAGGGACACACCGACGCGGAAGGGAATCCGGAAAAAAACATGGCGTTGTCGCGCGAGCGCGCGAATGCCGTAGTGAAGTTCATCGTAGACAAGGGGTCGGTCGAGCGCAAGCGTCTGGTGCCAGTAGGCAAGGGTTCGACCGATCCGTTAAGGGACCTGGATCCGCGCGACGCCAAGAACCGGCGCGTGGTGTTCAAGGTTGTTGCCGGCTGACGGCAAGCATCCATAGCAGTACCGTAGTACGAGGCAGTACCTAGCAACCACAAACCAACTAAGGAGAATCTCTATGCGCACTATCGCCATCATCCTCGCCGCCGCCTTTGCTGCTGCTCCCGCCTTCGCTCAGGACACCAAAGTCAAAGGGACGACGACCATCGACGCCAAACAGGAAAACGTCGCTGCCGTAGCCGTTGGCAAGGACAACAAGGCCGCCAACACCGCCGGCGCGATCAAGGGCAAGACCTCGGTTCAGGGCCGCACCGACATCAAGGCCAAGCAAACCAACGCCGCCGCGGTTGCTGTCGGCAAGGGCAATACCGCCACCAACGAAGCTGGCGTGATTGGCGACGCCAAGAAGTAATTTCGTCGCAAACGAAGCCACCGCTGACGGGTCACCGTCAGCGGTGGCTTTTCGCTTTTTCAACGCGCCCCCTCTTGCCCGGAAGCAAGGTCGGCCACATCGTCGCGGCGACTGAAGCCAGTCAGGTTGCCGCACGGGCACTAGCGCGTTAGACTGCTGTCAGAAGGACACGGTGTACCGACAAATTTTTTGGGAAGGTTCTCATGCTGCAGATATTGAGACACAAGCCGGTTCATGGCTTGGCGACGGTGAGCGTACTGTGCACCGCGGCGTTCTGTGCGGCTCCTCTGATGGCTGCCGAGCCAGCTCCGGCTGCAGCCGCCGGGTGGGATGCTCAGGTCAAAGTGTCGCGAGGTGTGGTCAGCATCGAACGCGACGGACAACGCTATCCGGGAGTCGTCGGCGCGCGCCTGAAAGAGAAAGACACGATCCAGACCGGCGGCAACGGATCCGTCGGCATCATGTTCAAGGATAACTCGACGCTTTCTCTGGGGCCGGACGCGGAGGTCGAGCTGCAACGTTATGCGTACGACTCGACGACGTACATGGGCGCTTTCGACGCCTACATCAAACGGGGAACCGTCTCGGTACAAGCCGGAAACATCGCCAAGCAGACGCCGGGAGCAATGCGCATGGTGACACCCAAGGCCGAAGTCAGCGGTACGGCAAAGAATTACGTCGTTAGTGTTGGGGAATAAGCGATGAAAAGCTTGTCAATCGTTCTTGCCGTCTCACTCAGTATCGCCGCCTGTGCCAACCGCGATAGCTACGTCCTGCTGCCGAACCGGGGTTCCGGCGACGCCGGTACGCTGAACGTCAAGGCAATCGAGGGTGGTCACGCAATCAGGCTGGAGCAGCCGTATCAAAGCGCTCGCACCAGTGGTGGTCGGTTTGAGCAGGGAAGCAGCAATGAACAGGAGGTCAAGAAGCGGTTCGGCCAAGCGCTCGAGGCTTCGCCACCGGCTCCAGCGCGCTTCACTTTGTACTTCCTTGAAGGAAGTGATGAATTGACGTCAGCGTCAAAACGCGACCTTGACGCGATCGTTGCCGAAATCAAGGCGCGCCCGGTTCCCGACATCGTTGTCGTCGGTCATACCGACCGGGTCGGCCTGGTCGCCGACAACGATCGCCTCGCCTTGCGGCGCGCGGAATCGTTCAAGAAACGCCTGGTGCAGCAGGGCCAGCCAGAAGACTCGATTCAGACAGCCGGGCGAGGCGAGCGCGAACCCTTGATCGCCACCCCGGACGAGACGCCCGAGCCGAGAAATCGCCGCATTGAAATTCTTGTTCGCTAGGCCTTGCATGGGCCTGCCGATGTGGACGCGAGACGCTTGCCGGCGCTTTGCACTCGGTCTTGTCCTGTGCCTGGTTGGGGCGGTTGCGGCTGAGGTTCCGACCGAACCGATTCTGCGCATCGAGGCGGGCGCCCATCTCTCGCTGGTGACCCGCGTGAGCAGCGATAGTCAGGGGCGCTGGATCGTCAGCGCTTCAGAGGATAAGACGGCGCGCTTGTGGGACGCGGCGAGCGGGCGCCTGCTGACGGTATTTCGGCCGCCCGTCGGCGCTGAAGGCGTCGGCGCGCTTTACGCAGCAGCCCTTTCGCCGGACGGGCGGCAGGTAGCCTTGGGCGGCAACGCTGGCTTCGATGGCCGGACTCACTCGCTTTACCTTTTCGATCGGGCGTCCGGCCGGCTCCCGCCGAAGAGTACGCTTTCCGGTCTTGAGGCGCCCCTTACGCAGCTCGCCTGGTCGAAGGACAGCCAGTTCGTTGCGGTTGGCCTGCGCCAGTCGGGTTTGCGCGTTTTTCAGCGCAACCTTGGCTTCGTTGGCAGCGATCCGGAGTACAACGAGGCAATCTACGGGGCCGATTTTGCCGCAGACGGGCGCTTGGCGACCTGCAGCCTGGATGGCAGCGTCCGCCTCTACCGGATCGATCGCAAGGGTCTGCAGCGGACGGCGCGCAAGCAGATGCCCGGCAAACCGTATTCAGTTGCATTCTCGCCCGATGGCAGCATGCTGGCTGTCGGCTATCAGGACCTCGGCCGAATCGATGTGCTCGACGCGGCGACCTTGAGCGTGCGTCACTCGACCGCGTCGAGTGGCGAGGGGAACCTCGGCCGCGTCGCGTGGAACAGCGATGGGCGCGTCCTCTACGGCGCTGGTACCGCGCGTGCGCGCGACCGTTTTGTCGTTTTCGCCTTTGCCGATGGTGGACGAGCCGCCCCCCGCGAGATTACTGGCTTCAGCAACATCGTCACCGCGCTTGCTGCCTGGCGCGACGGCGTGCTGGTCGGCAGTGCGGAACCTTCCTGGGCGAGCTTCGATGCGAACGGAAGCCGGCGGCTCTATGCGCGCCAACAGACGGCCGATTATCGTGATGCCGACGAGAAGTTCATGCTTTCGGAGGACGCCGCGCGGGTCGCCTTCCCGCTTGCTCCTGGCGGCAGCGCCCTGCTTTTCGACCTCGCCAAGGGGGATGTCCGCCCCTACAACCCGGAAGTGAAACTCGATCCACCGCGCCAGCCGGGCTGGATGGGCGGCGGACCGAGCAACTGGAAGAATTCTTCCGCGCCGAAGCTTGGTTCGCGCCCACTTGATCTGCGCCCCGGAGAGGTTGCGCGCAGCCTGGCGCTCAGTTCCGACAAGCAACGCTTCGTCATCGGTAGCGAATGGTATTTGCGGGCCTACACGGCTGACGGCAACCCGCTTTGGGAACAGCGCACGCCGGCCGCAGCCTGGGCAACCAACGTCTCGGGCGACGGCCGATGGGTCGTGGCCGGCCTGGGCGACGGCACGATCCGCTGGTACCGCATGCGCGATGGGCGTGAACAACTCGCGCTCTTCGTTCATATCGACGGCAAGCGCTGGATCATCTGGTCGCCTTCAGGCTACTACGACACCTCGCTCGAGGGAGAGGATCTTGTTGGCTGGCACCTCAACCGCGGCCCGAATGTTGCTGCCGATTTCTTCTCGGTCGGCCGTTTCCGCGATCGTTTCTACCGCCCGGAGATCATCCAGAGCATTCTGCGCACCGGCGATGAAGGCGAGGCGGTACGTGCGACCGCGAGCGCGCTTGCGGCGCTTGGCGTCAGCGAAAGCGATGCTTCGCCAGCGCCGGCAGCCCAGGTGAGCAAGAGCCAGGTGCGCCCACAGGCGTTGGCGCCGTCAGCGCCGCCGCCAGCGCCCGCGTCCGCGCCGCCCACACGCGGACCAGCCAGCGTGGCCACCCTCCTGCCGCCGGTGATCGATCTGCAGACCGACAGCCAACTCGAAACCTCGGCGAGCACCGTGCCGGTGCGCTTCGTACTGCGTAGCCCAAGCGACGCACCGGTGAGCGAGCTCAAGGTGCGAGTAAACGACAAGCTGGTTCGTTCGCTTGACAACCGTGCTCTACGCAGCACGCGCGGCGAGGCGCACGAGGTACAAGTAGAGGTTCCCCCGCTGGACAGCCAGATCAGGCTATTCGCTGCGAACAAGAACGGAAAGTCGGAGCCCGCGGTGATCAGCGTTCGGCGAGCTGCCGCACCGGTCAAGCTTCCTGAGACGCGCTTCGAGACGCTCTATCTGTTGATCATCGGCGTCAGCAAGTACCCGGAAGAGTGGAAGCTTGATCTGGCAGAGAAGGACGCGCGTGACTTCAACCACCACATGGTCCGCCAGGCGGGCAAACTCTACGGAACCGCTGTCCCGCGACTGTTGATCAACGAGCAGGCCAGCCGGCAGAATGTGCTCGATGGCCTGCGCTGGCTGCGCGAAAGCGTCGGCGAGAAGGACGCTGGCGTCGTCTTCATGGCTGGCCACGGCGATCGCGTAGGGGCGGCGTATTACTTCATCCCGGGAGACCCCGAAGTGCTGCCCTCGCGTGCCGACTTCAAGAACCCGCAGGAATTCGAAAACTGGAAACAGCAGAATGCGCCACGGCGCTGGGTACCCGGCGAGGAGATTTCGCGCACTCTGCTCGGCCTGAAGGGGCGCTCCGCATTCTTCATCGATACTTGTCATTCGGGGGTCAATGCCCGTCCCGGCCAGTCGTCGACGAATCCGGACCTGACCAAAGCCCTCAACGAAATCAATGAAGAACGAGGGGTTCTCGTCTTTGCATCGTCTACCGGCAAGGAGTATTCGCAGGAAGACCCGGCGTGGGGAAACGGTGCCTTTACCAAGGCGATCATCGAAGGCCTCCGTGGGGGAGCCGACTTTAGAAAAGACGGTCTAATCCGACCATCGACGCTACAAAGCTATGTGACAGACAGGGTTATAGAACTCACCAAGCGCGAGCAGCGACCCGTGATTTTCACGGTCGGCATAGACGATCCGATCGCCGTCAAGGCACAGTAGGAGTTTTCAGGGAGAGTAACAGGAATGGACAATCACCGTTTTGCCTTGCGTCGAACTGCCGCTTGTCTGGCAGGGATTTTCTTCCTCAGCGCTTGCGTTACCAACCCGGACGGCTCGACGCGAATGGACGACCGGGCCACCGGTGCCCTCGTCGGCGCCGCTGCCGGCTGTGCCCTGGCCACGGCAACCGGGCACAATTGCCTGGTCGGTGCCGCAGTCGGCGCTGCGGTTGGCCTGATGATCGGCTGGTATTTCGAGTCGAAAAAGGTGGCTGATGCCGGCCAGCTGAACGCCGAATACAAGAAGAGGGGGCAAGTCATTCCCAAGAGTGAAGTGCGACCGGTGAAGTTCGACACCGTCGTCAAGACCGGTGCGCCTGAGACCGACGGGCAGCGCGAAGTGAAGGTGACCTCGAATACGGATCTCATCGGCTACGGAGACAAGGCGCCCGAGGTGACGCAGAAGTACGCGATATACGATGAAAACAACAAACTGGTCGATGAAAAGACCGAACGTGTGGCGAGCGTCGATGGAGCCGGCAGGTATCAGACCAATTCGAAGTTCAAGTTGCCGGCCTCGGCAAAGGGCAAGAAATACACGGTAAAGACGACGCTGCTGGCCGACAACAAGACGTACAAGGAAAGCTCATACAAGGTTACGATGCTTGACGACACCTTGCTCATTGCGCTGGCCGATTGACCAGCTTGGATGGCCCCGCAAGCGTCGGCTGGCCAATTTCGGCTGGCGCGGCGCCTCCAGCAAGCTCGGCACCCGGCACGAGCTCGTGCCGCGCACTAAGCCGCTTGCCGGTCCGGCCGCCACCAGCTCTTTGGCGCCGGCGGCTCTCTCAAGGAAGAAAGCATGAACGCGAACGATAAATTCATTGCTGTCGAGGCCCGTGTGGATCAGGCGGCAATCAGGTCATTGCCAAATTCGCGCAAGATCTACGTCGTTGGCAGCCGGCCAGACATCCGTGTGCCAATGCGCGAGATCTCGCAGTCGCCCACCGAAACGGCGAGCGGCGGCGAAGCCAACCCACCGATCTACGCTTACGATTGTTCCGGTCCCTACACCGACCCCCAGGCTGCGATCGACATCCGGCACGGCTTGCCCGCACTGCGCGGAGCGTGGATCACTGAACGCGGCGACACCGAGGAGTTGCCCGCGCTCACTTCAAGCTTCGGCCGCCAGCGTGCCGTCGATACGGCGCTCGACGAACTGCGTTTCCCCGGCCTGCAGCGCAAGCCCTTGCGCGCCAAAGCCGGCGCCAACGTCAGCCAGATGCACTACGCGCGACGCGGGATCGTCACGCCGGAGATGGAGTATGTCGCGATTCGCGAAAACAACAACCGGCGTGCCTACATCGAACAGTTGCGCGCGGCTGGCGAGCAGGGCGAGCGACTGGCGCAGATTCTTTGTCGGCAGCACCGGGGAAACAGCTTCGGCGCCAGCCTTCCCGATGAGATCACCGCGCAGTTCGTTCGCGACGAAGTCGCCCGGGGGCGAGCGATCATTCCGTGCAACATCAATCACCCGGAAAGCGAGCCGATGATCATCGGACGCAACTTCCTGACCAAGATCAACGCCAATATCGGCAACTCGGCACTGGGTTCAAGCATCCAGGAAGAAGTCGAAAAGATGACCTGGGCGATCCGCTGGGGGGGCGACACGGTGATGGACCTGTCGACCGGAAAGAATATCCACGAAACACGCGAGTGGATCATCCGCAACAGCCCGGTTCCGATCGGTACGGTGCCGATCTACCAGGCGCTCGAGAAGGTCGACGGAAGGGCGGCCGAGCTGACCTGGGAGATTTTCCGCGATACGCTGATCGAGCAGGCTGAGCAGGGGGTCGACTACTTCACGATCCATGCCGGCGTGCTCCTGCGCTACATACCGTTGACTGCCGGGCGCTTGACCGGCATTGTCTCGCGCGGTGGATCGATCATGGCCAAGTGGTGCCTGGCGCACCACAAGGAGAGCTTCCTCTATACGCACTTCGAAGAAATCTGCGAGATCATGCGCGCCTACGATGTTGCCTTCAGCCTGGGCGACGGCTTGC
>NZ_JAVMKF010000090.1:0-6231 GCF_031732815.1 Accumulibacter sp. | reverse complement strand
CAATGGCAGGGCAAGGTGCTGGTGATCAATTTCTGGGCGAGCTGGTGCGCGCCTTGTGTTGAAGAGATGCCCGTCTTCTCCCGTCTGCACGAGCGTCATGTCGCGCAGGGGGTGCAGTTTGTCGGCATTGGCGTTGACGACGTCGACAAGTTGCGCAGTTTCGTCAGCACGCGACCGGTCAGCTATCCAGTGCTCGTGGCGGGGAGTGAAACGACTGCCCTACCCGGAGTCAATTTACGCGGCTTGCCCTACACGCTGGTGCTCGACCGTAACGGGCAGGTCGACAGCTTCCGCCTTGGGCGTCTCGACGAAGCGACACTCGACCCCATTCTGCGCCGATTGTCGGCGCCATGAGCCGGGCTAGCCTGATCAGCGCTTTTCTTCGCTGACCGACAGATCACTGACATGCAGTTGTAGCGGCGGGCTGAAGGCCAGTGTGCAGGCGTGTTCGTGTCCGATCAGCGCCTTCGGCAGGGGGACGACATCGACGTCGGTCACGCCGACTTCGATCATTCCCAGACGCACGGCAGCCTCGCGCGACAGATCGATCAGGCGGGTGCGGTGGCCCATGCGGTCGTTGACCTTGACCACTACGCAACGCGCCGACGTCTGGCGGCGGACGGCGACCAGCGTGCCGAGCGGGAAGCGATTGCTCGCTGCGGAAATGTTTTCATGGTGGAAGCGCTCGCCGGATGCGGTCTTTCGCCCAGTAAAGCTCGCTCCGTAGAAACTGGCTCGCCCGGATATGATCGGCGGCGAGCTCGGCCATTGGCCGAGTGCGCCGAGCTGTGGCGTGTTGCCAGCGGCAGCCGCCAGGCCGGGCAGGAGTGTGGCGAGGAGAAGCCCGCCGGCCAGGCCAGCGCACGCTCGGGCGAGCGAGCGTCCGATCGGCGGCGGGCTGGCCGACGCCAGCGGCCGCTTGCTTTGGTCGGTCTGCTGACGGTCGGTGGGAGGCCGTCCTTGCCTTGTTAGCGGGCTGCGGCTTGCCGCCGGCTGTTGACTCACTTGCCGAGCGCGCCGAAGACGGTTTGCAGGAGCTTTGATCCGGTGCCGATCGGATCCTTGCGGATGGCCTTTTCCTGCTCGGCAATCATCAGGAACAGGCCATCGAGCGCCTTCTGGGTGACGTAGCTGTCAAGGTTCGCGTCCTTTTCGTCGAGCAGGCCGAGTTTGGCCGCCTGGCCGGCGTAGCGGTTGTACTGATCGCTCAACTGGACCTTGGCCGTCGCCTGTTTGACGATCGGCAGGAAGCGTTCGCCGATCGGCGCCGAAGTCGTGCGCTTGAAGTACTGGGTGGCCGCGTCGTCGCCTCCAGTCAGGATTCCTTTCGCATCGCTGAAGCTCATGTTGCGCACCGCGTCGAGAAGGATGGGTTTGGCTTCGACCACCGCCGACTCGGCCGCGCGGTTCATCGTCGCGATCAATTCGTCGGCCTGTTTCTTCATTCCGAGCCGGCGCATCACTTTTTCGGCGGCGCGTAGCGAGTCGGGCAGCGGAATGCGCACGCGCGCGTCGCCCATGAATCCGTCGGTCTTGCCAAGCTGGTTGACGGCGACTTCCGCACCGCGCGCCAGCGCCTCCCTCAGCCCCGACGAGGTATCGTTCGCCGACAACTCGCCGACACCGCTGGCCAGCGTCTGTCCACCGATCAGCAGAGCGCTTACAATGGCAAGAATTCGTATCAGGTGCCGCATGATGAGTTTCTCCCTATGGTTGGTCGTCAGGGGTGGGCGCGAAAACCGCGCAAGCATAGCCTGTCCCCTGCGCCAAGGACAAGCCTCGTGCCCACCGCCGGGTAGCCAACCGAGTTTTCTTCCTGGTCCGAGCCGCCGCGCATGAGGAAACACGTCCTGCCCGATTGGCTGCGTCGTCTGTTGATGCGCAGCGTCGGCCATCGCTACTATTCGCTGGTGGTGACCGTGATCGCTTTTGCCGCGACCATCACGTTCAGCTTCCCCTTTGTCGCCGTCCTCATCCCGGCTGTTCTCCTGGCGCCCAGACGCTGGCGCGCGCTCGGCTTCTGGTGTGGTGTGGCGAGCGGTTGCGGCGCTGCCGTGCTGGTCGAAATCTTCCAGTATCTCGGCTGGGAGTTCATTCTTGTCCGCTATCCCGAGCTGGTGCACAGCGAGGCCTGGCGCGTCGCCAGCGAATGGCTGCAACGCTGGGGACTCTTGGCGATGCTGGTCATCGCCGGCTCGCCGATGCCGCAGACGCCGGCCCTGCTTTTCTGCGCACTGGCCAACGTTTCGACGCCGGGCATCCTGCTCGCAGTCGGCGTCGGCAAGACGGTCAAATATCTGTTTCTCGCCTGGGCCACGGCCCATTATCCGGCGCGCTTCGTGCGCTACAACTGACGCCGCCGGGCCAGGCGACGTGCCTGGTCCGGCGCGGCGCGTTCAAGCGAGGCCAGCGTCGTGTGCCTGCGCGTCTGCCCAGTAGCTCGAGCGCACCAGCGGACCGCAGGCAGCCGCGCTGAAACCCATGATGCGGGCTTGCTCAGCGTAGCCGTCGAAAACCGTCGGATGAACGTAGCGGTCGACCGGCAAGTGATGGGTAGACGGCGCCAGATACTGCCCGATGGTGAGCATGTCGACGCCGTTGGCGCGTAAATCGCGCAGGACGTCGACGATTTCGTCGTCGGTCTCGCCGAGTCCGACCATCAGGCCGGACTTGGTCGGTACCTGCGGGTAGCGGGCCTTGAAAGCGCGCAGAAAGGCCAGCGAATGCGCGTAGTCGGCACCCGGACG
The DNA here is from genome assembly GCF_031732815.1 of Accumulibacter sp. GTDB lineage: Bacteria > Pseudomonadota > Gammaproteobacteria > Burkholderiales > Rhodocyclaceae > Accumulibacter. The sequence goes on along the minus strand of NZ_JAVMKF010000090.1, from coordinate 3,484 downwards.
CGCTTGCCGGTAGAGGCGGGGGACCGTTTCGAGATTGTGATTCAGGATGTCCGGCAAGGACTTGCCAAGAACTTCCAGAGCTAGCTGCATGCGTCCACGGAAGTCAGGAACCAGCGTTTCGATCGTCGTCTGGGGTGAGGCCCGGCGAACGGCGGCAAGTACCTCGACGAAATGGCCGGCGCCGCCGTCACGCAGATCGTCGCGGTCGACGCTGGTGATCACGACATAGCGCAACTTCAGCCGGGCGACGCTGGCGGCAAGCTTGGCCGGCTCGTCGGGGTCGGGTGGCAGCGGCTTGCCGTGGCCGACATCGCAGAACGGGCAGCGGCGCGTGCAGATGTCGCCGAGAATCATGAAGGTTGCGGTACCGCGCCCGAAGCACTCGCCGATGTTCGGACAGGCCGCTTCTTCGCAGACCGTGTGCAGTTGGTGGTCACGCAGCAGACGCTTGATTTCGCCGAAACGGCCGCTCTCGTTGCCTGCCTTGACGCGAATCCACTCGGGTTTTCGCTGCGGTGTCTGGGCGACGATGCGCAGCGGAATGCGTGCTGTCTTCAGTTCTCCCTTTTGCTTGTTGCCGGCAACGCGGGTGGCCGATCCCGCCGCCGCATCGTCCTGGTCGTGCCCGTTCATCAGCGCTCCTCCAGTTGTCTTGCCAGTTGTCCGACGAGCCCTGCCGACGCCTGTTGAGGAGTGAGCGCGAGGCCAAGGTCGGCGGTCTGCGTCACCTGCAGGCCAGGATAGCCGCATGGGTTGATCGCCGCAAATGGGCTTAAATCCATGTCAACATTGAGGCTCAGCCCGTGGTAGCAGCACGCCCGGCGCACGCGCAGGCCAAGCGCGGCGATCTTCGCGCCGCCGACATAGACGCCAGGCGCGGCAGCCCGGCGCTGGGCCGCGATCCCGTGCCCGGCGAGGAATTCGATGACCGACTGTTCGATCAAGTTGACCACCTCGCGCACTTTCAGACGTCTTCGGTTAAGGTCGAGCAACAGGTAGATGACCACCTGACCCGGCCCGTGATAAGTGATCTGCCCACCGCGGTCGGTGCGCACCAGCGGGATGCCGATTTCGGCGAGCAGATGCTCTGCTCGGCCGGCTTGCCCCAGGGTGAACACCGGCGGGTGTTCGCAGCACCAGAGCTCGTCGTCGGTCTCCGCCGTCCGCGCCAGCGTGAAGTCAAGCATCGCTTGCCAGGTGGGCCGGTAGTCGCAGCGGCCGAGATTCCGGATGCGCAAGGCCCCACCGACTGCGTCCCTTGCTCCGGGCAAGCGCACTTCCGGCGCGCCGGGTGGCTCGCCGGTCAGCGGGTTCATAGCACCATCCTGACCAGCGCGTGCGCGCACAGTTCCCGATACAGCGCATCGAGCTGTTGTCGGCTGACGGCGTTGATCGTACAGCTCAGGCTGAGGTACTTGCCGGCGCTGGAAGCGCGTACTTGCAGGCTGGCGCCGGAGAAGTCGGGTGCATGCCGCTGCACCACGGCGATCACTGCCGGGGCCAGTCCGGCGTTGGCCAGGCCAATGACTTTCAGCGGAAACGCGCAGGGGAAGCCGAACGGATCGTCGGCTTGACGGGAGGCCGCCGGCGTTTCTCCTGCGTCGGTCATGGCCTGTCGCCAGGGCGCCGCCGGCAGCGCAGGCGGGCTGCTCTCATTTCTGCGTTTCCACCATCACCAGCGGTTCGTCGGAGACTTCAAGCACCACCCGCTGCCGGCGGGCGGGGCGCGGCGTGCTCGTCGGGGGCGCCGGTGGCGGCGCTGTCGGCAGCTTCTGCGGGCTGGTTTCAACCATGATCAAGCCGCTGCTCGCCGCCGTTTCGCGTATCGTCTCGGCGAGGTTCTCGGCCAGCGTGTCGCGCGCCAGCTCGGCTGGCGCGGCGTCGGCCGGGGCGCTCGGCAGGAAGCGCTGGTCGAGCGTCTGCTCGGACGCCGCGGCAGAGTCCTCCAGCGGAGCTGCCGGTGCTCGCGCGGCCGCGTCTTGCCCGCTCGGCGAGGTGTTCGCCGGGCTACTGCTGGTGGCAACGGCAGGTGGCGCGGGCGCTTGGCTGTCGACCTCCGGCAGGGGATCGAGTGGCTTGGGCGCGCCAACGGCTTCCACTGCGTTGACGACGATCGGCGCGGCGGACGCCGCCGCCTCGCCGACAGCTTCCTTGGCGGGAGCCTTTTCGACCACCATCTGCGCCGCTTCCGGCCTGCCGCGCCGGTTTTGCCCGGCGGGCTCGGCGGCGCCCGGTGCCACGGCAGGTGGTCCATCAGGCGGCAGCGGCCGGTTGTCCGGTGTGCTTCTGCCCGTCCCGTCAGCTGCGCCAGCGCTGCCATTGAGCAGATCAAGCTGGCCATCAGCTTGCTCGTTGCGCTCGCGCCGGCCGCCGCGCCGGCCGCGGCGGCGCGTGCCGTTCGTGGTCTCGTCTGTACTGGCTTCATTCGGCGCGACGGCTGCCCGCGGGGGGGTGGCCGGCGGCGCGTTTTCGCTCTTGCTCTCGTTGCCAGCGACCGGTGCCGGCTCGCGTCGCTCGCCGCGTTGTCGGCGCGGCGCGCGTACGTCACGTGCCTCGCGTGGGTCTCGCGTATCGCGTGTGTCGCGCGGCTTGCTGGTCTCGCCGCGCGTACTCGAGGCCGCGGTCGCCGCGCCCTCGCGCGCGTTGCGCGCTGCTTCGCCGGGCTCACGGGTATCCTCGCGGCGCATCGGGCGAACGCCTTCTCGGCCAGCTTCGCGCGCCTGGCTACGGACTGCGGCGGGGCGCGGTGGGCGCGTTTCCGGTTCGCTGGCCTGCGCGGCGGGCTCCGCCTTGTGGCGAAACCAGGAAAGGACGCGGCTGAGGAAGCGGCTGGCGGCCGTCGTCGGCTTTTCGCTGCGCGGCTCGGCAGCCTCACTGACGATGGGGGCGGGTTGCGCGGCCGTCACTCCCTTGATGGCGGCTTCAGCGCGTGGCGCGCGGTTGTCCGTCGTGCTGGTTCCCTCCTTGCCGCTTTCCTCAGCCGGCGTGCCGACCATGCGGTACGATGGTTGCTGCAGCTCTTCCTGGCCCGCTTCGTCGTGCCGGATGCGGCTCACCGAATGCTGCGGCGTTTCCAGATGCATGTTGGGAATCAACAGGATGCTCACCTTGTGCCGCTGCTCGACGGCCTGCACTTCGCTGCGTTTCTCGTTCAGCAGGAAGGTTGCAACGTCGATCGGGACCTGCGCGTGCACTGCCGCCGTGCTGTCCTTCATGGCTTCCTCCTCGAGGATGCGCAGGATGTGCAGGGCGGCCGACTCGGTGCTCCGGATATGGCCTGTTCCCGAACAGCGCGGACAGGGAATGTAGCTGGTTTCGGCGAGCGCCGGACGCAGGCGCTGGCGGGACAGTTCGAGCAGGCCGAAACGGCTGATCTTGCCGGTCTGCACGCGCGCGCGGTCGAAGCGCAGCGCTTCGCGTACCCGGTTTTCCACCTCGCGCTGGTTGCGCTGGTTCTCCATGTCGATGAAGTCGATGATGATCA
>NZ_JAVMKF010000089.1:0-6272 GCF_031732815.1 Accumulibacter sp. | reverse complement strand
GATGCAGGTTTATGCCCGCATGCTCCCTTAGCAGGGGAGTGCCTTCGACCTCTCGGCCACGTCTCCTAGGAGGGGGTGATGATATCGGTTTCGTCGCGACCGGTCAAACTCAACTTCGACTTCTGCGGCTTTTCCAGGCCGAAGGCCTTGTGCAGCGTGCGCACCGCGTGTTCAAGTGATTTCTCGTCGATGACCACCGAGATCTTGATCTCCGAGGTGGAGATCATCGCCATGTTGATGCCTTCCTTGCCGAGCGCGGCAAACATTCGGCTGGCGACTCCCGGGTGCGAGCGCATGCCGACGCCGACGGCCGACACCTTGCAGATCGTCGGATTGCCAGCCACCGAGCGCGCGCCGATCCGCTCCTTGACTTCCTTCAGGATCTTCATCGCTTTGGTGTAATCGTTGCGGTTGACCGTGAAGGAGAAGTCGGTGGTACCGTCGTGGCCGATGTTCTGAATGATCATGTCGACGTCGATGTTCGCGTCGGCTACCGGACCGAGGATCTGAAACGCCGTTCCCGGCCGGTCGGGCACACCGAGCACGGTGAGCTTGGCTTCGTCGCGGTTGAATGCAATTCCGGAAATGACAGGCTGTTCCATTCTCTTCTTGTCCTCAATTGTGATCAGCGTACCTGCACAGTCGTCTTCAAAGTCCTCTTCGAAGCTCGACAGCACGCGCAGCTTGACTTTGTACTTGCCGGCGAACTCGACCGAGCGGATTTGCAGGACCTTGGAGCCCAGGCTCGCCATTTCCAACATTTCCTCGAAGGTGATCGTGTCGAGTTTGCGCGCTTCGGGAACGACGCGCGGGTCGGTGGTGTAGACGCCGTCGACGTCGGTGTAGATCTGGCATTCGTCCGCTTTCAAGGCGGCCGCCAGCGCTACTGCCGAGGTATCGGAACCGCCGCGGCCCAAGGTGGTGATGTTGCCTTCCTCGTCCGCCCCCTGGAAACCGGCGACGACGACGACGCTTCCCTCGTTCAGCGACTTGCGAATCTTGTCCTGGTTGATCTTCAGAATCCTGGCCTTGGTGAAGGTGCTGTCGGTCAGCACGCCAACCTGCGGGCCGGTGAAGCTGCGCGCCTGAATTCCTTCGGCGTGCAGCGCGATGGCGAGCAGGGCGATGGTGACCTGTTCACCGGTTGATGCGATCACATCCAGTTCCCGCGGGTCGGGCGAGGGTGACATCTCCTTGGCCAGAGCAAGCAGTCGATTCGTTTCCCCGGCCATTGCCGAGGGAACGACGACGACCTGATGGCCGCGCGCGTGCCAGCGGGCCACGCGTCGGGCAACATTCCTGATGCGCTCTGTCGAGCCCACCGATGTGCCGCCGAACTTCTGAACAATCAGTGCCATTACAGATCCAAATGAAAGACCAAAGAATCAGCATTGTAGCGTGTTCAAGCGGTTTGTGGGTGGAAGCTGCCGCCGACGCGTATGCCTTGGTGCTTAAGCCGATGGTCTATTCAAATGCTGCTTGCAATTCCTCCACGATGCTTTATAGTGTCTCTTGTATTACCAAGGACATAGCGCGTAGGAGGCGCAGGAGCGGGTTTTCTGCCGATTTGCGTGCGGTAACTGCAAGAAAGGACAGCCATGAGCACCGTCAAAGTCGCTGAGCGGGTCGACCCGCGTGAGATCCGCCGTAGGCTTGGGATGAATCAGCAACAGTTCTGGTCGAAGCTCGGAGTTACGCAGAGTGGTGGTTCGCGCTACGAAAGTGGGCGCAACATGCCAAAGCCGGTTCGTGAGTTGCTCCGCCTGGTGCACATCGAGCAGATCGACATTCAGCGTCTGAAGCGCGAGGACTTCGAGGTTGTCGAGTATCTCAAGGCGGAAGACCCTGATCAATTCAAGGCGCTCAGGAAGGCTGCCCGCAACCGGCTGAAGAAGTCTGCTGGCTGATTGCAACCGTCGCCCAGCGGCGGCCAGCGCCAAGCCGCCACCGTCTTACCCCGCAGCCGTATCGCCGCATCCAGCGCGAACAGCATCGTCGCGTGACCTAGCCCAGGCCGAGCATTTCGCGCGCGTGCTGGCGTGTGATCGCGGTGATTTCAACCCCGCCGAGCATACGCGCAATCTCTTCGATGCGGGCCGATCCCTCAAGCAGCGTCACCTGACTGCGCGCCTGCGCGCCGTCGGCTCGCTTGCTGACCTGCCACTGCCACTTGGCGCGCGCGGCAACTTGTGGCAGGTGAGTCACACAGAGCACCTGGCGCTGCGCGCCAAGCTCGCGTAGCAGTCGACCGACGACCTCCGCCACCCCGCCGCCGATGCCGACATCGACTTCATCGAAGATCAGCGTCGGAACGCTTGCCGCCTGACTGGTGACGACCTGAATCGCCAGGCTGATGCGCGACAGCTCGCCGCCCGAGACGACCTTGGCCAAGGGACGCGCTTCACTGCCCGCCAGGCCGCCGACGCGAAACTCGATCTGCTCGAAGCCGCTGGCGCTGCCACCGTCGACCGGCAGCAGCGCGACCTGGAAGCGACCACCGGCGAGTGCCAGTTGCTGCATGACCAGGCTGACCTCGTCAGCGAGCGTCGCGGCCGCGCGGCTGCGCCCGGCCGACAGGCGTCGGGCCAGATCTTCGTAGCTCGCACGCGTCGTGGCCAGGCGCTCGGCCAGGCCGGCGACATCGACTGCCTCGGCCAATTCTGCAAAGCGCTCGTGCCAGCGAGCGAGCAGGCCGGGCAGGTCTTCGGTTGAGCAACGGAATTTTCTTGCACAAGTGAGCACGGCTTCGATCCGGCGCTCGATGTCGCTCAAGCGCTGTGGGTCGAGTTCGACCCGGTCAGCGTAGCGCCGAAGCAGCGAAATCGCTTCGCGCAGATTGGTTTGCGCCGACTGCAGCAAGACGGCGACATCGGACAGCGCCGGGTCGTAGTCGGCCAGCTCGCTGATCCGGCTGGCCGCGCCGGCGACCTGCGCCTCGCACGCTGCGTCGCTCTCGGCGAGGACTTGCAGTGACGCCTGGGCGCCTTCAATCAGGCTCGCCGCGTGCGCCAGACGCTTGTGCTCGTCGTTCAGCAACAGCCACTCGTCAGGCGAGAAGCCGAGTGTTTCAAGTTCCCGGATCTGCCAGCCCAATTGTTCGCGTTCGGCGATCAAGGCCTCGGCGCTGCCCTGTGCCGCGTCGAGGGCGGCTTTCGCCGCGCGCCAGGCGCGCCACGCCTGGCTGACCTCGGCGACCAGCGGGTCGAGCCGGGCATGCCCGTCGAGCAGCGCGCGTTGTGCCTCGCCGCGCAGCAGCGACTGATGGGCGTGCTGTCCGTGAATGTCGACCAGCGTCTCGGCGGCCTCGCGCAACTGCTGGACGGTGACCGGGCTGCCGTTCAGGTAGGCGCGTGAGCGTCCGTTGCTGTCGACGACGCGCCGCAAAAGCAGGCTTCCCGCTGCGCCAAGGTCATTCGCCGCCAGCCATTCGGCGGTTGCCGGCGCATCATCGAGGGCAAACTCGGCGCTTACCTCGCTGCGTGCGGCGCCTGCCCGGATCAGACCGGAATCGGCGCGCTCGCCCAAGGCGAAGGCCAGCGCGTCGACCAGAATCGACTTGCCGGCACCGGTTTCGCCAGTCAGCGTGCCGAACCCGCCGGCAAAGTCGAGTTCGAGCTGCTCGACGAGAACGAAATCGCGGATGGTCAGGCGGCAGAGCATCGGGCAGTCTTCGCGCAGGCGGACTAGTGCTCTTTCGGCCGCTCGCTCCAGTGCAGCTTCTGACGGAGCATGGCGAAATAGCTGTAGCCGGGTGGGTGCAGGAGGCAGATCGAGTAGGCTGATCGGCGGATTGCCACGTAGTCGCCGCTTTTCAGGTCGACGGTGACCTGACCGTCGAAGTGGGCGCGCGAATCGGTTGCGTAGACGACATGAATCTCGATTTCGCAGGTGTCGCCGACCAGGATCGGCCGGTTCGACAAGGCGTGCGGACAGAGCGGCACGAGCGCGATGGCTGACACCTGCGGATGCAGGATCGGTCCGTTGGCCGACAGGGCGTAGGCGGTCGACCCGGTCGAGGTGGCGACGATCAGGCCATCGGCGCGCAGGCGGTAGATGAACTCGCCATTGATCAGCAGTTCAAATTCGATCATTCGCCCGGTGGCGCCCTTGTCGACGACGATGTCGTTGAGCGCCAGGTTGCTGGCGATCGGTCGTCCGTCGCGCAGGACCTCGGCATCGAGCAGCATGCGCGTTTCGGCGACGAAGCGGCCGTCGAGCAGTTCGTCCAGGCAGGCGAGCAGGTCGCGCCGCGCAATGTCGGTCAGGAAGCCGAGGCGCCCCTGGTTGACGCCGATAAGGGGAACGCGGTAGCGCGCGAACTGGCGCGCCGCGTTGAGCATCGTGCCATCTCCGCCGACGACGATCGCCATGTCGGAATGCGCGCCCAGCCAGGCGAAGTTTCCGCTCGCCCAGGTCCGCAACTCGATCTGCGAACCGAGATTGAGCGCGGTCTCCTCCTCGATCAGCACGGTCATGCCACGCTCGTGCAGATAGCCGGCGAGCAGGCGGATCGACGCAGCAGCTTCCTGACTGTTGTACTTGCCGACCAATGCAATGGTTCGCGGCAGTGGCGTGCTGTCCGGCGCTGCCCTTGGGAAGGCGTTGTTCATGGGGGGACAATTAAACCACAATTCAGCATCTTTCCGCCGTTCCCCGAGGACGGGCAATTTTTTGTAGAATCGCCGGCATGCTCGACGAACGTGCCCGAACCCTTCTCAAGACGCTGATCGAACGCTACATCGCGGAAGGGCAGCCGGTCGGCTCGCGCGCCTTGTCGCGCTACTCCGGACTCGATCTGTCGGCGGCCACCGTGCGCAACGTGATGGCCGACCTCGAAGATATCGGGCTGATTGCCAGCCCGCACACCTCTGCCGGGCGCGTACCGACCTCGCGCGGTTATCGTTTTTTCGTCGACAGCCTGCTCACGGTGCGACCGCTCGACCGTGAGAAAATCGATGTCATCGAAGAGCAGCTACACCCGTCGCAGCCGCGCCAACTGATCAGCAACGCCTCGCACCTGCTTGCCGGGCTGACGCACTTTGCCGGCGTGGTGCTCGCCCCACGCCGGCGGCAGCCGAAGATCCGCCAGATGGAATTCGTCAGCCTCTCGGAACGGCGGATTCTGCTCATCCTGGTGACCACCGATGGCGATGTACAGAACCGACTGCTCTTTCCCGGGCGGCCTTACACGCCAGCCGAACTGGTTACGGCGACCAATTACTTGAATCAGCACTTCGTCGGCGGCGACTTCGAACAAATCCGCCAGCATGTCAGTGAGGAATTGCTCGCTTTGCGTGGCGACCTGCAGGCGCTGATGACAGCGGCCCTGGTTGCCGGTGACGAGGTGATGCGCGGGGCGGACGACCGCTATGTCATTTCGGGTGAGCGCAATCTGCTCGAAGTCGAGGAGTTCTCCTCGAACATGCAGCGTCTGCGCGAGCTTTTCGATCTCTTCGAGCAGCGCACCTCGTTGATGCAGTTGCTCGATCTTTCGCAGCGCGCGGATGGCGTCCAGATTTTCATTGGCGGAGAGTCCGGGCTGGCACCGCTCGACGAATGCAGCGTGGTGACCGCCGCCTACGAAGTCGATGGCCAGGTGGTCGGTTCGGTCGGCGTGATCGGACCAACCCGCATGGCCTATGAACGCGTCATTCCGATCGTCGATATCACGGCCCGCCTGCTTTCCTCGGCCTTGACCTATCAGGCGACCCGCTGATGCCGCCTGTACAGCCGGAGCCGCCGCACAGCCATGGCTTGGCAGCGCGCACCGCGGTTCTTCTGATCAATCTGGGGACGCCCGCGGCGCCGACGACCGCGGCGGTACGTCGCTACCTGCGCGAGTTCCTTTCCGATCCGCGCGTCGTCGATCTGCCGCGGATCGTCTGGTGGCCGATTCTGCACGGCATAATCCTCAATGTTCGACCGCGTCGTTCAGCCGAGAAGTATGCCTCGGTGTGGACGGCAGAAGGCTCGCCGCTGCAGGTGCACGTGGCCCGTCAAGCCAAGCTGCTGCTCGGTTTTCTCGGTCGCGCCGGGCATCGGGTGGTCGTCGACTACGCAATGCGTTACGGCGAACCGTCGATTGGCGCGAGCCTTTCGCACCTGAAGGCGGACGGCTGTACGCGAATCCTCCTTTTGCCGCTCTATCCGCAATACGCGGCAAGCACCACCGCCGCCGCTTTCGACGCGGCTTGCAGGTGGCTGCAGGAGACGCGCAATCAGCCGGAAATCCGGATGGTGCGCAGCTTCGCCGACGATCCGGGCTACCTGGC
>NZ_JAVMKF010000088.1:0-6277 GCF_031732815.1 Accumulibacter sp. | reverse complement strand
TCCAACGCGCTGGTTGTGGGCGGTTGCACTGCGTCAGAAGTGACGCAGGCGCTGACCGACAAGGGCAATGTCGAACTGGGCAAGTTCGGTTCCAACCCGGCAACCACGTTGACCGGTACGCTCGACGGAAAGCAGATCGTTCTCAGCGGCCTGGTCGCCAGCGACTGGACGGTAGCCTTTACTCAGAAGTACATCACCGATGCCTTCACTTCGGTGGGTCAGACGTTGACCGGCGGGCCGGGTGGCCAACTCGACACGCTGACCAAACTGATGCGCGACCCGACCGCGCTGGGCCTCCCAGCGAATTCGGCCGGGTATCGGCAGGTCAGCGACCCGAACGTTTCCAAGGTCGAAAAGGTTGGTTCGCAGTACTTCGTTGACCTGGACGGCTTCTACAACGCAGCCGCCTACCTGAATGGCCTGGTGGCCGCGGTGAACGCCTTCGTCGATCCCGACCTGACGTCAGCCGGTCGTTTTGCTCAGGTCAGCGAAGTGGTCAAAGTGAAGGTCGGTGACGGCGATTGGCAGTATCTCTATGGCTTTGTCGCCGATCAGACGGGATATGCCACCCAGGATGGTTCCTACAGCGGCGTTTATCGTCTGGCCATCAATGTACCGGAGCCAGAGTCCCTGGCGCTGCTCGGCATCGGCTTGCTGGGTCTGTTCCTTGGCCGTCGTCGGCGTGTCTGACTTCCCTTGAGAAGTCCTCGGCGCGCAAGCGCTCTCGGGATGTGAAGACAGAGCCCGAAAGGGCTCTGTCTGTGTCAGGCTCGCGTAGGCGGGTAGCGCTTGGCGTGTTGCTCACCTTGCGGCGGTGTAGCAGCAATGAATTCTGCGGGAAGTCTGGAGGTCGTCGTGGATCTGGTTGTCCTGGGTACGCTCTGTCTGTTGATCTCAGGGGTCGCGATTCGACTCGGATTGGTCTTCGCTGACCATTTCGGCATAGCCGATCGTCCGGGCGGCCATAAGCAGCATCAGACGGTGACTCCCTTCGTCGGCGGCTTTGGTCTCATCAGCGTCGTCGTTGCTGCATTCCTGCTGGTCGAGCTGTTCTTTCACAGCTTCAGTCTGCGCCCGCTGCAGGGCATTCTGGTTGGCGCACTGGCGCTCTTTCTCACCGGGCTGGCTGACGATATCTGGCACCTGAGTTTCAAGCCCCGCTTCGTCGTTCAGGCGCTGGTCGCGCTTTCAATGGTCTACGCAGGCGGCGTCGAACTGGTTTCGCTGGGTCGGATTTTGCCCGGGCTGGCGGAAGTGGAACTCGGTCCCTTGGCCGTTCCGGTTACCATATTCGCGACGATCGGTTTGATCAACGCGGTCAACATGATCGATGGGATCGATGGCCTGTCGGGCTCGGTCAGCCTGGTCAGCCTGGCGCTGGCGGCTATCGTGGCGCATAGCGCTGGCGACGTTGCCTATATGGTTTTTCTTGTTGCGCTGATCGGCGGTGTCGCAGGCTTTCTCTACTATAACCTGCGCTACCCAGGCAACGGTCGGGCGCGTGTTTTCCTTGGCGACAACGGGAGTATGTTGCTGGGCTTCCTGGTTGCCTGGTTGTTCATTGCGTTGTCGCAGGGGAAACAGGCGGCGATGACGCCGGTTACCGCCCTGTGGCTCTTTGCCTTGCCCCTGATGGACACGGTCGGCGTCATGTTGCGCCGGATCTGGCTGGGCAAATCGCCGTTCCGGCCCGACCGCCACCATTTGCACCATCTCCTCGTGCGAGCCGGCTTCCGGGTGTGCGATGTGGTCGCTATCGCCGTTTTCAGTCAAGTCGCGCTTGGCCTGATTGGCATTGTCGGCTTGTGGCTGGACGTACCCGAGTGGATCATGTTTGCCCTTTTCCTGCTTGTTTTTGCTGGATATTTCTTGGCTATCCTGCGCCCATGGCGGCTGGTGCCCGCCTTGCGCAGACTCGGCCGTACACTGCGGCTGCCGTCAGGCGATGCGCGCGGTATCTTCGTCGGGTACTTCGCACAGGAGAGATGCGCTGAGTTGCTCGACACGGTTTGCGCCGGGCTGGCCGGCAGCTACGACTACCAGATTCAGCTATACCGGGTCGACGACCGTCGGCATGCCAATGGGCGCAACGTTTACTGCGTGGTTCTCGTGCCGGTGGGTAGCGGCAACGATCATCTGATCGGGAAAATAAATAGTGATACGAGCGCCATTCGCCGACGTCTCTTTGACGACGCTGGCCTTGATGTGCGGCTGTTTATTCAGCGCAGCAGTACGAACGACCGCCGTGTGGCCTACTCACGTCCGGGGGTGAAAAGCAACCAGCGCCGGGCCGATCGACGTGGCGTCGAGCGGACCTTGATCTATTCCATGGAGCGCGCGCGCGGCCGGGTCTACAGGGACCCAGTTGCATGTGCCACCAGCGTAACCTCGGCTTGAGGCGGACTACCGTGTTTAGCAGGATCTTGACGGTCTGTACGGGGAACATTTGTCGCAGCCCCGCAGCACAGTTTCTCTTGCGCGAGCGAATTGCCAGCAAAGGCAAGCGGGTCGAGGCGCATTCGGCCGGTATCGGAGCGCTGGTCAATCATCCGGCAGAAGAGACGACCTCGACGCTGATGCAGGCGCGTGGGGTCGACCTCAGCGGCCACCGGGCGAGCCAACTGACACCCGAGTCGCTGCGTTGGGCGGAGCTTGTCCTTGTCATGGAGAAACACCACCGCGATGCGGTTCTGGCGATGGATCCGACAGCGCGTGGTAAAACATTTCTCCTCGGCCACTGGACCGGGACCGAGATTCCTGATCCGTATCGACGTGGCGATGCAGCGCATGTCGAAGCGCTCGATCTGATCGAGGAAGCGCTCGATCCCTGGGTCAGCAAGCTCTGCGCCTGAAGGACAGTGCCGCGCGTCTTGTGCCGCCAGCGAATCTCGCCTTCGGCCGTTAAATTGAGCACGATGCGGCCGCCCAATCGGATCTATAGTCTCTCCCGCAAGGCCAATTTCCCGAAGCGATAGGTGTCTGGCAGCGACGGCTGGCCGGCACCGGTAGTCAACTAGCGCCCTGCTCTCGGCCGCTGCGCAGCCGTTTGTTTTGCGGAAGATGATCGATCAATGTACACTTTACCGCTTGCCGTCGACCTTTGTCGGCAGCGTCGTCAAGACGGAGAACACCAGGTGATGAGGAATCCTGCATGAACGCGTTTCCTGCCACATGCGGCAACGCATGGCGCATCCTTGCTTGCCTTGCCGCCAGCGCTCTGGCTGGTTGCAGCATCGTACCGGGCAACCAGGCTTACGGCGAGCGGGAGGAATCCGCTGTCAGACTTCCGGTCCAGCAAGGTGACGTTCTGGCCCCCGCCAACGTCAGGATCAAGCCGATTACGGCTGAACTCATCATTGATCTGTTCAAGGCAGCCCGCCCGCCGCGCGGCGACGGGACAAGCAATGCGGCCTTGGCAAGCAAGGCGAATCTCGGTCCGACCGCGGCCGCCAGCAAACCGGTTCCCGATTACCGCCTGGGTCCGGGCGACATCATCTCGATCGTCGTCTGGGATCATCCTGAACTGACGATTCCAGCGGGGAGTTTCCGGACGGCGGAACAGGCGGGTACCGTGGTGGCCGAAGACGGGACGATCTTTTATCCTTACGCCGGCGTGCTCAAGGTGCAGGACAAGACGACCAGCGAGGTGCGGGCGATGCTGTCGGCCAAGCTGACCAAGTACATCGAGAAGGTCCAGCTTGACGTGCGCATGGTCGCGTTTCGCAGCAAGCAGGTCTATGTCGTTGGTGAAGTCGCCAAGCCGGGTGTGCAGCCGGTAACCGACGTGCCGATGACCGTTCTTGAGGCGATCAATCGCGCTGGTGGCTTCACCCCGGAAGCGGACCATAGCCGGGTTCTGCTTACCCGGCGCGGGCAGACCTTCCTGGTGGACATCCAGGCGATGTACGATCAGGGCGTGACCGAGCAGAATGCGCTGCTTGAGCACGGCGACATTCTCAACATCGCCGATCGCAGTTACAACAAGGTCTTCGTGCTCGGCGAGGTCAACAAGCCCGGTTCCTTGATCATGAACAAGAAGCGCCTGACGTTGGCGGAAGCGTTGGGCGATGTCGGCTACATCAGTCAAACAACCGCCGATCCGCGCTGGATCTACGTCATGCGTGGCGATGCCGAGACGCCCGAGCTCTTCCATCTGGATTCCCGTTTGCCTGACGCTATGCTCCTTGCCGACCGCTTTCCGCTACGTCCGCGCGACATCGTCTACGTCGATGCGGCAGCGGTGGTACGCTGGCAGCGCGTGATTGCCAATATCCTGCCGACGGCAACGATGCTCAACCAGACGAGCCTGACGCAGTATCCGCTCTTCGGAGGGCGGCAACCCTGAGTCGCTGGCGGGAGGACGAAGCCAGTCGTGCACTCGGGCGCCCGGCAGTTGCTTGGCTGGCTGACCAGACCGGGCTGGCCAAACCTCTTGCGTAGCCCGTGGCCATGGACGCGGCGGGCAGAAACTACGGATCACACATGGAAAACGAACAGGCGAAACCCATATTCAGTCCCCCGGCTTCTCCGGTGACGCCCGGCGCATCACTGCAGGGACAGCCGGCCGCCGCTGAAGAAGATGAAGGCCTCGCGCTTGGCGAGATCATCGCAGTGCTGATGGACTACCGCTGGTTGATTGCCGCCATCTGTCTGTTCGCCTTGCTCCTCGGCGTGGCTTGGGTGTTCGTCAGCAAGCCGACGTACCGGGCCGACGGACTTCTCCAGGTGGAAGAAAAGAGTTCCGGTGTCGGTTCCTTGAAAGCGCTCCAGCCTTTGCTCGGCGACGATACGACCGTGTCGGCAGAACTGGAAATCCTCAGTTCGCGGATGATTCTCGGGCGAGTGGTCAGCAAGTTGAAGCTCGACCTCGTTGCCGCACCGCGCACCTTCCCGCTGATCGGTGGTGCGTTCTTCAGGCGCCACCAGGGTGAAGATGTGAGCTCGCCGTGGCTCGGTCTATCGAGTTTTGCCTGGGGCGGCGAACGGATTCAGATCGATTCGCTCGATGTGCCGCCCGACGCGCTCGACGAACGGCATATCCTGATTGCCGGCGATGAGGGCGGATTCGAACTGCGCGACGGTGATGGGCAGAGCGTGCTGCACGGCAAGATTGGCGTTCGGGCAAAAGAGAACAACGGTTATTCGGCGTTTGTCGCCCAGCTCAAGGCACGGCCGGGGACACAGTTTCGCGTCATCAAGCGTTCGCCGGAGGCGGCCATATCCGATCTGCGGGCCAGATACTCAGTGCGGGAACGCGGCAAGAAATCCGGTGTACTTGAACTGAGCCTGCTCGGTCCCGATGCTCAGGAGATCGGGCTTGTCCTCGACGACATTCTCAACACCTACGTTCGGCAGAACGTCGAGCGGCGTTCGGCCGAGGCGGAGAAGACGCTCAAGTTTCTTGAAACGCAGTTGCCCGCGCTGAAGACCCAGGTGGACAGTGCCGAAGCCGCCTACAACAACTACCGCCAGACGCGCGGCTCGCTGGACCTGAACATCGAAACTCAGGGCATCCTCAAGTCGCTGGTCGACGTCGAAAACGCTGCCGTCCTGCTGAAGCAGGAGCGCGACGAACTGCGCCAGCACTTCACGCCCGAGCACCCACGCATTCAGGCAGTCGATAACAAGCTGCAGCGATTGAATGAAAGGCGCAAGCAGTTCGAAGCGGATGTGGCGCGGCTGCCCGATACGCAACAGACCGTGTTGCGCTTGGCGCGTGATGTCGAGGTGTCGACGAAGTTGTACACCGAGTTGCTCAACACCGCGCAGCAATTGCGTGTGTCAAAGGCGGGCACGGTAGGCGACGTGCGCGTCATCGACACGGCTGTCGTCGCGCGTGAACCGGTCGGCGCCAGGCCGATCGCCATTCTCGGGATTGCCTTGCTGCTTGGCCTGCTGCTGAGCCTGGTTGTCATCTGGCTGCTCCGCTCGCTGCGCGTCGTCGTCGAAGACCCGGAAACGATCGAAGCACAACTCGGCCTGCCGGTTTATGCGACCGTGCCGCATAGCAGCAACGAAATCGAGTTGACTCGCCGTTTGCGGTCAGGCGGGGGGAGCGAATTGCTCGCCGTTGCCTTTCCGCAGGAGGACGCCGTCGAAAGCCTGCGCGGCTTGCGTACGACACTGCATTTTGCCTTGCTCGACGCGCAGCGCAATTCGCTTCTGATCACCGGACCCAGCCCGGGGCTGGGCAAGAGCTTCATCTCGAAGAACCTGGGTGCGGTGCTGGCGCAGGTCGACAAGCGCGTGGTCATCGTTGACGCCGACCTGCGGCGGG
>NZ_JAVMKF010000087.1:0-6327 GCF_031732815.1 Accumulibacter sp. | reverse complement strand
CCAGTTGAATGCGCCGCCGAGGAAGGTGCCGAACTTGTGCAGCGCCGGCCCGAAACTGCGTGCCTGGTAAAGTTCGTTGTAAAGCCATGAATCGCGCAAGGCATCGCCATAGGCGACAAGTTCGCTGCGCCCCTGGTCGCCCGCCTGCAGTGCTGAATGCACCGTCTCGGCGGCCAGCATGCCGGATTTCATCGCGGTATGGATGCCCTTGATTTTCGCGAAGTTCAACGTTCCGGCATCGCAGCCCAGCAGCAGGCCACCGGCAAACGTCTGCTTCGGCAGACTGTTCAGGCCGCCCTTGGTAATCGCCCGGGCCCCGTAGCAGAGGCGCTTGCCGCCCTCGAGATACGCTTTGATGCCGCTCTGCGTCTTGAAACGCTGAAACTCTTCGAAGGGGGAAAGATAGGGATCAGCGTAGTTGAGGTCCACGATCAGGCCAACGGCGACCTGGTTGTCCGCCATGTGATAGAGGAAGGAGCCACCGGTCGCGCCGTGTTCGCTGAGCGGCCAGCCGGCCCCGTGCACGACGAGGCCGGCGCGATGTTTGGCCGGGTCGATCTGCCACAGCTCCTTGATGCCGATGCCATAGTGCTGGGCGGTCCTGCCGGCGGCCAGATCGTAGCGCGCGATCAGTTCCTTGCCCAGTTGCCCACGGGCGCCTTCGGCAAACAGCGTGTATTTGGCGTGCAACTCCAAACCCGGCTGGAAGCTGTCTTTCGGCTCGCCGCGCTTGTCGCGTCCCATGTCGCCAGTGGCCACGCCTTTTACCGCACCGTCATCGTGGTACAGGATCTCGGCCGCGGCAAAGCCCGGGAAGATTTCCACGCCGAGCGCCTCGGCCTGTTCGGCCAGCCAGCGGCAGAGGCTGCCCAGACTGACGATGTAATTGCCCAGATTGTGCATCGGCGCCGGCACGGCGAAAGCGGGCAGGCGAACCGCCGCAGTCTGGCTGCGATAGAGATAGACCTGATCCTCGTTGACCTGGACGCCAAGCGGCGCTCCCTGCGCCTGCCAATCGGGCAACAATTCGTCGAGCGCGCGGCTTTCCATGACCGCCCCGGACAGGATGTGCGCGCCGACTTCCGATCCTTTCTCCAGCACCATGACGGCGAGTTCCGGGTTGAGCTGCTTCAGGCGAATTGCCGCACTCAGACCCGCCGGACCTGCCCCGACGACCACTACGTCGTACTCCATCGCTTCACGTTCCATCATCGCTCCCCAAACGTAGTCAAGCATTCCATCGATCCGGGCCGCAATGGCGGCGGCCCTCCGGCAACGAGCAGACCGGCGGCGAACGGGCCAATGCACCGAATGCAACCCCCATAGCCTCCCCGATATACCGCACTGCGCGCGCGGGGTCAAGGATGCGCTGCTGGCCAATCGCGAAGTGTAAGCGAACTCACCCGCGCTGTGCCCGACCATGCGCGGCGCGTGCAGCCGGGCAAGGCACGATCAGTCCGGCGAACCAAGCCCGCTGACGACACATGAGCGAGCCCGCGCGCCGCTTGCCCACGGATGGGCGAGGCTGGCGAGCGAGCCAATTGGCGGCAATGCGCATCAGCGATATCATTCGCCGGCGGGAATGTCGCCAGCCGCCGGCCGTTGCGGCTTTCGCTTTGCGTCATCCGAGGGTTCACCGTATGGTAATGAGCTCAGAGGTTTTTTCCGAATGGTGCCGAGCGCCGGCTGCGCAACACGGTCGATGGCTCGACCAGACAATGCGCTTTGCCTTACGGGCGCAGCCGCGCGGCGCAGTGGTCGACGAAATGGCACGCTTACGGCATGCAGCGTGCAAGGTGACTGGCCGGCCCGCGGCAGAATGACGTCATGTGCCTTCAGCCAATTTGTAAAATGGACAACCTGGAAGTGAACCCAGTCGTCGCTTGCGCCTTGAGCATGCCGTCGGCGTTCACCGCTGCGGACGAGCCCGCCGCGGCAAACTGCCGGACAACCGGTCCTTCGCCGAGTTCGGGCGCGCCGCTCTCGTGCACCACGCGGAAAGCCAGGCGCGTTTCTCGCCACACGCCGCTGCCTGGCAAGCGGATGTCGCGGCGGCTTGCGCCGGCCCTGCTCCTGGCTGCCTTGCTGCTGCCCGTCGCATCAGCGGCCCCGCCGGCGCAGCCAACACTCCCGGTGCTGCCGGCGCTCGGCGCCGAGTTGGCCGGTGTGACCGTTTCCGGAGTCTCTTCCGGCGCTTACATGGCCGTTCAGTTCCAGGTCGCGCACGCCAGCCTGGTGCGCGGCGCCGGCGTGCTCGCCGGCGGACCTTACGCCTGCGCCGACGGCTCGGCCTGGCGCGCGCTGACCCAATGCATGGCGCCATCGTCGTGGGCGCCGCTCCCGTCGGTCGCCGACTTGCGGCAACGCAGCGAGACGCTTGCCAAACAGAACCGCATCGATCCGCTGGACGGTCTGCGCGACGATCGCGTCTGGCTTTTTTCCGGCGGCAGGGATGAAACTGTGGCACCGCCAGTAATGGAACGACTTGCCGCTTATTACGCCGAATGGCTGCCGCCCTCGGCGATTCGCTTCGTTCGTCACCCGGAAGCGGCGCACGCGATGATCTCGGTCAGCGAGTCGCAGCCCAACGCCTGCGGACAGTTTGCCTCGCCCTACATCAACCGCTGCGACGATCTCGACGCCGCCGGCGAAATCCTCAACCATCTGCTTGGTCCGCTGCAGGCGCCGACGGCAACGCCCAGTGGTGAGTTGCTGAGCTTCAAGCAGCAGCCCTACATCGACGGCAAGCCGATCGATGCCTCACTCGCCGACGAGGGCTTCGTCTATGTCCCGCGTGCCTGCCGGAGTTCGCCCTGCCGCATCCATGTGGTCTTCCACGGCTGTCGGCAAAGCGCCCGGCAGATCGGCAGGCGCTTCGTCGAGGGCGCCGGCTACAATCGCTGGGCCGACACCAACCGCATCATCGCGCTCTATCCGCAGACCGCAGCACGTCACGGCCCGGCGCTCTGGTCGTGGAAATGGATCACCAATCCCTTCGCCTGCTGGGACTGGTGGGGCTACACCGGAGACGACTATCAGACGCGCGACGGCAAACAAATCAGAGCAGTACGCGCGATGCTCGAACGCCTGAGCCGGCCGCACCAAGCGCCGGACTAAGCGCACGGCCGGCGCCTGGTGCGGCTGGCCAGGCGCGCCCGGTCAGCCGCAACAGCCAGGGCTTACGACGATCCGCTACGCATCTTGCCGTAGATGGCGAGCAGGATGATCGCCATGATCACCGAAGCGATGAAGCCGGCACCCTCTCCCGCCCGATACCAGCCAAGCAGTTGGCCGAGCATGCCGGCACAGAACGACCCGGCGATGCCCAGGAGAACGGTAACGATGAAGCCCATGTTCTCCTTGCCCGGATGAATCAGCTTCGCCACCACACCGATCACGAAGCCAAGAACGATTGTCCAGATGATTCCCATGATGGTCCCTGATTTGAACTGACGCTATTGGGGCGGAATGCGCAAGACCTGCCCGGGATAGATCTTGTCGGGATGAGAGAGCATCGGCTTGTTCGCTTCGAAGATCACCATGTACTGGTTCGCATCCCCGTAATGCGCCTTGGCGATCTTCGACAGGTTGTCGCCCGAGACGACCGTGTAGAAGCTGGCCTCGGGCTCGCTCTGGTCGACCGACATCATGTCGTTGACCTGGGCGACACCCGTCACGTTGCCGCAACACAGGAGGATCTTTTCCTTGCTCGCCTGATCGGCGGCGACGCCGAATACGCTGGCCACACCGGTCGAACCGTCGAACGTGACGGTCAAGCCGGTCACCGACAAGCCTTGCGTGTTGACGTAGGACTCGATCGCTGCGCCAGCTTCGCGGTTCAACTCATCGAGACGCGCCTTCGCCGCCTCATCGTCCGGCGCGCTGGCCACCGCCGCAGACGCCTCTTCTGCTTCCTTGGCACCAAACAGCTTCTCACCTGCATGCTTGACGAAATCAAAAAAACCCATTTCTGCCTCCTCGAAGAGCAGCGCAATCTCGCGCCGGAGCATACCCACGCCCGGCAAATGAGCCGGGCGCATCCGACAGTCTAGCAGTTGCCCGCGTCTTGTCATACCCAGGCGCCTGCCTCAGCGAGGGCGCCAACGGCACGCACCCGCGCTGCCGCCGGTGGCGCATCGTCCAGCCACCCGTCGATCGATGCAATGTGGAATACTGTCTCGTCTCGTCGCTACCGCCTGGAATGAGAACCATGCGCTCCTTGCTTTCGCTCCGCCTGCTCGCCGCTAGTCTCCTTGTCGTAACGCTGGCTTTGACGGCGTGTCAGACCCCCGAACTCGCTGCGCCACGAGGCACCGCCAGCCGCGAAATCCATATTGCGCACATCAACGACCATCATTCGAATCTCGAAGCGCACGCCAACTTCGAAATCAGCCTCGACGGACTTGCCACGCGCGTCACGCTCGGCGGATTTCCCCGCCTGACCGCGATCTTCAGGCAATACGCCGGCCTGCCCAATCTGCTCAAGATTCATGCCGGCGACGCGATGACCGGTACGCTCTATCACACGCTGTACAACGGCGAAGCCGATGCCGCGCTGATGAACACAGTGTGCTTCGACGCCTTCGAAATCGGCAATCACGAATTCGACGAGGGCGATTCAGGCCTGCGCCGCTTTCTCGACCATCTGCGTGCCGGAAGCTGCCGGACGCCGGTGCTCGCCGCCAATGTCGAGCCGGCGATCGGCTCGCCACTGGCGCCGCACAAGGCGCACGACTACCTGCAGCCGTACGTCAGCAAACGCCTGGACGGACTGACCGTCGGCATCGTCGGCATCGAGGTCCGCGGCAAGACGATGAACTCGTCGCGTCCGCTACCGGCAACGCGCTTTCTCGACGAAATCGAGACTGCCCGCAAGGCGATTGACGAGCTGCGCGCGCAGGGTATCCGGCACATCGTCCTGGTCACGCACCAGGGCTACGCCGCCGACCTGGCGATGGCCGCGCAATTGAGCGAGGTCGATGTGATCGTCGGCGGCGACTCGCATACGCTGCTCGGCGACTTTTCAGCGGTCGGCATCGGCGCGGCATCCGGCCCTTATCCGACGGTGGTCAGGAACCTCGACGGCGACCCGGTCTGCGTCGTCCAGGCCTGGGAGTACGCCAAGGCCGTCGGACTGCTCAAGGTCAGCTTCGACGATCAGGCGAGAGTCCTTGCCTGCAGCGGCGAGGTGACGCTACCGATCGGCGACGACTTTCGGCAAAAGGACGCTTCCGGCCAATTCGCTACGGTCGATGCGACGCGGCGTCGGCAGATCCTCGAGCGCCTGGCGACGCACGCCGGCGGGCTGCGAGTGGTCGACCCCGACCCGCTCGCAGCCGCCGAGCTGGCGCGCTACGCCAGCCGCCTGGACGACATGAAGCGCCAGCGGATAGGCGTCGCCAACGAAGCGCTCTGCCTGGTCCGCGTTCCCGGCGAGTCGACCAACCGGAGCAGCGGACTGGCCGGCTGCGAAAACGCCAACCAGCTCGCGCGCGGCAGCGACATCGCGCAAGCGGTCGCCGAAGCCTACCGCCAGGCGAGCAAGCTGGCCGACATTGCGCTGCAGAATGCGGGCGGAATCCGTAACCCACTAGCGGCCGGCGAGGTCACTTTCAACACGGCCTACACGGTGCTTCCGTTTACCAACGTGCTCTACGAGTTCCAGCTCACCGGGCGAGAAATCGTCGGCGTGCTCGACGATGCGCTGGCCAATCACCTCGATCACGGCAGTTCGGACGGATCGCATCCCTACGCCGCCGGTCTGCGCTGGGACCTGGACATGTCGCAGGCACGCGGCAGCCGGCTGACCAACCTGGAGGTCAAGCGCAAAGCCAGCGGCCAATGGCAGCCGCTCGAGCTGGACCGCAGCTACACGCTGGTTACCAGCGACTTCCTGGCGAGCGGCGGCGACGGCTACGCCGGACTGGCAGCGATTCACCGCGCCGGACGCAGCGTCAACACCTACCTGAACTATACGCAGACCTTCGTCGACTACCTTCTGGCACGCGGCGACCTCAGGCGCCCGATCGTCGCCGACTACAGTCACAAGAGCGTCCGCACGCGCAGCGGTCAGAGCTTGCCGTAAGCCACCGTCTGCGCGCGCCACGAGGACGTTCCCCAACCCGGCTGAGCCGCCTGCCGGCACAGCGCGGGGAGTGCATTTTCGACCTGCCGGATCGTGCTGCCGGCCGCGTGCGCCGGCCGATCGGCACCGGCAGCCGCCACCCAGGAAAATGGCGCAAGCCGGAAGCTGGGGCTACAATACGCGCCCACCTCCTCGTAGCACAATGGACAGTGCACGCGCCTCCTAAGCGTGAGATACAGGTT
>NZ_JAVMKF010000086.1:0-6341 GCF_031732815.1 Accumulibacter sp. | reverse complement strand
CGCAGCAGACGACGCCGGACCTTGGCCTGTACTTCGTCGAGCAAGTTCTGTTCGGACGTACGGCTTTCATGAAAGGCCACCGCTCCCGAAGCGTCCGCTGCGAAGACACCCTCGATGACGACGCAGTGAAAGTGCTGCGGACAAACCGGTGCAGTCCAGTGCGATCCAGGACAGGCCAGGATAAGGCAGCGCAAGCCGGCCCCGATGGGCAACCCCTTCGCTCAGCTCTCAGGTCCGCTCCGCCGCGTGCCACGCTGCACCCTCTGCGTCCCACCCCACCCCTTCGGCATCGGCCGACCCACCCTCGTCACCCTCTCCCCGCCCTGACTTCCGCAAGCGACCCGCTTCGGCGATAATTCGCCGGGGATGGGAAGCCGCTCGAACGCGCAGCGGAGACGCCGCCTTTCCCAGCCGACACGAAAGCAACCGGTGAGCGACATCTTCATCTGCTACTCGCACAGCGACAAAACGATCGCCACCCGCCTCAGGGAACGCCTGCAGCGCGAGGGCTGGTCGGTGTGGATGGACCTGCACATCGACGCCGAACACCGCTGGGCGGACGAGATCCAGACGCAACTCACCGCCGCGCGTGCTGTCGTCACGCTCTGGTCGGCGCGATCCGTCGCCAGCCGCTTCGTCATGGACGAGGCGCACGAAGCGGCCGACCGGGGAATCATCTTTCCGGTCCGCCTCGAAGACCTGCGCATTCCTTACGGCTTCCGCCAGTTCCAGACCCCCGATTTGATCGGCTGGAATGGCGACGAGGACAGCGAAGGCGCACGCCAGCTCGTCAGTTCGCTGCGCAAGCATCTGGCGGCAGCGATACCGCCGGAGCCCGTCGCCGCGGCACCCAGCCGCCCGCGCACACCGACGACAAACGCCGCTCCACCCGCCGCTGCCGCGCGCCCACCCGCTGCCAAGCCCCTGGCCCCCGGCGAAACCTTCCGCGATCGCCTGCGCAACGGCGGCGAAGGTCCGCTGATGGTCGTCATCCCCGTCGGCCGCTTCCTGATGGGCTCGCCGGACGACGAGCCCGAACGGGCCAACGACGAAGGTCCGCAGCACGAAGTGCGCATCGCGCAGCCGTTCGCCCTCGGCGTGTACGCCGTCACCTTCGACGACTACGACCGCTACGTCGCGGCAGTAGGCGGCCGGCAAGCCGCCGACCACGGCTGGGGGCGGGCACAACGGCCGGTGATCGCCGTTTCCTGGAATGACGCGCAGGCCTACTGCCGCTGGCTGCAGCAAGAGACCGGGCGCGCCTATCGCCTGCCGAGCGAGGCCGAATGGGAATACGCCTGCCGCGCCGGAACGACGACACCTTTCCATTTCGGCCGTCAATTGACGACCGCGCTGGCCAATTTCGACGGCAACTACACCTACAACGGATCGGCCAAGGGCGAGTATCGCCAGCAGACGCTGCCGGTCGGCTCATTTCCGGCCAATGCCTTCGGCCTATACGACATGCACGGCAACGTTTGGGAATGGTGCGCCGATGCATGGCACGACAACTATCGGGGTGCGCCGAGCGACGGCTCGGTCTGGGACAACGCCGCCGCTTCCGACAACGTGTCCCGCGTGCTGCGCGGCGGGTCGTGGAACTACAACCCGGGGGACTGTCGCGCGGCGAGGCGCAGCCTCAACGCCCCCGGCAACCGCTTCGACAACATCGGTTTCCGCGTGTGTTGCGGTTCCCCCATCGAACCGCTGGGCGCTGCATCACTGAACACTGTTACGCTGGCACGCTGAACACTGTTCGCCGCGCAGCGGCGAAAAATTTTTTTTGCCGCCGTTGAACTCCGCACAGTCGACCGGCGCGCCGCATCCGGCAACGGAATCCGGACAAACCCGCAGATACGCTCAACGATCCTCTTCGCCATCCATGGTCTCGCCCCGAAGAATCGATTCGTAGTTCTGGCCGCCGTAGAACACGCCGATGATCGAAACCTGATCGGCGTCCACCGCGAATGCGATCACGCTGCGCTTCCTGTAGTGGGTGATGCGCAGACCGGGCCGCACGTCATCGCGCATGGTTCCGCGCATCGGGAAAATGCACAAACTCTCGCAGTAGCTGACGACCGCCTCGGTGTAGCGTGCCGCCATGACCGGCGAGGCGGCGGCGGAGATGTAGCGGTAGAGGGCCGCGAGTTGTTCCGCCGCCTCGGGAGAAAAAACAACCCGGTAGTTCATCGCCCCTTGGCGTGTTCCGCGGCAAGGCGAGCGCGCACCTCTTCCGAGGTAACGGCCCGCGACGGATCGGCCTTCAAGGCATCGTAAGCCGCCCCGACCTCGCGGCACAGCCAGTTCTCGACCGCCTGATCGCGTGCCAGCAGGGCGCGCAGCCCGTCGCGAATCACTTCGCTTTCCGTCGCGTATTCGCCGGCACGGACCTTGGCTTTCACCGCGTCAGCCATTTCGTTGGGCAAGGTAATGCTTAATTGCTGAGTCGTTCGCACGGCGGACCCTCCATCAAATGGACAGGATTAAATCCTACTCCAATGATCGCCGAGCGTACAGCAAGCTGTTTGTCGTAACGAAAACCCGCCGGCTTGACGCGCGCCTGAGAACGGCATTGCGCAAACATTGCATTGCGAGACGGCGACTTGCGGGCAAAGTCCCCTGTTGAAAGCTGTCCCCGCCAGACCCTTTGCGCAGGACCCGTTCAATGCCGCTGCGCGGTGTTCAGTGATGCAGCGCCCAGCGGTTCGCCAGGACAAGGCAGCACCGAGGGGAAACCCCTTCGATCACCTCTCCAGTTCGCACCACCGCCCACCTCGCCGCACGCTCCCCGCCCCGCAGCCGCTTCCGCCATCCCACGCCGCGCCCGCTGCATCCCACCCCACTCTTTCGGTATCGGCCGACCCACCCTCGTCACCCTATCCCCTATGGCCCGCCCTGACTTCCGCAACCGCGGCACTTCGGCGATAATTCGCCGGGGATGGGAAGCCGCTCGGACGCGCAGCGGAGACGCCGCCTTCCCCAGCCGACACGAAAGCAACCGGTGAGCGACATCTTCATCTGCTACTCGCACAGCGACAAAACGATCGCCACCCGCCTCAGGGAACGCCTGCAGCGCGAGGGCTGGTCGGTGTGGATGGACCTGCACATCGACGCCGAACACCGCTGGGCGGACGAGATCCAGACGCAACTCACCGCCGCGCGTGCTGTCGTCACGCTCTGGTCGGCGCGATCCGTCGCCAGCCGCTTCGTCATGGACGAGGCGCACGAAGCGGCCGACCGGGGAATCATCTTTCCGGTCCGCCTCGAAGACCTGCGCATTCCTTACGGCTTCCGCCAGTTCCAGACCCCCGATTTGATCGGCTGGAATGGCGACGAGGACAGCGAAGGCGCACGCCAGCTCGTCAGTTCGCTGCGCAAGCATCTCGCGCCAACGGTACCGCCGGAGCCCGTCGCTGCGGCACCCAGCCGCCCGCGGACACCGAGCACAAACGCCGCTCCACCCGCCGCCGCCGCGCGCCCACCCGCTGCCAAGCCCATAGGCCCCGGCGAAACCTTCCGCGATCGCCTGCGCAGCGGCGGCGAAGGTCCGCTGCTGGTCGTCATCCCCGCCGGCCGCTTCCTGATGGGCTCACCGGCCGACGAGCCCGAACGGGCCAACGACGAAGGTCCACAGCACGAAGTGCGCATCGCCCAACCCTTCGCCCTCGGCGTGTACGCCGTCACCTTCGACGACTACGACCGCTACGCCGCGGCGACAGGCGGCCGGCAAGCCGCCGACCGTGGTTGGGGGCGGGCACAACGGCCGGTGATCGACGTTTCCTGGGACGACGCGCGGGCGTACTGCCGCTGGCTGCAGCAAGAGACCGGGCGCGCCTACCGCCTGCCGAGCGAGGCCGAATGGGAATACGCCTGCCGCGCCGGAACGACGACGCCTTTCCATTTCGGCCGTCAGTTGACGACCGCGCTGGCCAATTTCGACGGCAACTACACCTACAACGGATCGGCCAAGGGCGAGTATCGCCAGCAGACGCTGCCGGTCGGCTCATTTCCGGCCAATGCCTTCGGCCTATACGACATGCACGGCAACGTTTGGGAATGGTGCGCCGATGCATGGCACGACAACTATCGGGGTGCGCCGAGCGACGGCTCGGTCTGGGACAACGCCGCCGCTTCCGACAACGTGTCCCGCGTGCTGCGCGGCGGGTCGTGGTTACAACAAGCCGGAGGCTGTCGCGCGGCGTGGCGCTCCCACGACGCCCCCGGCATCCGAAACGACTTCATCGGTTTCCGCGTGTGTTGCGGTGCCCCCATCGAACCGCTGGGCGCTGCATCACTGAACACTGTTACGCCGGCACGCTGAACACTGTTCGCCGCGCAGCGGCGAAAAATTTTTTTGCTTTGCCGCATCGGTGGGCGCATACTGCGGGCGCAGGCTTCGGCTTGCGGGGCTGCCTGAAACGTGTCCCGCGTGCTGCGCGGCGGGTCGTGGAACAACAACCCGAGGAACTGTCGCGCGGCGAGGCGCAACCACAACGCCCCCGGCAACCGAAACGACAACATCGGTTTCCGCGTGTGTTGCGGTGCCCACATCGTGATTGTCCCCGGAGGTGTCCGGCTTGCGTCGGGCGCCAACCGGAAATTCCGGCCGACCACGGTTTGCCGGACGAGGCCGGGGAACGATCGATGGCGCAGGCCAGTCCCGTCCGCACGCGTCCTTGCGTCGGGCGCATAGCAAAAGCGGGCGCCACCTGGATTCGTTCCCGTGGCGCCCACCTCGTTTCAGGAGCTGCTCTGTTTCATCCAGCCGCCGAGCAGGCGCCCGACTTCGGCGACCATCGCGCTGACGTGTCCGTACTGGGCGTCGTTCAACCAGCTCCAGCAGTGCGCCAGACGCAGGTAGAGACGCAGCGCGTTGAGTGCTGCGTCGGCGTCGTGCAATGCGCTTTGCCGCCGCGCACCGCGCGTGCTTTGCGCCAGAAAGACGGCCTCCTGGCAATCGAGGGCGGCGTTCATCAGACGCAGCGTTACCGTTTGCCGATAGGGGCGCGGGAAACGTTCCGCCTTGGGCAACAACCAACTCAAGAGGTCGTACAACCGCGTGAGCAATACCAGTTCTTCGGCCATCTCCAGCTCCTTGTCGTCACCTACCGCCGCTTTCGCGGCGCTCTGTTCATGGCCGCACCTGCTGCAGGCGTTCTCCCGCGCGGCGCTGGGCAAGCGACGCCAGGCAACGGTCGCCGCCTTCGACTTTCAAATGGCCGACCGCCTCGTGCAACTGCGCGAGGAACTGCTCAACGGCGTCTATGCGCCCGGCCCCTACACGCACTTCTTCATTCACGAACCGAAGCGGCGCAAGATCAGCGCCGCGCGCTTTCGCGACCGCGTTGTGCACCATGCCCTGTGCGCGGTCATCGAACCCCGCTTCGAGCGCGTCTTCATTCCCGACAGCTACGCCAATCGCATCGGCAAGGGAAGTCACCGCGCCATCGACCGCCTGCAGTCCTTCGCCCGTCGCTACCCCTACGTGCTGCGCGGCGACTTGCGGCAGCATTTCGCCTCGATCGATCACGCCATCCTGCTCGACAGTCTGCGCACGCAGATCGCCGAGCCCGACATCATGCACCTGATCGAGTCGATCGTCGCCGGCGGCAGCGATGTCTTGCGCGAGCAGTACGACATGGTGTGGTTTCCCGGCGACGACCTGCTCGCCGCGTGTCGGCCGCGGGGTCTGCCGATCGGCAATCTGACCTCGCAATTCTGGTCGAACTGCTACTTGCATCCCTTTGATCTCTTCGTCAAACGAGAACTCGGCTGCCGCGCTTATCTGCGCTACGTCGACGATTTTGCGCTCTTTTCCGACAGCAAAGCGACGCTGTGGGCGTGCAAGGAGGCGATTCGGGAGCGGCTCGCCACCCTGCGTCAGACGCTGCATGAGCGTAGCGCGCAGGTCACTCCGACGGAGCATGGCATTCCGTGGCTTGGTTTCGTCGTCTTTCCCGATCACCGCCTGGTCAAAGCGCGCAAGGTGCGCTACGCGACGCATCGCCTCGGCGAACGATACGCGGCCTACCAATCCGGAGCGCTCTCCTTTGCCGAATTCGATGCCGGCGTGCGCGGCTGGATCAACCACGTTCGTCACGCCGATTCGTGGGGCCTGCGCCGGCACGTGCTGGCGCCGCTGCTGCTGAAGCCGGGCGACGTTCCTGGACGCCGGCCGACGGTCGCCGCCGCCCTCTCGCCACGCGGCGAATGAAGCATGCGGCAAGGCTGGAGGCCCAAGGCGCAATCCCGCCGCGAGCCGCAGCGCAGAGTCCCGCACCGGAAAGCATCTCGCCGCCGCAGCGTGGGCAGACAGTGGAAAGACCTCATGGATGCGCGCG
>NZ_JAVMKF010000085.1:0-6414 GCF_031732815.1 Accumulibacter sp. | reverse complement strand
CTGAGGAGATCAGGCATGCGACCAGGTTCGCCCTACGGCACGCACCGCGTTCTCGAACCGCTCGGCGTGCTGCCGCAAGGCGCGTGGAAGATCGACAATTCGATGGCCATTTACGACAACGAGATCCGGATCGATGTCTCCGCCTTGAATATCGATGCCGCCAGTTTCACCCAGATCAGGCAGGAGGCTGCCGGCGATCTCGAGCGGATCGCCGGCATCGTCTGCGGAACCGTCGAGCGGCGCGGCAAGCAGCATAATCCGGTCACGGGCTCGGGTGGCATGCTGATCGGGCGGGTGGCCGAAATCGGCTCGGCACTGGCCGACAAGGTCGACCTCAAGGTGGGCGACAGGATCGCCACGCTGGTCTCGCTGTCGCTGACGCCACTGCAAATCCGCAGCATCCGGAAGATTCATCTCGACCAGGACCAGATCGAGGTGGACGGGCAGGCGATCCTGTTCGCCTCCGGGCGGTACGCCCGTCTGCCGGACGACATTCCCGAAGCGGTGGCTCTGGCGATTCTCGATGTCGCCGGCGCGCCGGCACAGACTGCGCGCCTGGTTCGCCCGGGCGACACGGTGCTGGTGGTTGGCGGTGGCGGCAAGTCGGGTAGCTTGTGCGTCTATGAAGCGCGCAAGCGTGCCGGTCCGGCGGGACGGGTGATCGGCGTTTCGCCGTTCGCCGACGACTGCGAGCGAATGCGCGAGCTCGGCTGGGTCGATCACGCCGTGCAGGTCGACGCGACCGACGCGGTGGCGATGATGGAAGCCATCGCCAAAGTGACCGCCGGCCAGATGGCCGATGTGACGATCAACTGCGTCAACATCCCGAACACCGAAATGGGCAGCATCCTGTCCACGCGCGACCGCGGCAGGATTTACTTCTTCTCGATGGCGACCTCCTTTACCGCCGCCGCGCTGGGCGCAGAAGGCGTCGGCAAGGATGTCGAGATGATCATCGGCAACGGCTACGCCAAAGACCATGCGCTGTATGCCTTGGCGCTGCTGCGCGAAAGCCCGGAGCTGCGCCGCCTGTTCGCAGAGTCGTATGGGTGAGCGGCGTCGGCGGTCGTGATGCGCAGCGAAACGTGGGAGTCGGCGTGAGTGGCAGCGCTCTCTGGCGGCAGATCCGTCGGCGTGGCCTGACCACGCTGGCCGTCATGGGCATGAGCAAGAATACCGGCAAGACGGTGACCTTGAACCATCTGCTGGCCTGCGCGGCGCACGACGGCGTGGCCATCGGATTGACCTCGATCGGACGCGACGGCGAAGAGCGTGACCAGGTTTTCGACATTCCGAAGCCGCCGGTGCGCGTCTGGCCGGGGAGCATCGTGGCCACCGCGCGCGACACCCTGGCGCGCGCCCGCGTGCGCTGCAAGCTGCTCGCTGCGAGCGGGGTGGGCAGTCCGATGGGCGAAATCGTCCTCGTGCGGGTGCTCGAGCACGGCACGATGGAAGTCGCCGGCGCTTCGCGCGCTGCCGATCAGCAAAGCATCATCGGCCAACTGCGCCAGTGCGCGTGCGCGCTGATCGTGCTCGACGGCGCGCTTGGCCGCAGCCAGCACGCTTCGCCGGCGGTTGCCGAGGGAATGATCCTGGCCACCGGCGCCGCCGTCGGCGGCGGTATCGGCAATATCCTGCGCAAGACGCGCGAGCGCCTGGCGATGCTCGAGATTGCCCAGGCCGACGCGCAGACGGCGCGCCGCTGCCGGGCGGTATTTGCGCGGGGCGGCGTCGGCGTCTGGGATCGCGCCGGCCAGCTCATCGCGCACCTCGACGTCGCCACCTTAAATGCGGCAGCGGCATTGCGCGCCTTCGCCGACCGGGCGCCGGCGATGATCGCGCTCAGCGGTGCGGTCGGCAAGCGGCTCTGGCCGACGCTGCGGCAGTTGCTCGCCGACAACCCCGGTTTGACGCTGGTGGTCGCCGACGGAACAAAATTGTTCATCGAGCACGCCGATCTGCGGCATTTCCAGCAGCACGGCGGCCGCGTGCTGGCCGAGCGCCGCATCGCTATCGTCGGCATTACCGTCAATCCCTGCGCGCCGCATGGCGGCGATGTCGTCGCCGCAGATTTGCTCGACGCCGCCCGGCGGGCATTTCCCGAACACCAGGTCAGCGATGTGATGCGCGAGCACGAGCTGATCACCAGCGGAGTTTCTCTATGACGCGTCTGCATCTCGATCAGAGGCAAATCGACCGCGCGCGCGAATCGGCGCGGCGCATCGCCGGCGCTGTGCGCGCGCAGATGGAGCCTTACACGACGACCAGCGTCGAGCGCGCGACGCTGCGTCTGCTCGGCGTCGACGGCGTCGATGAAAACGGCGTTCCCTTGCCGAATCGGCTCGTCGAGCACTTGCAGGCCGAGGACTTGCTGGCGCACGGTGCGGCGCCGGTGGTCATCGGGGCGATGCTCGAACAGCAGTCGACGGTCCAGCAGGTGGCCGAAGCAGTCGCTGCCGGCACGCTGCGCCTGCGCCGGCCGGCGAACGCGCGGCTCGTCCGCGCGGCCTGTGACGAGGAAGCCGGCAAGCGTTGCGCGCAGATCGCCGCACAGCGCGCCGCGCGCGAGGCGGCGATCGCCCGTTTTGGCGAGGCGCGCACGCCGTGGCTGTATGTCATCGTCGCCACGGGCAACATTCACGAGGACGTCAAGCAGGCGCGGGCGGCGGCGGAGCAGGGCGCCGACATCATCGCGGTGATCCGCTCGACCGGCCAGAGCCTGCTCGATTACGTTCCCTACGGCGCGACGACCGAAGGTTTCGGCGGCACCTACGCCACGCAGGAGAACTTCCGCCTGATGCGTGCGGCGCTCGATGAAACGGCAGACCGCGTCGGACGCTACATTCGTCTGACCAACTATTGCTCGGGCCTGTGCATGCCGGAAATCGCCGCCATGGGCGCCATCGAGCGGCTGGACATGATGCTCAACGATTCGATGTACGGCATCATCTTCCGCGACATCAACCTGCAGCGGACTTTCATCGACCAGTTCTTCTCGCGCATGGTCAATGCCTTTGCCGGGATCATCATCAACACCGGCGAAGACAATTATCTGACCACCGCCGATGCCTGTGAAGCGGCGCATACGGTCCTCGCCTCGCAACTGATCAACGAGCAGTTTGCCTGTCTGTCCGGTCTGACGCCGGAACAGATGGGCCTGGGACACGCCTTCGAGATCGATCCCGAAATGACCAACGGCTTTCTCTGGGAAGTCGCGCAGGCGCAACTGGTACGTCAGGTGTTTCCCGCTGCCTCGCTCAAGTACATGCCGCCGACCAGGCACATGACCGGCAACATTTTCCGCGGGCACCTCCAGGATGCGCTGTTCAACGTCGTCAGCGCGCTCACGCAACAGAACATCCACCTCCTCGGGATGATGACCGAGGCCATTCATACGCCGTTGATCCAGGACCGTTTTCTCGCCGTGCAGAACGCCAGGTACGTGTTCAACACGCTGCGCGATCTGCATGCGGAAGTCGAGTTCAAACGCGGTGGCCAGATCGAGCGGCGCGCGCAGGCGGTACTCGACGAGACCGGGCACTTGCTCGCCAGGATCGAAGAAATCGGCTTGCCGGCGGCGATTGGCCAGGGTGTTTTCGCCGACATCGCGCGTCGGCCGGACGGCGGCCGCGGGCTGGACGGGGTGCTCGCCAAGGCCGACGATTACTTCAATCCCTTTCCTCGCCTGATGCTGCCGGGAGGACACTGAGATGGCCGAACAATGGCTCAAGCCGTACGGCGACACGCTCGACGACGGTCGTGTGCAGCTTTCCTTCACCCTGCCGGTGGCGCTCGACGAGCAGGCGCGCGAAGCGGCCCGCCAACTGGCGGCAATGATGGGCCTGGACGAAGCGGCGGTGGTGCATGCGGAAGACATGGGGCAGGGTTTCAGCTTCTACATCGTCTACGGCCAGTGTCGCCATCGCGTCGACCTGGCGGCGATCAAGGTTTCCCGGCCCGACTACGCGAGGCTTGACAAGGACGGCGTCGACCGTCTGATCAGCGAAAAAATGGGGCGTAAGATGGTCGTCGTCGGCGCCTGCATCGAAAGCGATGCCCATACCGTCGGCATCGACGCGATCATGAACATGAAGGGTTACAACGGCCATAAGGGCCTGGAGAGTTATCACCAGATGCGTGCGATCAACCTCGGCGCGCAAGTCGACTCGGAAGATCTGGTGGTGCGCGCGATCGAAGAAAAGGCCGACGTGATTCTCGTTTCGCAGGTGGTGACGCAGAAAAACATCCACCTCGACAATCTGACCCGGCTGGCTGATCTGCTCGAAGCCGAGGGTTTGCGCGAACGGGTGATCCTGATCGTCGGCGGCCCGCGCATCAGTCACGAACTGGCCAAGGAACTGGGGTACGACGCCGGTTTCGGCAGCAAGACCTACGCCGAGGACGTGGCCTCGTTCGCCATCCACGAATGGATCAAAAGAACCGCTCGCCAGAAAGGAGTTCACCATGTCGGAAATTAGCAGCCTCATCCGTTTGCGCATCAGCGCGCACGACGCCCATTACGCCGGAGGACTGGTCGACGGCGCGAAGATGCTCAACCTGTTCGGCGATGTCGCCACCGAACTGCTCATCCGCAGCGATGGCGACGAAGGTCTGTTCGTCGCCTACGACCGCGTCGAGTTTCTCGCCCCGGTCCATGCCGGCGATTACATCGAAGCCAGCGGGCGGATCGTGTCGATCGGCCGCAGCTCGCGCAAGATGGTTTTCGAAGCGCGCAAGGTGATCGCCTCGACGGGTAGCGCGACGCAGCCCTCGGCCGCCGACGTGCTGGCCGAGCCGGTGATCGTCTGTCGCGCTGCGGGCACCTGCGTCGTGCCGGTCGACTGCCAGCGCATCGCGCGCTAGCCTGCGGCAGCGGCGATGGACAAGCTGATCATTACCGCCGCGCTGACCGGCGCCGAAGTGCGCAAGGAGCAACAACCGGCCTTGCCGATCACGCCGCAGGAAATCGCCGCCGATGCCGCCGCCTGCGTCGCGGCCGGCGCGGCGATCGTTCATCTGCACGCGCGACTCGCCGACGGCAGCCCGACGCAGGACAAGGCGGTCTATCAGCAGATCATCGCCGCGGTGCGCGAGCGCTGCGACGCGATCATTCAGGTGTCAACCGGTGGCGCGGTCGGCATGAGCGCCGCCGAACGGCTGGCGCCGTTGAGCCTGGCGCCGGAAATGGCGACGCTGTCGATGGGTTCGGTCAATTTTGGCGACGAGGTGTTCATCAATCACCCGGCCGATATCGCGCGGTTCGCACGGACGATCCAGGACTACGGCATCAAGCCCGAACTGGAGATTTTCGATGCCGGCATGCTGACCACCGCCGTGCGCTGGATCGGCAAGGGATGGCTCGCCGCTCCGGTGCATGTCGACTTCGTTCTCGGCGTTCCCGGCGCGATGGCCGGCACGCCGGAATCGCTGATGTTCCTGCGCTCGCAACTGCCGCCCGGAGCAACGTGGACGGTGGCCGGAATCGGCGCGGCGCAGTTACCGCTCGCCGTGCTGGCCATAGTCCTCGGTGGCCACGTGCGAGTCGGCTTCGAGGACAACATCTTCTACCGCAAGGGCGAACTGGCGACCGGAAACGCGCAGTTGGTCGCGCGCATCGCGCGCATCAGCCGCGAAATGGACCGCCCGCCAGCGACGCCGGACGAGGCGCGCGATCTGCTCGGCCTGGCGCGCCCCGCCAAGCGCTGAGAGATGGGACATGCAATGCACGCGTAGCGGGGTTCGAGGGTCATCAGCGTCGATGCCGGGCCGGAAGCTGGGATTTGATGGCGAAGACGCCGGGGAGAGCATCCGGGGAGAGGCGCCCGGAAGAGCACCCCGGAAGAGCACCCGGGAAGAGCGCCCCGGAAGATCTCCCGGGAAGAGCCACTGGGAAGAGCAGCCAGCCAAGGGGTGAGCAGTGATCGGCACGAACAGCGCGCCCCGCGATCTCAACGCGCGGCCATGCCGGCAATGCGCGAGCGCAACTCCTGTACGCGCGCGACCCGGCCGCTCCAGCCAAGCTTGGCGAATGATTCCTCGGCCTCGTCAAGCACCGCCAGCGCCTCGCTCTGCCATCCGGTGATCGCCAGCACCTGCGCGAATAACATGCCAATGGCGCCAATGGCGTCGCCCCGCCGCGTCTGGCGCGAGATCGCATACGCCTGCGCCAGATCGTCCGCAATCTCCGGCAACGCACCGCGTTCGTGGTCGCCACGCGCGACACGGATCTGCGCACGCGAATAGCGCGCGTGCGCGATGCCAACGAGATCGCCAAGCGCTTCCGCCAACCGCAGGTACTCCTCGTGCATCGCGAACGCTTCGTCGAGTTCGCCGCGTTCGAAGAGGATGTCGGCGATCTGGCCCATGGTCACCGCGCACGAGCGCACGTCGCCGAGGCGTTGATAGACGGGCAAC
>NZ_JAVMKF010000084.1:0-36081 GCF_031732815.1 Accumulibacter sp. | reverse complement strand
TCAAGATGACGCCGACCAAGGAAGGTACGTACGCCATCGTCTGCAACGAATACTGTGGCATCGGCCACCATTCGATGCTCGGCCGTATCTACGTCAAATAAGGGGGAGAACAACTCGATGGCAACCACCTACCGTACCTGTCCCGTCTCCGGACTCCAGTTCGAGGACCAGGCCGAAAAGCTGATGCGCTGGAACGCCGTAGCCGGTGTTCTCTGGCTGCTGGTCGGCGGGATTACTGCCCTGCTCGTGATCCTGACCCGCTGGCCGGCGATCAAGCTGCTGCCGGCGGACCAGTTCTATCTGATTCTCACCGCACACGGGATCGACATGTTGATCCTGTGGATCCTCTTCTTCGAGATGGCGGTCCTCTACTTCGCATCGTCGACGCTGCTCCGCTGCCGACTGGCGGCGCCCAGGATCGCGTGGCTCGCCTTCTGGCTGATGGCAATCGGCGGCATCGTGACCAACGTCGCGGTCTTCCAGGGCGAATCGAGCGTCATGTTCACCTCGTACGTCCCGATGCAGGCGGCTTGGCACTTCTACCTGGGGATCATTCTCGTCGCGGTCGGTGCGCTGCTCGGCGTCGCCGTCTTCTTTGGCACGCTGGTCGTCGCCAAGCGTGAGAAGACCTACCAGGGTTCGCTGCCGCTGGTGACTTTCGGTGCCTTGACCGCGGCGATCATTGCTACCTTCACCATCCTCGCCGGCGCCGGCATTCTACTGCCGACGCTGCTCTGGTCGCTTGGCATCCTGAAGGAAATCGACGCCCAGTTGTACCGCATGGTCTGGTGGGGTCTTGGCCACTCGTCGCAGCAGATCAACGTCGCCGCGCACGTCGCCGTCTGGTACCTGATCGCTGCCGTCGTCTTCGGCGCCAAGCCGCTTTCGGAGAAGGTGTCGCGTTTCGCCTTCCTGCTCTACATCCTCTTCCTGCAGCTCGCCAGCGCGCATCACCTGCTCTCCGACCCGGGCATGAGCGCCGAGTGGAAGGTCCTCAACACGTCGTACTTCATGTATTTCGCCGTCATGGCGTCGATGATCCATGGCTTTACCGTGCCCGGTGCGATCGAGGCAGCGCAGCGCCGCAAGGGCTACACGAATGGTCTGTTCGAGTGGCTGCGCAAGGCGCCGTGGGGCAATCCGGTGTTCTCCGGCATGTTCATCTCGCTCGTCAGCTTCGGCTTCCTGGGCGGAATTTCCGGTGTCGTCCTCGGCACAGAGCAGATCAACATGCTGATGCATAACACCTTCTACGTTCCCGGCCACTTCCACACGACGGTCGTAACTGGTACGACGCTGGCGTTCATGGCGGTCACCTATCTTCTCGTTCCGGTGCTCTTCCGGCGCGAAATGATCCTGCCCAAGCTTTGCCAGATCCAGCCCTACCTGTTCGGCATCAGCATGTCGGTGCTCGGCCTGGTGATGATGGGCGCCGGAACACTCGGCGTCTCCCGCCGGCATTGGGACATGGCTTTTTCAGGCGCCCCGTTCCAGTACGAGTGGCCGGGCGCGGCCTATCTGATGATGGGCCTGACCGGCATCTTCGGTGTCCTCGCCGTGATTGGCGGTGGCTTGTGGATCCTGCTCGTCGTGGGTTCGCTGCTCTTCGGCAAGAAGCTTGACGGCGGCAAGGTGTCGGACCGCCCGACGCCTATTCCCGTGCATACGCAGGCGGCCTCGGCCGCGGCGCACGGCAGTGAGCATGTCGCGGTTCCCGGCACCGTCGTCCTCGCACTGCTGCTCTTCGTTTCCTTCGTACTGTATTATTTCGTCAACTGGAAGTATCTCTCGGAAGTCTGGCTGCTTAGCTGACCAAGCAAGGTTCCTGCGCCGCGGCGCAGGGACCTGTCAGCATCCGGGCGCACCGACCGGATGCTGACAGGTCGGAAAACAGGCATCAAGCCCGCTCATCTGATCGCTTCGCCCGTACAGCCCATGCCCTCAACCCCTCTGTCGACCGGCACACCCAGCTTGCCCATACGGGCGATTCTTGGCGTCTTCAAGCTGCGCATCGGTATCGTCATCACGTTCACCGCGCTCGCCGGACTGGCGGTGAGTTCTGGACCGGGCCTGAGCCTGCTGCAGTTGCTCGTCCTGACGCTTTCCGTCCTGGTTTCATCAGCCAGCGCGGGCGCCTTCAACCAGTACTACGAGTACGCCAGCGACCGCCTGATGTCGCGCACGCGCCAGCGCCCGTTTGCCACCGGCGAGATTCAGCACGGGCCAATCTGGTTGCTGATCATCGTCGCCTTGCTGATTGTCTCCGTCGGCGCAGCGTGGCTGGCGCTGAACGCCTGGTCGGCACTCTTCGTTTTTCTCGGCGCCTTCTTCTACGCCATCGTCTACACGGTCTGGCTGAAGCGGCGCACATGGATGAACATCGTTCTCGGCGGGCTCGCCGGCAGTTGGGCAGTGCTTGCCGGCGCAAGCGCCAGCAACCCGCAGCTCGGCGCGGTGCCGCTGGCGCTCGCCCTCGTCCTCTTTCTCTGGACACCACCGCATTTCTGGAGCCTGGCGATCGCTTTCCGTGACGACTACGCAAATGCCGGCGTGCCCATGCTGCCGGTCGTCGTTGGCGACCAGCGCGCAGCCCAGGCGATCTTCGTCAGCACCTTGGGCCTGGTCGCCACCTCGCTGCTGCCCGTCGCCTTCGGTCTCGGCGCGATCTATCTGAGCGGCGCCGCGCTCGGCGGCCTGGTCTTCATCGAGAAAGCCTGGCGGTTGACGCGCGCACCCAACCGGCAGACGGCAATGGCCTGTTTCCATGCCTCCTTGCTGCAGTTGACGCTCGTCCTCGCGGCCGCCATCGCCGACGCGCAACTTGTCTTCTAAGGCGGAGCGATCAGTCAGCATGTCCTGCATTTTCGCCCGGGCGCTCGCCGTAGCGCTTGCTGTGTTTGGCGCCATGCCAGTGTGGGCGGAAGACGCCCCGGCTGAGAAGGTGAAGCTGACCGCACGCCCACAAGGCGCCAGCGGGGGTTTAGCGCTGACCACGCTTGACGAGAAAGCTGCATTTTCCCTTTCGCAAGCGGCGATCGGTCGGCCGGTGGGCGACTTTACGCTGCTCGATCGGCAGGAGCGGCCGGTCAGCCTGACGCGCTACCGCGGCAAGCCCTTGCTGGTCAACTTCATCTACACGGCGTGCTTCCAGGTCTGCCCGACGACGACGCGCAACCTGCAGAAGGCCATTCAGAACACAGTCAGCGTCGTAGGTGCAGACCGTTTCAACGTGATCAGCATCGGTTTCAACCAACCCTTCGACTCGCCCGGCGCGCTACGTGATTTCGCCCGACAATACGGCATCCACCTGCCGAACTGGGAGTTCCTCAGCCCATCGTCGGCCATCGTCGGCGACCTGACGCGGAATTTCGGCTTCAGTTTCGTTGCCACGGCGGCCGGCTTCGATCACCTCAATCAGGTGACGATGGTCGACGCGCAGGGAACCATCGTCCGCCAGGTCTATGGCGAGAAATTTGGCGCCGAAGATCTCACCGAGCCCCTCAAGCGCCTGATCGCCGGCGCGCCGCTACCGCCCGAAAGCAGCGCCCTGGACGAAATCATTGAACGCGTCCGCATCATCTGCTCGATCTACGACCCGGTCACCGGTCGCTATCGGACGAACTACGCGCTGTATCTGCAGGCGGCCGGCTTCCTTTGCTTCGTCATCTTTCTCATCTACCTTTCTATCCATTTCTGGAAGAACCGGCGTCGCAGCGAGCCGTAGGCCGCCCGCGCCAGGCGCACGGTCGTCGCCAATGAAGGCTTCGCTGAGTCGCTCGCGGTGACCGTCCCTTTGAGCGCTCACCGGCGGCGGTCCTGCTCGATCAGGTGCGGCCACGCCATACGCATGTAGTAGCCCATCGACCAGAGCGTGAGCACCGCCGCGACGTAGATCAACCAGGTGCCAAGGCGGACGACATCCAGACCGGCAAGCGGCTGGTAATAGAGAAGCAGCGGAATCGAGACCATCTGGGCGGTCGTCTTGACCTTGCCGACCATCGACACGGCAACGCTGCGGTGCGCGCCAATCTGCGCCATCCATTCGCGCAAGGCCGAAATCGTAATTTCGCGACCGATGATGATGGTCGCCAGAACAGCGTCCAGTCGATCCAGCCAGACGAGCAGGATGAGCGCCGCGGCGACCATCAGCTTATCGGCCACCGGGTCGAGAAATGCGCCAAAAGCCGATGTCTGCTGCCACCGTCGAGCCAGATAGCCGTCAAGCCAATCGGTCGCCGCGGCGACGACGAAGAGCAGCGTCGCGAGCAGATCGCGCCCCATCCCCGGCACCCACGCCTCCGGCACGTAATAGACGGCGATCATCAGCGGAATCAGGATGATCCGCAGCCAGGTCAGGAAAATCGGGATGTTGAGCGGCATCAGTGGAGCGCTGCGTAGATCTTTTCGGCCAGTTCCCGGCTGATTCCGGGAACGGCAGCCAGTTGGTCGACACCCGCTGCGCAAATGCCCTGCAGGCCACCAAAGCGCGAAATCAGGGCCTTCTTTCGCCTCGGTCCAATCCCGGCAATCTCATCGATCTGCGAAGTGCGGGCGGCCCGGCTGCGCGTCGCACGATGCCCGGTAACGGCAAAACGATGCGCTTCATCCCGGATTTCCTGAATCAGATGCAAGGCCCTATCGTCCGGTGACAGGCTCAAGGGTGGCCGGCCATCGGCAAAAACCAGCGTCTCCAGGCCAGGCTTTCGCGCCTCGCCCTTTGCCACGCCAAGCAGGAACAGATGCGACAGGCCAAGTTCGGCCAGCGCGCTGGCCGCCGCCGCCACCTGACCCGCACCGCCATCGATGATCACCACTGCCGGTTCGGCGCCCTCCCCCGCGGCTACCTTCTCATAGCGGCGAAGAACGACCTGCCGCATCGCGGCGTAATCGTCGCCGGGCGAAACATCACGAATATTGAACCGGCGGTACTCCGACCGGCGCATTTCGCCCTCCCGATAGACCACACAAGCCGCAACCGTTGCCGTCCCCTGCGTATGGCTGACGTCGAAACAATCGATTCGTGCCTCCTGGCGGTCGACCAGTTCGATCTGCAGCACCTCAGCCAGCGCCTGCAGGCGCTCGACCTGTCGCAGCGAAAGGCTGCGCCGCGCCGCGATGGCCAGACGCGCATTCTGTTCGGCCATCGCCAGCCAGATGCGCTGCTCTGTCAGCCTTGCCTCGATGACGCGCGTCCGCCGCGTCGCCATCGCGTTCAGCCAGTCATTGACCTCGTTGTCAGGCAGCGGCAGGTTGACCAGAATGCGCGCGGGAACCGGATGGACTGAGTAATGCTGGTAGAGGAAGGCAAGCAAGGCTTCGCACGGCAGCGAGTCGGCCGAGTTGGCCGGAAACTGAGGACGGTCGCCAAGGTGCCGGCCACCGCGAATCATCGCCAGGTTGACGCAGAGCACGCCGCCTTCGTCGACCGCTGCAATGACATCGATATCGGCATCCCGGGTCGTCTCGACGTACTGTTTGTCCTGCACCTGCCGCAAGGACTGAATCTGGTCACGATAGATCGCCGCCTGCTCGAAGGCCAGCCCGGCCGCCGCCTGGTCCATCGCTGTGCTGAGACTGCGAATGACCTCCTGCTGCCGCCCTTGCAGGAACATGGCGGCCATCTGCACATCCTGCGCGTAAGACGCCGGCTCGATCTTTCCGACGCACGGACCTGAGCAGCGTTTGATCTGGTAGAGCAGACAAGGCCGGGAGCGGTTGCTGAAGACGCTATTCTCGCACGTGCGCAGGCGAAACATGCGCTGCAGCAGCTTGATGCTTTCGCGTACGGCGACCGCCGAGGGAAAAGGCCCGAAATAGTCCGCCCGGCGGTCGGTCACCCCACGAAAGAACCCCAAGCGTGCGCAGCGGTCATGCGTAAGCATGATATAGGGATAAGATTTGTCATCCCGAAACAGAATATTATAGCGCGGCGCCAAGCTCTTGATCAGATTGTTCTCGAGCAACAGCGCTTCGGCTTCTGATCGGGTGACGGTCGTCTCGACGCGCGCGATCTGGCTGACCATCAGCGCGATGCGCGGACTCGCCTGCCTGGCGCGAAAGTACGAGGCTAGTCGCTTGCGCAGGTTCTTTGCTTTCCCGACATAGAGCACCTTGCCCAGCGAATCGAGCATGCGGTAGACGCCGGGAAGCTCGCTCGTGCTGGCCAGCAGCGATTTCGTGTCGAATGCTTCGCTCATCGAGATACGCCGATTGGCTGCCGCCGCCTCGCCGCTTGCCTTCAGACGGCCAGGCGCTCGGCGGCAACGACGCCGGCGAGGTAGGCCGGCTGGCCACGCAGTTCGGACCAGTCGGGCGACTTGCCGCGTGGCGCAAGGCGCTGGATTCTTTGCGCGCGCTGCGCATCAGGTTCGGCGTCCCATTTGTGCAGAACATCGTCGACCGACGCAGGTGAGTTGCACAGCAGCAGCATGTCGCAACCCGCCTGCCAGGCGGCCGTACAGCGTTCGACCGGACCACCGGCAACCCCTGCCCCCGCCATCGACAGGTCATCGCTGAAGATAGTCCCGGCAAAGCGCAGTTCGTCACGCAGCAAAGCCAGCCAGAACGGCGAGAAACCGGCCGGCCGTTCGTCCACCCGGCGATAGATCACGTGCGCCGGCATCACTGCG
Organism: Accumulibacter sp.; assembly: GCF_031732815.1. Classification (GTDB taxonomy): domain Bacteria; phylum Pseudomonadota; class Gammaproteobacteria; order Burkholderiales; family Rhodocyclaceae; genus Accumulibacter. The sequence goes on along the minus strand of NZ_JAVMKF010000084.1, from coordinate 29,452 downwards.
TCAAGGCTCAGTCGGCGATACGGTTCAAGATCGAGCGCCATTTCCTCGAGCCGACGTTCGTCTACCGGCAGGTCTACGTGTGAATCGGGTTCGACCCAGCCATGGCCCGGAAAGTGTTTTCCACAAGCGGACATTCCCGCGCCGTGCAGCCCTTCGATCAGCGCCCGCGACAGATCCACGACAGCCGCCGGGCTGCGATGAAAGGCGCGGTCGCCGATCACGCGGCTACGCCCCCAGTCGAGGTCGAGCACCGGCGTAAACGACAGGTCGACGCCGCAGGCGCGTAGTTCAGCCGCCAGGAGATAACCCAGATCGCGCGCCACGGTGATGGCCTGTGCCGGGTCTTTCTCCCATTCCAGGCCGAGACAGCGCATCGCGGGCAAACGGGTGAATCCCTTCCGGCAGCGCTGCACACGCCCGCCCTCATGATCGATGGCGATCAGCAGCGGCGGACAGCGCAGCGCATGCACCTCGGCGGTCAGGCGCGCCAGTTGCTCGGGCGATTCGTAGTTGCGCGAAAAGAGGATCAGGCCGCCGACCAGCGGATGGCACAAGCGCGCGCGATCGAGTTCGCTCAAGGCGCTTCCCGCAATGTCGATCATCAATGGACCGGAAGAGGTGCTGCTCATTGCTGCTCCATCACGACAAAGGCGATAGCGTATTCCTTCTCGTCGCTGATCGAAAGGTGCGCGCGCAGACCAAGTTCGGCCAGATGCGCGGCCAGTTCCGGTGCGTACTCGAAAAACGGCCGACCCAGCCCATCGTGCGCAACGCTCAGGCTGAGCAGCGTGGCGGGCGCGCGCAGACCAGTCCCCAGCGCCTTGCCAAAGGCTTCCTTGGCGGCGAAGCGCTTGGCCAGAAACCGTCCCGTCTGCCCGCCAGGGTCGAACTCGCCACGCTCGCGCGCTGACAGCAAGCGATTGAGCGCGCCTTGACCATGCTGTTCGTAGAACCTGAGCAAGCGCCCGACAGCCACGATGTCGGTCCCCACACCAACGATCATCGGCTGCCTCCGGCCGCCGTCGCCTGGGCTTCACGCAGCAGGCGTTTCATTTCCCGCACGGCGGCCTGCAAGCCGACGAAAATCGCCCGGCTGATAATCGCGTGACCGATGTGCAACTCGCGAATCCCGGCCAACTGGGCGACCGGCTGCACGTTGAAGTAGTTCAGCGCATGACCGGCGTTGAAGCGCATGCCGAGCCGGCTGACGCGTTCGCCCGCCTGGCGAATCCGGGCCAGTTCGGCGAGCGCCGCCGGACTCTCCGAATCGCGTCCCTGCGTATAGAAGGCGTGCGCATAGGGTCCGGTATGGATCTCGCAGACGCGTGCGCCGATACGCGCTGCCGCTTCAACCTGAGCCAGTTCGGCGTCGATGAAGACACTGGTTACGATGCCGGCCTCGCCCAGACGCGCCACCGCCTGCGCCAGCTTGGCCTCCTGGGCGACGATGTCCAGCCCGCCTTCCGTAGTCACCTCATGCCGGCCCTCTGGCACCAGCATGGCCATCTGTGGCTTCAGTCGACAAGCGATGGCGAGCATCTCGTCGGTCGCCGCCATCTCCAGATTGAGCTTGATCTGCGCCAGGTCGCGCAGTTTCTCGACATCAGCGTCCTGGATGTGCCGGCGGTCCTCGCGCAGGTGTATGGTGATTCCGTCCGCCCCGCCGAGATGTGCTTCAACCGCGGCCCAGACGGGATCCGGCTCGTAAGTGCCGCGCGCCTGACGGATCGTCGCCACGTGATCAATGTTGACGCCGAGTTCGATCATAGTTCCTGTAGCTCCCGGAAAATCATGCGGCTGACCAGCGCCCGGCCACCCGTGTAGTGAGCGATCAGTGTGCGCATCAGTTGCTTGGCCTCAGCCAGCGAGCGCGGATTGGAGAAATCCTCGCGCGCCAGGTCGATCAGGGTTTGGCCGCTGAGCGCACGCGTTCGTTCGTCGGCGGGCAGGATTCGCACCGGCCCGCGTTCGATTTGGTAAACGTAGTCTGCTTCGGTGTCGACCGCCAGACCTTCGACATCGGTCTCGAGCATCGGCCCGTAACCGAGTTCCTGCAGGAGCACGCGCTCGAAGCGGCGCAGATCGCCTTCCTGCGCGCTCACCGCAAAGCGCTGCAGCGTTTCCGCGTAAACCGCGAACAGACGCGCATGCGCATCCTCGCGCGGCAGCATCTGCATCAGCAGTTCATTCAGGTAGTAGGCGCAGAACAGCGAGCGGCCGGTGAGCAGCGGCTGTCCGCCCTGCCACTCGGCCTTGATCAGCGTCTTCACTTCACCGCTGCCTGCCCATGCCAATTCGAGCGGCTGAAAGGCAAGCAGCAATCCGCGCAAGGCCGAGCGCGGCCGCCGGGCGCCGCGCGCCAGCAGGGCCAGGCGGCCGTAGTCGCGCGAAAGGACATCAGCGATCAGGCTCGTTTCACTGTACGGGTAAGCGTGCAGTACGAACGCCGGCTGACCGTCCACCTTGTTCCGCTGATTCACCTGCCAACTCGTCTGCCCGGCATCTTCGTTCGCTGACCGGCGTGCTACTCGTAACCAAGGCTGGCGAGCACCTGCTCATCGGCTGCCCAGCCCGATCTGACCTTGACGAAGACCTCGAGAAAGACCGGTCCGCCGAACATCGCCTGCATGTCCTGCCGCGCCTCCGAAGCAATTCTCTTCATCGTCTGACCTGCGCGGCCGATCAGGATCGGCTTCTGCCCCGGACGGTCGACGATGATGGCGGCTGCGATTCGGCGCAGCCCACCCTCGACGACGAAACGCTCGATCTCGACGGCCACGGCATAGGGCAGCTCGTCGCCAATCAGCCGAAAAACTTTCTCCCGGATGTATTCAGCCGCCAGAAAGCGCTCGCTCCGGTCGGTCAGCTCATCGTCGGCATACGGCCACTCCGCTTCGGGCAGACGCTGGCGCAATTCACCGAGGAGAAAATCCAGTTGCGATCGGCGCGTAGCGCTGACCGGGACGATTGCTGAAAAGTCGCCCTCGCCGGCCAGCCGGGCAAGAAACGGCAGCAATTCATTCTTGTCGGCAATCTGATCGATCTTGTTGACCGCGACGATCAATGGGCAAGCGGCGGGGACAAGCTGCCGCACAACGCGGTCCTGCTGATCGTAGCGACCAGCTTCCACGACGAGCAGCACCAGGTCAACCTCGCCCAGAGCCTGTCTCACCCCCCGGTTCATCCGCTGGTTGAGCGGACTGCCGTGCTTCGTCTGAAAACCCGGGGTATCGACGAACACATACTGCGCGTCGTCCTGTGTAAGAATCCCCAGAATGTTGCTGCGCGTCGTTTGCGCGCGACGCGAGACGATGCTCAGCTTCTCACCGACGAGCGCATTGAGCAGCGTCGACTTGCCGACGTTTGGCCGGCCAACGATGGCGATACGTCCGGCGCGCACGCTGCTCACGGCTTGCTCAGCATGAGCAGCGCGCGCTCGGCAGCCACCTGCTCGGCGGCGCGCCGGCTGCTGCCGCTTCCCTCGCTCGCCAGGCCCGCAGCGGCAAGCTCGCAGCGCACGGTGAACTGCTGGGCATGCGCCTCGCCCTCGCTGCGCAGCAGCGAATAGCGCGGCAGCGGCAGACGTCGGCCCTGCAGGTACTCCTGCAGACGCGTCTTGGCATCCTTGATTTCCTGCTCGGCGTTCAGTCCCGCGAGCATTTCGCCATACAAGCGGGCAATGATTGCGCCGGCAGGCTCAAAGCCGGCATCCAGCCACAGAGCGCCAAACAGCGCCTCGAGCGCGTCGGCCAGAATCGATGGCCGCCGTTGCCCACCGCTCTTCTGCTCGCCCTCGCCAAGGCGAAGAAATTCGCCCAGCGAAAGTGTCAGCGCTTGCTGGTAAAGTCGGTCCTGGCGCACCAGATGCGCACGCAAGCGCGACAGGTCGCCTTCCGGGAGCGCCGGAAAACGCTCGAACAGGCAGCGCGCGATGATCGCATTCAGAATCGAATCGCCGAGAAACTCGAGGCGCTCGTTATGCTGCGCAGAAAAGCTGCGATGGGTCAAAGCCGTATGCAGCAATGCCTGATCGCGAAACTGGTAAGCGAGAGCACGTTCTATCGGGTGCACGCTCATCAATCGACGCCGAGCTTGCTCGACGAACCGCGGAAATCGATCAGCAAGCTGACATTGCCCGCCAGCGGAATGCGCCTTTCATAGGCAAAGGCGATGACGACCTGATTGTCTTCCTTGAAGATGTCCAGATCGGCCGCGGTCAGCGTCTGAATATGCTCGACCTCGGCATAGCGCGAGAACGCCTGGCGGAGCTCGCCCACGGTTTTGCCCGATCCCTCGGCAGCGACCGCCTTGACCGCCTGCCGGATCTTGTAGTAATCCATCACTTCGGGCAGAACACGAATGGCAAGAACCGCCACGATGGCGATGACGATACCCCAGACGATGACGCCCGAAAGCGCGATCCCTCGCTGTCGATTCATGAACGCTCCTCAGTTGAACGAGCCAATCCGTCCGAAATCACCGAAATTCAGCCAGATGAAAAATGCCTTGCCGACGATATTCTCTTCCGGGACGAAGCCCCAGAAGCGGCTGTCACGGCTGTTGTCGCGATTGTCGCCCATCACGAAGTACTGCCCCTCGGGCACCGTGCAAGTCACCCCGGCGCCATTGTAGGAGCAATTCTCTCGCTGGCGAAACTGCTCAGGGCCGGCAATGAACGGTGGCGCCTCGTCGTCATTGAGGATCCGGTGTTCGGCCGAACCGATCTTCTCGACGAACTGCTTCGAATAGTAGAGTCGCTCGGGATGCAGGTAATCCTCGACCTTTTGCAGCTCGACCGGCTGACCATTGATCGTCAACCGCTTGTTCTGGTAAGCGATCCGGTCACCCGGGACGCCGACCACTCGTTTGATGTAATCGAGCGAGGGATCAACCGGATAGCGAAAGACCATCACATCGCCGCGCTTCGGAGAGTTGACTTCAATCATCTTCCAGTTGGCAACCGGCAGGCGGATTCCGTAGGTGTACTTGTTCACCAGGATGAAATCTCCAACCAGCAAGGTCGGTATCATTGAGCCGGAGGGAATCTTGAACGGTTCGACGAGGAAGGAGCGCAGCAGGAAAACGACCAGAATCACCGGAAAGAAACCGGCCCCATATTCGACCCACCAGGGATCAGGCCCATCCGCCGGGCGCCGCCGGCGCAGGAAACAGGCATCCGCCACCCAGATGACACCGCTGATCAGCACCAGGATCAGCAGGATCAGAGCAAAATTCACGCGTCTTCTCCTCTACTTGCCCACGCGCAAGACGGCCAGGAAGGCCTCCTGCGGAATCTCGACCGAACCGACCTGCTTCATGCGCTTCTTACCCGCCTTCTGCTTCTCGAGCAGCTTCTTCTTGCGCGTGATGTCGCCGCCATAGCACTTGGCGAGAACGTCCTTGCGCATCGCCTTGACGTTCTCACGCGCGATGATGTTCGCGCCGATCGCCGCCTGAATCGCCACGTCATACATCTGGCGGGGAATCAGCTCACGCATCTTGCTCGCCAGCTCGCGCCCGCGAAAAACCGAGTTCGCCCGATGCAGAATGATGGAAAGTGCATCGACGCGTTCGCCGTTGATCAGAACGTCCAGCTTGACGACATCGGCTGCCCGATACGCCTTGAACTCGTAGTCGAGCGAAGCGTAGCCGCGCGAAACCGACTTCAAGCGGTCGAAGAAATCCATCACAACTTCCGCCATCGGCATCTCGTAGACCAGTTGGACTTGCCGTCCGTGATAGCTCATGTCCACCTGATTGCCGCGCTTCTGGTTGCACAGGGTGATCACGTTGCCGAGATAGTCCTGCGGAACGAACACCGTGATCGTGATGATGGGTTCACGGATCTCTTCGATCTTGGCGAGGTCGGGCAACTTGGCCGGATTCTCCACCTGCAGCAGATTGCCATCACGCATCAGGACTTCATACACGACAGTCGGCGCAGTGGTGATCAGATCCTGATCGAACTCGCGCTCGAGGCGCTCCTGAACGATCTCCATGTGCAGCAGGCCAAGGAAGCCGCAGCGGAACCCGAAGCCGAGCGCCTGCGAGACCTCGGGTTCGAAACGCAGCGAGGCATCGTTCAGCTTCAGCTTTTCAAGCGATTCGCGCAGCGCGTCGTACTGGTTCGACTCGACCGGATAAAGACCGGCGAACACCTGCGACTTGATCTCCTTGAAACCGGGCAGCGCGGCCGCCGCCGGACGCTCGACGAGTGTCACCGTATCGCCCACTTTGGCGGCCTGCAGTTCCTTGATTCCCGAGATGACGTAACCGACTTCACCAGCGCGCAGGACATCGCGGACGAGCGCCTTCGGCGTGAACACGCCCACCTGCTCGCACAGGTGCGTAGACCCGGTCGCCATCAGGCGGATGCGGTCCTTCGGTCGCAAGCTGCCGTCGAAGACGCGCACGAGCATGACGACGCCGACGTAATTGTCGAACCAGGCGTCCACCAGCAATGCCTTGAGCGGCGCATCCACGTCGCCCTGCGGAGCGGGAATGCGCTCGATGATCGCTTCGAGAATATCTTCGACGCCAAGACCGGTCTTTGCCGAGGCAAGAACCGCGTGCGAGGCGTCGATGCCGATCACATCCTCAATCTCCTGCTGCGCCTTGTCGGGCATGGCCGAGGGCAGATCGATCTTGTTCAATACCGGCAGAACATCGACGCCCAGTTCGATTGCCGTATAGCAATTGGCTACCGTCTGTGCCTCCACACCCTGCGACGCGTCGACGACCAGCAAGGCACCCTCGCAGGCTGACAGCGAACGCGAAACCTCGTAGGAAAAGTCGACGTGCCCCGGCGTATCGATGAGGTTCAAGTTGTACGTCTGGCCGTTACGCGCCCGGTATTGCAGGGCCGCGGTCTGCGCCTTGATCGTAATGCCGCGCTCACGCTCGATATCCATCGAGTCGAGCACCTGCGCTTCCATTTCGCGATCCGAAAGTCCTCCACACAGATGAATGATCCGATCGGCCAGAGTCGACTTCCCGTGGTCGATGTGCGCGATGATCGAGAAATTCCGGATGTGCTGCATGAACATCTTCGTCGTCCTGTCGCCGGCGTTCGTCCGCTGAAAAAAAGGGTGCCGGCGGGCACCCTTGGTCGAACAGCCTGAAGGCGCGGATTCTAGCCGATTCCGCTCAGATAATCACGGACTTTGCTCGGATCGAGGCGGTAATGGCAGAGTTCGCTCTCGCCGTGCAGGAGTACCGGCACCCATTCGTCGTAGCGGGCAAGCAGCCGCGGATCGGCGTCGACGTCGACCACCTCGAGTTCGAAGGACAACTCCCCGGCGAGCACCGCGAGGGCTGCTTCCATCTCCGCGCAGAGATGGCAATAGCCGCGCGAGACGAGCGTCAGCTTCATTCGCCCGCTCACTCGCCGCGCTTCTCGCTGCTTCCTCCCTTGAGGGTGACGAAGGTCTGCAGATCGCCCCTGCGCACGAGCAAGGTGACGTTGGCAGACTTGTCGAACTGCGCCAACAGCTTGTTGAACTGCTCGACCGTTCTCACCTCGACACTCTCGCCGCGCGCAATGACGGCCAGAATCACGTCGCCCGGCCGCAAGTCCGCACGACCGGTATTGCTGCGAATCTCCTCGATCAGCAAGCCCCCGTTCGTGCGCAGTTCGCGCCGCTGCTCGGCGTTCAGTTCGGACAGCACCAAGCCCAGCCGATTCGCCGCACGCTCGCTCGGCTTCGCTCCGCGGGCGCTGCGCGCAGCGACCTTTTCGTCCGGCATTTCACCGACTACCAGCGTGATATCCTTGCTCGCCCCCTTGCGCCACAACTGGACGCTGACCCGGCTTCCCGGCTTGCTGGCCCCGACGATGCGTGGCAGGTCGTTCGATCCATTGATCGTCTTGCCGTCGAACTTGAGGATCACATCGCCCGCTTCGATCCCCGCCTTGTCGGCCGGTCCGCCCTTCTCCACCGAGCTTACTGCCGCCCCCTGCGCCTTGCCCAGACCGAAGGAGTCGGCCAGATCCTTGGTCACCTCCTGTATGACGACGCCGATGCGACCGCGGCTCACCCGGCCATGGCTGCGCAACTGGGCCTGCACTTCCATCGCCACGTCGATCGGAATTGCGAAGGAAATCCCCATGAATCCGCCTGACCGGCTATAAATCTGCGAGTTGATTCCGACCACCTCGCCTCTCATGTTGAACAGCGGCCCGCCCGAGTTGCCCGGGTTGACCGCGACATCGGTCTGGATGAAAGGCACGTAGTTCTCCTGCGGCAACGAGCGCCCCTTGGCGCTGACGATCCCCGCCGTCACGCTGTTGTCGAAGCCAAACGGCGAGCCAATGGCAACCACCCATTCGCCGACCTTGAGCTGGGCCGGATCACCAAAGCGCACGGCCGGCAAGGCAGTTGCGTCGATCTTGAGCAGGGCAATGTCGGTCCGCTTGTCGGCGCCAACGACGCGCGCTTTGAACTCGCGCTTGTCGGTCAGCCGAACGAGAATTTCGTCGGCGGCATCAACCACGTGCGCATTGGTCAGAATGTAGCCATCGGCACTGACAATGAACCCCGAGCCGAGCGAACGGCTCTCGAAGTCGCGCGGTGTTCCCGGAATTCCCGGCTGGCGCGGTATGAAACGGCGAAAAAACTCGAACATCGGGTCGTTCTCGTCGAACGGGAAAGGCTGCGCGCCGCGAGCGCTGTTACGTGCCGACTGAATCGTGCTGATGTTCACCACTGCCCCGCCCTGCTTCTCGACCAGCTCGGTAAAGTCGGGCAAGCCACGGTTCTGCGCCTGGGCGAAAAAGGACGAGAAAAGGAGAAGGAAACCGACGAACAACTGTTTCATGGCAGCGAATGCCTCCTGAGTGTCAGCCAAGACCATAGAGCAATTTCCCAACTGGGGGCAGCGAAAGCAGATTCAAGCGCTCAGGGGCGAATTGACGGCCTCAGGCTTGCATCGCCGCGCCAACGCCACTCGACGCGCCGCAAGTGCAGCCAGCCGATTCCGAGGCCAAGCAGGGCTCCGCCCAGCGCGCCCGCTTCGCCACCCAGCTCCGATCCGCCAAGCGCCCCGCCAAGCAAGGCGAGCAGCGGATAAGCGTAGGCGGCCACGGCGCTGCGCCGTATCGACCCGGCAGGCAACAACACGCGCACGCGCTCACCGGCGACCCGCCCAGCCCCATTCGCCACGCGATACGTCCGCCGCGCATCGCACGCCGGGCGTACGGCAAGCCGCCCGCCGCAGCCACCCGGCGCACTGCAATGACCGCAGCCGCTGTCCTCGACGCGCACCGTTGCCAAGTCACCGTCTACGGCGACGACCACCGCCCAGACTTCGCTCTGCTCACCATACCGACGATCGCCGTCGCCCGCCGTCGCCGAGGGCTCGCTCGCGTCTACCATCGGCGGTCGGCCGCTGTATCGAGCAGCGGTCGCAGCTTGTCGGCAACCACCTCGCGCGCACGAAAAATGCGCGAGCGCACCGTACCTATCGGGCAGTTCATCGCCTCGGCGATTTCTTCGTAACTCATGCCTTCGATCTCGCGCAGCATGATCGCGCTGCGCAAGTCATCCGGCAAGCCGGCCATCGCCGCGTCGATCGTTTCGCCAATCTGCCGCGATTGCAGCAGGCTTTCCGGCGTGTTGATGTCGCGCAGTTGCCCGGCGTCCTCGAAGCTCTCGGCATCGTCCGCGTCAACCTCGGTCGAGGTCGGAGCGCGCCGTCCTTGCGCAACGAGATAGTTCTTCGCGGTATTGATGCTGATCCGGTAGAGCCAGGTGTAGAAGGCACTCTCGCCACGAAACGACGGCAATGCACGATACGCCTTGATGAACGCCTCCTGCGATACATCCTCGACCTCCGACTGGTCACGAATGTAGCGCGACAGCAGACGCGCAACCTTGCGCTGGTACTTGGCAAACAGCACCTCGAAGGCCTGGCCGTCACCGGCCTGGGCTCGCTCAACCAAAGCGTGGTCTACTTCGCGTTCGCTCATGCCTAGTGCTTTTCCCATCACCCGCTGTGAGAGTTTGTCAGGGCAGTATAGCGCAAGCGTACAAGCCCAACGTAACAGTGCGTGAGCGGCCGCACCCGGCAGTCGCTCGCCGGAGCGCTCTGGCCGAAGGCGGCGCAGAGCGCTCGATCATTCCTTTCGCCGCGACCGGCTCACCACCTCGGGCAGCCGGCCGCCAGTTGCTGCAGGCGCGCGCGCAGTGCCCGGAAGTCAGGACAATGCTGTGCGACCAGCGACCAGAAGCGGGGTCCATGGTTCATTTCGAGCAAGTGCGCCAGTTCATGAACGACCACGTAATCAATCACCGCGATCGGGAAATGAACCAGTCGCCAATTCAGGCGAACCGCTCCCCGTCGGCTGCAACTGCCCCAGCGCGTACGCGCCGACGAAAGCGACAAGGCCGGCGGGCGAACGCCAAGCCGCGGCACGTGATGGGCAATGCGCGCGGCGAACAGCGCTCGCGCGCGCTCGCGCAACGCTTTTTCCAGTACCCGCGGCGCATCCTCCGGACGGCGCAGGAAGAGGGTGAGCGTCGGGGCAGTGCCCTCCGCTGCCCAGACGGCGCGGTTGGCTCCGCTCGCCAGGCGCAGCGTGAGCCAATCGCCGAGCAGCGGAACCCGCTGCCCATCGCCAATCGAGAGTAGCGCGGCCGTCGGCGGCTGCCACTCGCCCAACTTGCGCGCGATCCAGTCGGCGTGCCGCAAGAGGGCTTGCTCGATGTCGCCGGGTGATGTCCACAAGGGTGCGCTGACGCGCAAGCCATGGCGGTCGACGACGAGGCCGATGCTGCGTCGGGTCGATCGGCGTAGCGAGTAGCCGATGGTCTGCCCCCCGATGACGATCGTACGCTGGACGTCCTGGCTGGCGACGGCTGCGCCGCGCTGCGCCGATCGCTCAAGCGGAGGCCGCATCGGCCGGGCCAGGATAGCGGTGCGGCGAGATGCGCCGCATCTCCGCCTCGATCCAGGCCGACGCCAGAGAATTGATGCGCGCCGCAGTCTTGCCGGCAGGATCGATCGCCGGCCCGATGCTGACGGTGATCAGCCCGGGCGTAATGGCGAAGCTGCTCTTGCGCCAGAACTCCCCGGCATCGTGCGCAACCGGTACCACCTTGTGCCCGCTGCGCACGGCGAGGTGCGCGCCACCCGGCTTGTAGCGACTGGTGAGCCCGGGTTCGACGCGTGTACCTTCGGGGAAGATAACCACCCAGTAGCCGGCCGCCAGACGTTCGCTCCCCTGGTCGAAGACCTGCTTGAGCGCCTCCTTGGCCTCACCACGATCGATCGAGATCATCTTCAGCGCCGCCAGTCCCCAGCCGAAGAACGGCACGCGCAGCAACTCGCGTTTCATCACGAAAACCAGCGGCGGAAAGACTTCCTGCAGGCCGACCGTTTCCCACGCCGACTGATGCTTGCTGAGCACGATGGCCGGTTCGGACGGCATGTTCTCGCGCCCGATCACCCGGTAGCGAAGACCGAGCAGGTAGCGGCAGAAGGCCATGAAACCGGCCCGCCAGGTGGCGATGATGCGGTAGCGGAACGGCAAGGGGCAAACGAGGGCAAGCGTCACGAGGATCCCGAAGGGAATCGTCCACAGGCCGACGAGGAGCAGGAAAAGCGCTGTCCGCAACGCTGGCATCAGGCGCCCAGGATGTAGTTGGTGGCCAGAGCAAGATCAGGGAAGACCGTCGTCCCGCTCGGCAGCCCGCCGCCGGCCTGGGTTTCGGTTCCCTTGCCGGTCAACACGAGGAGCGGCCTGGCACCCACCGCGGCCGCCGCCTGCAGATCACGCAGAGAATCTCCTATCGCCGGCACCCCCGCCAGATCGACGTTGAAACAACCGGCGATGCGCTCCAGCATGCCGGTCTTCGGTTTGCGGCAGTTGCAGTTGGCCTCGATCGGGTGCGGACAGTAGAAGATCGCGTCGATCCGCCCACCGGCGCCCAGCACCGCACGGTGCATCTTGTCGTGGATGGCGTTCAGCGTGTCCATGTCGAAGAGCCCGCGCCCGATGCCGGACTGATTGGTCGCGACGATGACCAGATAGCCGGCCTCGTGCAAGCGCGCGATGGCATCCAGGCTGCCGGGAATCGGCCGCCATTCTGCCGGCGACTTGATGAACTGCTTCGAATCGTAGTTGATCACGCCGTCGCGATCGAGAATGACCAGTTTCATACCGTCAGTTTCGCAATGTCGGCTACGGCGTTCAGTTCGTCGTAAAGCGCTTTCAACAGGCCCAGACGATTGTTGCGCAGCAGCGGTTCTTCAACGTTGACCATGACCTCGTCGAAAAAGCGATCGACTTCGCTGCGCACCGCGGCGAGAACCTTCAGCGCGTCGGCATAGTCCTCATTCTGCACATGCGAACTCACCTGCGGAGCGATCAGAATGACGCGCTGAAACAGCGCCTTCTCGGCCTCTTCCTCGAGCAGCGCGATGTCCGGCTCGGGCAGCGGGCCAGTCGCCTTGCGCAGAATGTTGCCAATGCGCTTGTTGGCTGCCGCCAGCGCCTGCGCTTCCGGCAAGCCGAGAAACTCGCGGACCGCGTCCAGGCGCGCCGGGACGAGATCGATTCGCGTCGGTCGCTGGGCGAGAACCGCTTCGATCACATCGCCCGCGTGACCGGCCTCGCGCAGCGTACCGCGCAGCCGTTCGAGCATGAAGCTCAACAGAGCTTCGTCGATTTCCTGCAGTTGAATCCCTTGCCGACGCAAACCGTCCTTGGCCTCGCCGATCAGCTCCGCCAGATCGAGCGGCAGCGGTGTTTCCATCAGGATGCGGAGAACACCGAGCGCGGCCCGGCGCAGGCCGAAGGGATCCTTGTCGCCGGTCGGCACCTGGCCGATGGCAAAAAAGCCGACCAGGGCATCAAGCTTGTCGGCCAACGCGGCGGCGCAAGCGATATTCCCCGCGGGCAGGACATCACCTGCGAAGCGCGGGCGGTAGTGCTGTTCGATCGCATCGGCAACGACCGGCAGACCGCCTTCGTGCAGCAGGTAATAACGCCCCATGATCCCTTGCAGTTCGGGGAATTCGCCGACCATGTCGGTGAGCAGGTCGATCTTCGAGTAAAGCGCCGCGCGCTCGGCCAGATTGGCGTCGGCGTGCAGTCTCCCGGCAATGCTGCGCGCCAGCCGGCCAAGCCGTTGCGCGCGATCGCCAAGCGTGCCGAGCTTGTGATGGTAGACCACCGACGCCAGGCGGGTGACCCGGTTGGCAAAACCGTTCTTGCGGTCCTGGTCGAAAAAGAAGCGCGCGTCGGACAAGCGTGGACGGACGACGCGTTCGTTACCACGAATGATCGGGCCGGGATCGGCCACTTCCATGTTCGAGACGATGAGAAACTTGTTGAGCAGCCAGCCCTCGCTGTCGAGCAGCGGGAAATACTTCTGGTTCTGCTGCATGGTCAGGATCAGGCACTCCTGCGGCACGGCAAGATACTCGGCCTCGAACTCGCCCACCTGGATTACCGGCCACTCGACCAGCGACGTGACTTCATCGAGCAGGCCATCGGCCGGGTTGATGCGCGCCGCCAGCCGGCTTGCCGCGTCGGCCAGCTGCCCGGCGATCGACGCACGCCGCTCGCCAAACGACGCGATGACCTTGCCGTCCGCCAGGCGGGCGGCATAGTCTTCGGCGTCGGCCAGGCTGATCTCGCCCTGCGACAGGAAACGATGACCCAGGGTGGCGCGCCCGCTGCGCAGGCCAAGCACCTCAGCCGGAACGACACGCGCGCCATGCAGGCAGATCAGGCTGTGTACCGGACGGACGAACTGATGATCGGAGTCGCCCCAGCGCATCAGCTTGGCAATCGGCAGCTTGCGCACCGCCTGCGTGACAATTTCGCCGAGGCAGGCGGCCAGATCCTCGCCCTTCTGCGTCCGCCGCGCGACGAAGTACTCGCCTTTTGCTTCGCGCGTCCGCTGCAGCTCGGCAAACGAGACGCCGGCCGCCCGCATGAAACCCTCGAGTGCTCGAGTTGGCCGTCCTTCGCCATCGACGGCACCGGCGACCGCCGGTCCCTTCTTCTCGATCACCCGCTCGGGCTGGCGCTCGCCAACCCGGGTAATCGCAACGGCCAGGCGACGGGGAGTCGCATACGGCGTGCAGACACTGTCGGCATGCAGGAACTGTTGCGCTCGCAAGGCTGAACAAATCGCCTCGGCGAAAGCCTCGGACAGGTTCTTGAGCGACTTCGGCGGCAGTTCTTCGGTGCGCAACTCGATCAGAAGCGTATCGCTCATCTCAGTCCTCCCCGCGGCTGATCGTCTGCGCCCGGCACATCGGAAAGCCGAGTGCCTGACGCGAATCATGGTAAGCCTGCGCCACCTCGCGCGCCAAGGCGCGTACCCGTCCGATGTACGCGGCGCGCTCAGTGACCGAAATGGCACCGCGCGCGTCGAGCAGGTTGAACGTATGCGAACACTTCATCACCATCTCGTAGGCCGGCAAGGCAAGCCCGGCGGCAATCAGACGCGTCGCTTCCGCCTCGAACTCGCTGAAATGACGGAAGAGCAGCTCGACGTTCGAATGCTCGAAGTTGTACTTCGACTGTTCGACCTCATTCTGGTGGTAAACATCCCCGTAGGTCACGCGGTAACCCGGTCCCGACGCCCAGACCAGGTCGAAGACGTTCTCGACACCCTGCAGATACATCGCCAGCCGCTCAATGCCGTAGGTGATCTCGCCGAGAACCGGTTTGCACGGCAACGATCCGACCTCCTGGAAGTAGGTGAATTGCGTCACTTCCATGCCGTCGAGCCAGACCTCCCAGCCCAGCCCCCAAGCGCCCAGCGTCGGGCTTTCCCAGTCGTCCTCGACAAACCGGATGTCATGCTCGGCGGTGGCGATGCCAAGCGCGCGCAGGGAGTCGAGGTAGAGTTCCTGAATGTTGTCGGGCGACGGCTTGAGGACCACCTGATACTGGTAATAATGCTGCAGCCGATTGGGGTTCTCCCCATAGCGACCATCTTTTGGCCGGCGTGAGGGCTGCACGTAGGCCGCGTTCCATGGCTCCGGTCCGATCGCACGCAAGAAGGTCGCCGTATGAAACGTCCCGGCGCCGACCTCCACATCATACGGCTGGAGCAGCGCACAACCTTGTTTGTCCCAGAAGTTCTCGAGACGCAGAATGACTTCCTGAAAAGTGGGCATGGCAGTATCGAATTGGAGCCGAAGCGAAGTGGACAATTCTACTGCATGCCGCGCACGCAATCGCACACGCGGCAAGCAGGCGCCTTACGACAACTCGACCTGAGCGCCCAGTTCGACCACCCGGTTGGGCGGAATCTTGAAAAAGGCGGTCGCCGTATCGGCGTTGCGGAACATCCAGGTGAACAGGATCTGCCGCCAATAGGCCATGCGCGAGCGACGCGAGATCGGCATCGTGACCACCGTCTCGCGACCAAGGAAGAACGACGTTTCCATCATCTCGAAACGCAGACCGTGCTGCGCCGCACACAGATCCATGACGTGCGGCACATCCGGATCGTCCTTGAAACCGTAGCGGACGAAGACGCGGAAGAAGCCGGCCGGCAAGCACTCGACGCGCACCCGCTCGTCCTCGGCAACGTGTGGCACGTCCTCGGTAACGACGTTGATCAGCACGACGCGTTTGTGCAGGACCTTGTTGTGATACAGATTATGCAAGAGCGCACGCGGTACGCCCTGCGGCTCGGCGGTCATGAAGATGCCTGTCCCCTCAACCCGTTGCGGCCCACCGGTAGCCAGGCTTTCGAGAAAGGCCGCGAGCGGTATCGACTCCGCCTGCAGCTTTTCGTAGAGGAGCTTGCGACCCAGTTTCCAGGTCGACAGCAGAGCAAACACCGACAGGCCGAGCACCAGCGGAAACCAGCCGCCATCGAGGATCTTGGTCACGTTGGCGGAAAAGAACGCAAAGTCGACGATGACGAAGAAGAGCAGAAACAGCGCGGCGTACGTCCAGTTCCACTTCCACAGTGCGCGCACGACGACGAAAGCGAGGATCGTATCGATCATCATGGTCAAGGTGACGGCGATGCCGTAGGCGGCAGCCAGATTCGACGACGAGCGAAAACCGACGACGACGACGATCACCGAGAGCAGGAGCAGCCAGTTGATGTTCGGCACGTAGATCTGCCCCTTCTCGCGTTCCGAGGTGAATTTGACCTGGATGCGCGGGCAGTAGCCGAGTTGCATCGCCTGGCTGGTCAGCGAAAAGGCGCCGGAAATGACCGCCTGCGAGGCAATCACGGTGGCCGCGGTGGCCAGGACGACGAGCGGAACGAGCAAGAGCTCGCTCGGCGCCAGCAGGAAGAAGGGATTTTCGATCGCCTTGGGATCGTGCAGCAGCAAGGCGCCCTGTCCGAGGTAGTTGAGATAGAGCAAGGGAAAGACGAAAGCGAACCAGGCCCATTTGATCGCCCGTCGACCGAAATGGCCCATGTCGGCGTAGAGCGCTTCGCCACCGGTGATGGCGAGCACGACCGCCCCCAGCGCCAGGAAGGCAAGCCCCCGATTGTCGACAAAAAACCTGACTGCGTACCACGGATTGATCGCCGCCAGCACCTCGGGATACTGCAAGACGTTCCACAAGCCGAGCGCGCCCAGCGTGGCGAACCAGAGCATCATCACCGGTCCGAACAAGGCGCCGACGGCGGCCGTTCCGTTGCGCTGGAAAAAGAAGAGTAGAACCAGAATGGTGACGGTAATCGGCAGGATGTAGGCCTTGAGCAGCGGCGTGATCACCTCCAGCCCCTCGACTGCGCTGAGCACCGACATCGCCGGGGTGATCACGGCATCGCCGTAGAACAGCGCGGCGCCGAAAATCCCCAGCAGAGAGAGCAGCCAGAGGACGCGCGGCGAGGCGTTGGCGGTGCGCAGCGCAAGCGCGGTCAAGGCCATGATGCCGCCCTCGCCCTTGTTGTCGGCGCGCGTGATCACCAGCACGTATTTCATTGACACGGTAATGGTCATCGCCCAGAAGACCAGCGAGAGTATCCCGAGGACATTGTCGGACGTCACGGCAACCGGATGATGGCCGCCGAAGACCTCGCGTACGGTATATAAGGGACTGGTTCCAATATCGCCGAAGACGACCCCCATCGCCGCCAGCGCGGTCGCCGCCAGGCCGGATTGCCCGCCGTGCGGCGCATTTTCTGCAGTCATTTTTCTCCCCCCTCGAATTGGATGATGAGTTCCCTGCCCCGCCGGGCAGGCAAACGGCTGCGTGACAGCTCCCCCTCGCTGGGCAGCGCCACCCGCACTGGGCGGCCCGTCTGCCTGCCGCTCCAGGCAGGTCGCCTATTGCGGCGCAACACGAAACGGCGGCATTCTACACCGCACAATAGGCCGCGCAATGCCCGGCCAGAGTCGACAGAAGCGCGTTTTGACTGCCGCGCAATGAATCGTTGCGAATTGTTTCAAGGCCTGCCGTAACCCCGGACAGCGGCCGTTTCGGCGAAATGCCGGGTGCTATACTTGGCTGTTTTTGCGCTTGGCGTCGGGAGGTCGCAATCATGGGCGAAGAGACTAGGCCGCTTGCTCCGGGAATGCTCGAGAAGCGGATCGCCGACGTTCATCTGACCGAAGTCCGCTCGCTGCTCTCGCTGCAGAAGCTGGTCGAAGACCTGGTACACGAGCAGACCGCACCCGACCAGGACGAAGTCGATGTCGAGCTGCAGCAGCAGTATCGCAAGGAGCTGCGCCAGAAGCTCAAGCTGATGCCGCCAAGAGAGATTGCCTACATCATCGAGTCGCTCGAACCGACCGAGCGCCTGGTCGTCTGGAACGAAGTCAAGGAAGGCGCCGACCCGATCCTTGCCCTGCTGCCCGACGATGTGCTCGAAGAATTGATCGATGACAGCCACTATCGCAACGAGAGAACCGCGATCACCGCCTTCGAGCTGCGCGATGGCCGCCTGCGCCAGATTTCAGTGGAGAAGCCCGAGGATCTGGAAGGCGTCAAACCGATCTGGGTCGACCTGATCGCGCCAACTAAGAAGATTCGCGCCTGGATCGGCAACCAGTTCGAAGTCGATCTGCCCGACCCCGGCGGCCTGACCGACCTTGAAGCCAGCGCGCGCTTCTATGTCGATGAAGAGGGCCATACTCATCTGCACTCCGACTTTCTGCTCGACACGCGCGAGGAATCGCGCAACGTACCGGTCGCGCTCATCCTGCAGAACGACGTGCTGTTCACCGTGCGCAGCGAAGAACTGCCGGTCTTCCGTCTGCAGCGCGCGCGCGCACGGACCAGACCCGGCTATGTCAACAGCGGCGGCGATGTCCTCCTCGACCTGTATGCCGCCGATGTCGAGTACTCGGCCAACGCGCTCGAGGACGTCTACGCCGAACTCGACCGCGTCGGACGCCAGGTGCTGCGCTCGCACACCAGCGACCAGGAAGCGTCGGCCATCCTGACTGCGATATCCGAGGCCGAGGATCTGAACGGCCGTACTCGACGTAGTGTTCTCGACACACGGCGCGCGCTCTCGTTTCTGATGCGCGGCAAGCTCCTTTCCGAAGCGCAGCATGCCGACGTACGCGAGATCCTGCGCGACATCGAGTCGCTCGACGGACACACCGCCTTCCTGTTCAACAAGATCAACTTCCTGATGGACGCCACCGACAGCGCGATCAACATCAACCAGAACAAGGACATCAAGCGGCTCACCGTACTCAGCGTCATTTTCATGCCGATCAACGTTCTCGCCGGCATGGGCGGAATGTCCGAGTTCTCCATGATGACGCAGGGAATTCCATGGCCGCTGGCCTATGCCACCTTCGCGATTGCGATGGTCGGCGTCGGCGCGCTCACCTTTTTCGGACTGCGCTTCTTCGAAAAGCGCACAGCGCGCAGCCGCAAGCTGGAAAACCGGCGAACTGACTGATCGCGCCCCACTTCGCCGAGCGGCTGCCGCGTGAAGGAACGTCAGTACATCGCCTGCCGACAGGCCGAATGGCGTGCCTGGGATCGCTGGCTGGCCGGACCCGGCAAGTGGACGGCAGCCAGCGCCGAGGCAGCCGAGACGCTCACTCCGGCCGACCTGCCGCATCGTTTTCGCCGGCTCTGCCACGACCTTTCCTTGGTACGCGAGCGCAACTACTCGGCCGCCGTCGCCGACGATCTTCGCCGGCGTGTCCTGGCCGCGCATCAGCGCATCTACGGCAGCGCGCGCCCCGCGCGAAGTG
Source organism: Accumulibacter sp. (assembly GCF_031732815.1). Taxonomy (GTDB): domain Bacteria; phylum Pseudomonadota; class Gammaproteobacteria; order Burkholderiales; family Rhodocyclaceae; genus Accumulibacter. Next base: position 10,297 of record NZ_JAVMKF010000084.1, on the reverse strand, counting down.
CCCTGCTCAACTTCATCGCACACGGCTTTCCCGCACGGGTCCGGCGCGAATGGCGCTTCGTGCTCGCCGCCGCGCTGCTGCTTTTCGTCCCCCTGCTCGGTATGCTGGTTGCCGTTCAGATCTGGCCGGACGCCGCTTTCCTGCTCCTCTCGGCGGAAACGGTGGGGGAAATCGAGCAGATGTACTCGCCTGCTGCGGCCCATCCGGGAAGGCCACGCGCCGCCACCAGCGAGTGGGCGATGTGGGCCTTCTATATTGCCAACAATGTGCGCATCGACTTCCAGGCCTTTGCCGGTGGTATCGCCTTTGGCCTGGGGACGATCTTCTACATGCTCTTCAATGGCCTGTACATCGGCGCTGTGGCCGGACATCTGACCCAGATCGGCTTTGTCGAAACGTTCTGGGGGTTTGTTGCCGGGCACAGCGCGAGCGAGCTGAGCGGCGCCACCCTCGCCGGCGCGGCCGGCCTCAAACTCGGCGCGGCGCTCGTCGCACCCGGCCGGCGCAGCCGCCTGGCAGCCTTGCAGGAGAACGGCAAGATCGCCGCCGAGTTGCTCTGCGGTGCGGCGGCCTTGACTTTTCTGGCCGCTTTCATCGAAGCCTTCTGGTCGCCGCGAACGGACGTCAGCCTGGTCGTCAAGCTGGCGGTCGGTGCCGCCGGCTGGCTGCTCATCTGGGCCTACCTGTTGTTCGCCGGGCGTCGCTCCGATGCGGCTTGAGCAGATCGCGCTCCACCTGCGCCGGCGAACGCCCTGGGAAGCGCTCGACCTTGGCCACGCCATGTTCCGCACCTGGAGCTGGCCAGCCTATCGCGCCTGGCTGCTCACCTACTGGCTGGCTGGCCTGGGCGTCCTGGCGCTGACGTCGCCCTGGCCGCAGTATTCCGCGCTCGTCCTCTGGTGGCTGAAACCGCTCTTCGATCGCGTGCTGCTGCATGTCTTCAGTCGCTCGCTGTTTGGCGCCGACGATCGCCCGCGCGCTCTGCCTGGCGAACTGCTGCGCCTGCTGCGCGGCCCTGGGCTGCTTGCCGGACTGAGCTTGCGCCGTTTCAGCATGGCACGCTCGTTCCTGCTCCCCGTCTGGCAACTCGAGGAGCAGCGCGGCAGCGCCGCGCGCGCGCGCTTTCGATTGCTTTCCCGGCGCTATCGCGGTTACGCTGCGTGGCTGACCTTCTTCTGCGCCAACATGTCGTCGCTGCTCACCCTATCACTGCTCATCGCACTGTCTGCGCTGTCGCCGGGCGACACCTCGCTGATCAGCCTCGAGCAGTGGTTCCGCAACGATCTGAGCAGCACCCAGCATCTCCTCGGCAACCTGGTCTACATGCTCGCCGAAAGCATCGTCGAACCGCTCTACGTCGCCTCCGGCTTCTCGCTCTATCTGAACCGACGCAGCGAGCTGGAAGCCTGGGACATCGAACTCGGCCTGCGCCGCCTGGCCGAGCGCAGCGCGTCGACGCCGGCTGGCAGGCCGGCGATAAGCAAGTCCGGGGCGCTGCTCGCCCTGTTCCTGCTGTGCACGCTGATGCCGTGGCCAGCGCCGGGACTGGCGGCGCAAGACTCCCCACCGCCGACGAGCGAAGAAAGTGCCGTGCAGTGTCCGGCGCCGGACGGCGACTCGGCCGCCGAGGACAGCGGTGACGACGCGTCGGCCGACGACAGCCGGTCGAGCACGGACCCGCCAACCGCGCAAGCAACGCCAGCGCGCCAGGCGATCGACGCGGTTCTCGCCGACCCGGTCTTCGGGCAAGTCCGCGAGGACTGGACCTGGCGCTGGCGCGCCGACGAGGCGGCAAAGGACGACAGCACTGCGCTCGGCTGGCGCGCGCGGCTGGCGATACTCGAGCAGATTGCCCAACTCCTGCGCAACCTCCTGCCGCTGGTTGCCGGAGTTGCCCTGGCGCTCCTCATCTATCTGCTCGTTCGCCATCGCCGGCAGGCACCGCCGATGACGCGTGCGGCGGTGCCGGCAAGCGTGCTCGGTATCGACCTCGACCCCGCCGCGCTACCGGCCGATCCGGCAGCCGCGGCGCGCCAGGCGCTGGCTGCCGGCAAGGCCAGCCTGGCGCTCAGCCTGCTCTACCGCGGCGCCATCGTCGCCCTGATGAACAGGCAAGGCATGCATTTTCTTGCCGCCGACACCGAGGACGACTGCCTGCAGCGCATCGCCGGGCGCCTCGACGAACATGGTGAGCGCTGCTTCAGCGAGATCGTCGAGGCCTGGCGACGGATCGCCTATGCCCAGCAGCCGCCCCCGGCCGACCAGGTCGAACGCCTGATCGGTGGCTGGCAAGCATGTTTCGGCGCCGCAACTGGGGGACCGCCATGAAGCAGCGCGCGCTCTACTCCGGACTTCTCGTGGCGCTTGCCCTGGGTCTTGTCGGCTTCTGGCTGCTCGACCACCTGGAGCGTGTACCGGTCGTGCAGCGCGAGCCGGCGCAGCGCGAAGCCATGCGAAATCCTTACCTGGCACTGGAACGTTTCACCGAGCGCCAGGGCGGCCGGCTGGCGCGCGCCTCCGACGCGCGCGCGCTTGAACGTCTGCCGCCGGGCGGCACCTTGTTCCTTGACCGGCAGCGCCCACACCTGCTGTCGGCTGCGCGCCTGCAAGGCGTGCTCGACTGGGTGGCGAACGGCGGCTATCTGATCGCCGTCGCCGAGTTGCCCGGCGTCGCCGACCCCCTGCTCGACCGCCTCGGCGTCAGTCGAACGCCACAGCCGTTGCGCGCACGCCAGCCACCCGGCGTGCTCGAGGTCAACCTGCCGGGCGGCGCCCGCCCCCTGCACATCAATCTCGCCGAAACGACGCTGCGCCCCGGCACGCGGCAGCCCGCCTGGAGCGCCGGACGGCGGCCAAACGCCGCGCAGATCCTGCATTTCAGCGTCGGTCGCGGTCATCTGACGATAGCCGCCGACCTCGACGCGCAACTGAGCAATGCGCGCATCGGCGACAACGATCATGCCGAACTGTACTGGTCACTGCTTGAACGTTACGACCGCTCGGCGCAGCCGCAGGTCCTCCTGCTCTCCCGCCTGCGCATGCCGACGCTCTTTACCTGGCTATGGGAGACCGCCTGGGCGGCTTGCCTGGCTGCCGGTGCGCTGCTCGGCCTCTGGCTGTGGAGCGTCGTCCCGCGTTTCGGCAGCATCCGCCCCGAGGCAGCGCCAGGGCGGCGCGAACTGCGCGAGCATCTGGCCGCGGTTGGTCGCTACCTGTGGCGCTCAGGTGGGCTCGCCGCGCTGCTGTCGCCCGCTCGCGAACACTTTCAGCGCCGCCTGCAGCATCGCCAGCCGGCAATCGCTGCCTTGCCACCCGAAGCACGCGCTACCGCGCTCAGCACACTCACCCACCGCCCGGCAACGGCGATCGCCGCTGCACTCGCCGGCCCGGCCGACACTGCACGCAGCTTCACGGCGGCGCTGCGCCTGCTGCGCAATCTCGAACGCGACCTTTGACAGCCGACATGAACGCCATCCCCCCCACGCTTCCCGAAGAGAGGCTGCGCCAGGCAGAGCAGATCGCCAATGCACTGCGCAGCGAGATCAACAAGGCAATCATCGGCCAGCAGGCGGTCATCGACGAGGTCCTGATCGGCCTGCTGGCCGATGCCCACGTCCTGATCGAGGGCGTGCCCGGTCTCGGCAAGACCTTGCTGGTCAAGGCGCTGGCACGCAGCTTCAGCGGCCAGACGCGACGCATTCAGTTCACGCCCGACCTGATGCCCTCCGATGTCGTCGGACACACCCTGTTCGATACGGCGAGCGGCCGTTTCGTCACCCGCCAGGGACCGGTGTTCACCAATCTGCTGCTCGCCGACGAAATCAATCGCGCCCCGGCGAAGACGCAGTCGGCGCTGCTCGAGGCGATGCAGGAGAAGCAAGTCACGCTGGAGGGCAATAGCGCGCCTTTGCCGCGCCCCTTCATGGTTCTCGCGACGCAGAATCCGATCGAACAGGAGGGGACCTACCCGCTGCCGGATGCCCAGCTCGACCGCTTCCTGTTCAAGATCCGGATTGACTACCCGAGCGAAGCAGATGAAATCGCGCTCACCCGACAGGTGACCCGCACCCGCACCGGGGCCGATCTCGACGTCGACACGGTGGCCACGCTGCTCCAACCGGAGGCCGTGCTCGCGCTCCAGCAGTGGGCCGCGCACGTCGTGCTCGATGAGCGCGTGATCGCTTACGCGGTGGCTATCGTGCGCGCCAGCCGCACGGCACCTGGATTCGCCAACGGCGCCGGTTCGCGCGGTCCGCTTGCCCTCGTGCGCGGCGCACGCGCACGCGCGCTGATGGCCGGACGGGGGTTTGCCACTCCCGACGATGTCAAGGCGGTCGCCCTGCCCGCTCTGCGCCACCGCGTAACGCCGGCAGCCGAAGCCGAAATCGAAGGGCTCTCAGCCGATGACCTGCTGCGTTCGCTGCTTGAACGTGTGCCGGCGCCACGCCTCTAGATGCTGCTCCCGGCGCGTCGGCTGCTCTTCGCCGCTCTTCTCTGTCTGTTGCTCGGCATCGCCGCGGCAGCCAGCACACGCCTCGCCGATCTCTGGCCAGCGGCGCTGACCACTGTCGCGACGATCGCCACGCTCGACGCCGTGCTCGCCCGCCGTCAGCGCGGGCGGCTCAGCGTGCGCCGCGAGTTCCCGCACGCCATGCCGGTAGGCACCTGGCAGACGGTCGAACTCCACCTGCGGTTGAGCACCGGACAACTCAGCGGCTGGCTGGAGGACGGCCATCCACCGGCTTTCGCCCGCGCCGGCCTGCCGCTCGCGTTCTCGCTCGAGGCCGGTCAGGACCTGCGCGTGGCGTACCGGATTGCCGTCAGCCAGCGCGGCCGGCATACCTTTTCCGGTGTCGTGCTGCGCTGGGTTTCACCCTTGCGCCTATGGCTCGTCCAGGAAGCCGCCGCCTTGTTCGACGAACTCCGCGTCTTTCCCAATTTTGCTCGCATTGCCCACTACAGCTTGCTGGCTACCGACCACCGCCTGTCGCAGATCGGCATTCTGCAGCGTCGCCGACGTGGCGAGGGCATGGAGTTCCATCAATTGCGCGACTACCGGCAGGACGACTCGCCACGCCGCATTGACTGGCCAGCCAGTGCGCGTTGCCGCCGGCTGATCGCGCGCGAGTACCAGGATGAACGCGATCAGCAGATCGTTTTCCTGCTCGACTGCGGCGCACGCATGCGTGCACACGACGGCGAGCTGTCACACTTCGACCATACGCTGAACGCCTTGCTGCTGCTCGCCTACGTCGCGCTGCGTCAGGGCGACGCCGTCGGTCTGGCGACTTTCGGCCACGCGCAACCGCGCGTGCTGCTGCCGAGCAAGTCGGTGGCCACCGTGAAGAGGATCATGAGTGCAGTGTACGACCTGGAGCCGACGCTGCAGGTTACCGACTATCTGGCGGCTGGCGAAATTCTTACTCGTCACCTGCACAAACGCGCGCTGGTCATCCTGCTCACCAACCTGCGCGATGAAGACGACGACACGCTGCTGCCGGCTGTCCGCCATCTACGCCGCCGGCACGCGCTCACCCTGGCCAGTCTGCGCGAGCCCGTGCTCGACGAGGTGGTCGAGGCGCCAGTAACCGACTTCGACGCCGCCCTGCTGCGCGGCGCCGGTCTCGAGTACCTGCAGGCGCGGCAACGCCAGTTGGCGCTGCTGCGTCGCAATGGCTTGCACGTCCTCGACGTCAGTCCGCGCGCACTGCCCGTCGCCTTGATCAATCACTATTGGGAGAGGAAGCGCGCCGGCGAGTTATAGTGCGCGCTGCAACCCGGACCGGCGCGCCGCCGCACGCGGAACAGGCGCAATCCGGCAAGAAAGCCACCGCTTGACGATACGGAAGGTGTGGACAATGCGATGACTGGCAGCGACCTTCGATGTCGTTCACCGCTGGCGCGCGCCGGTCGGCGCCGACGTGCCGCCGCCAGGCGAGGCGTGCGCGCTGAGCTTGGCAGCCGGCACCAGCAAGGGCTCGCCGGCCGGGCGCCCCGGCGGCCCACTTGCCTGGCGCTGCGTGGGGTCGGCGGCCTTTGTCTTTGCCCGCGACGATGAGCACCGATCAGCAACGCCTGGACACGCTGTGCACGATCTCCACACCGGAAGCGTGCCAGATCGACCTGCGGGTTGCCGGACCCGTCTCGCGGGCACGCGCCTGGTTCATCGACTTCTGTATCCGCTTCGTCGTCTGGCTGGTCCTCGTCGTCGCCGCCAACTCGATCGGCGACCTCGGCGTCGGACTGATGTTGCTCGGCGCCTTCGCCCTCGAATGGTTCTACCCGATCGTCTTCGAGGTCTACCGGCGCGGGCAGACGCCTGGCAAGCAGGCCTGCGGCCTGACCGTGTTGCACGACGACGGCCGCCCGCTCGGCTGGCGCGCCGCCTTTCTGCGCAACACGCTGCGCGCGGTCGATTTTCTCCCAGTTGGCTACGCCCTTGGCTTCATCGCCTGCCTGTTCAATGGCTATGGCAAGCGGCTCGGCGACCTGGCAGCGGGAACGCTGGTCGTCTATGTCGAAACCACGCCAGTGCGCGACCTGATCCTGGACGACAAACTGGGCAGCGAAGCGCCTCCTTTCGCCCTCACCCGCGACGAGCAGGTCGCCATCATCGAATTCACCCGGCGAGCCGACACGCTGACCAGCGAACGGGCTGCCGAGGTCGCTGCGGCGGCCGGCGCGCTGACCGCCGGCCTCGACGGTGAGGCGGCGCAGCAGCGCCTGCGGCGCATCGGCAACTTCCTCCTCGGTGGGCATCGCGCCTCGACCTCGCGCGACTAGGTCTGCGCCAAGCACAAAGTCCACTTCTGCCGGCCTGGTCGGAGGCGGTGCTCAGCGCAGCCAGCCGCTTGTCGTCTCCCGGCCGTCACCTGCGCTCCTCCAAGGCTACCGCCTGCCGCCCCGAGCCAACCCGCGCAGCCGGCTCGTCCTGCTTCTTGTCGGCCCCGGCCAAGCCGAGTGCTTGCCGCCTGGTTGCGGTCACGGCGAATCGTCTGCAGGTGAACGTTGCGCTGCCAAGCTGATGAAAGCCTCGAGCAAACCGGGATTGCCTTGCCGGGCAGAACGTCCAAAGAGTTGCCGGTCGACCCGCGACTCTCGTACAACTCGGTCAGGTTGACACCCCCGCCATTCTTGCCCAGGCCACCGCAAGTTCGGTCGCCAGCAAGGGGGTCATCCAGCACGAACTGCGCTTGCTGCAGTTTGCCGCTTCGCCGAGCCACCGCTGTAGCTGCCAAAAGCGACCCGACGCGCTCCTTGGCGCCTGGTGCCTCGTTCAGCTCCTGGTGGACCCTGGACCGCCACCGCCTCTGCCGGTTGCCAGCCGACAATGTTGGCGTAACGCCAGATTGGCTGCGTCGGACTCACTGGGGCTGCTTTGCTGCGATACCTGTCCTTGGCCGGCAGCAGCGTCGAATTATGTGCCAGGTACTGGCGGTCATTGTCATTCGTGTTCCCACTGGCGCTCGACTGCGACGACAGTGCACCGAACGCCTGATCCGTCTTCGCCTTGGCAAGCTCGACATCGACCTTGGCCGAAAGCCAGGTCGGCTCACCCGCGCGGGCAGAATCAAGCACGGCGGAAAGGGACTGTGCGCTGGGCTGCCCAGGCAGTATCATTGCCAGCGACAGACCGAAAAGGCGCCCGGCCAAGCGCAACCGTCCCGCCGACCACCGCGGGTGGGCGTGACCAATCCTCCGTGCGAACAGGAAGCGCCTGGATACCTTCAAGAAAGCTTGCATTGCAGCGCGTGCATGATGGCCAGCACGCCGCCGCCTCTCTTCAGAATCTCCTTCTCCATCCGCGGCTTCGCGGCCTCCTGCCGGAGTCGCTTCAGATCCGCTTCGCTTTCGCTCAACCGCCGCCCGCCGAGAGCCCAACCGCGAGCCATGGGAAATACTCGGCAGCTTGCCGTCCAGCGCAACGCGCTTGCTGCCCAACTGCCTGGCGCGCGCAAGGAGCGCGCAGCGGCAGGTAAAGCGTTCGCTGTCGCAGACCCGTTTCAACCCACCGAAAGAAACAATTTTGCACTCGCCGCTGGGCATCGGCTGCTCCGTCTCAGGCTGGCGTTGGCATGCCTGCTGGAAGCGCAAGCTTGCCCGGCGCAGGCGGGCGGCAAGTTTGCGGCGAAACTCACTTCGCCCGAGAGCCGGCGCCGCCAACTCCGAATCGCTGTCGAGCAGAGCGTCTGCGGCAGCCATGTACTCGCTCGGAAGGTACAGGTACGCGATGAGTTTCGCGTCCACCGCAATCATGCACGTCCCTGCCATTTGACAAGCTCTCGCACGCCCGAAGCTCGTGCGCTCCTGGCGCAGCACCCGGTTGGCGCGCTGGAACCAGGCGTTCAGAGGAGAGCTGCTTGACCGGCGCGAGTACCGCTGCAAGAAAAACGCTGCCCTGGCTGTTTCGGCCTTGGCCGTCCACCTTCGCTGCGGTCTTCAGCCGGTCTTGCCGCTGGTCTGGGCGCCAGGGCTTACTTCAGCCGTTTCTCCAGCTTGTCGACCAGCTTGCGCAAGGCGGGCTCGTCAAGCAGGCGCCTGGCCTCCTTGACCGAAACCCAGCGCCGTTCGCGGTGGTTTTCCTCCCATTCCGTGTCCGGGATACATTCGATGACCGCCATCGGAAAGACCGCCACGCTGCAAACGCCACCCCACTTGGCGTAGTCATAATGGCCGATCGGCTCCTGGTCAAGGTCGCCACGTATGCCGGCTTCCTCGAGCGCTTCCTTGCTCGCCGAATCACGCAGCGAGAGTTCCGGCTCCTTGACGCCCTTCGGCAGAACCCAGCGCGTTCCCCGGCGCGAAGCGATGATCATCACTTCCAGCTTGTTGTCGCGACGGCGATAAGGCAGCACGGCCGACTGGGTAAAGAAATAGTCGGGTACGGGTCCTTGCTCACTGGTGTCCTCGGCTGCCTTCACCAGCAGATCGTCAGCCAGCTCACCCGGACGGGTCACTGAGACCAAGGTCGCGCAACCGCGCGCCAGGTTGCGCCAATCTTCAGCGATCTCCAGTCGAGCGAGCGCCGAGGTGGGGAGGATCTTGCCGTCCTCGGGAACGTCGACCTGGCCCGCCAGATACTCGACGAGTTCCTCCAGGCCCGGATTGTGGCCAACCAGCATGACCCGGCGAGTGCTTTTCGAGCATTCGGCGAGTGCCGCCAACAGGGCTTCGACTGGCGCCGCGTACAAGCGCTCGTCCCAGCGGACGGTCTTCGCCGGCAGACGCATGGCCTTGCAGGCAAGCATCGTGGTCGCCCGCGCGCGCTCGGCCGGCGAACTGATCACCGCCTCGGGAACCAGCTTCTGCTGCCGGATCCAGGCGCCCATCTTCTGGCTGCCCTGACGACCGCGAGCGACCAGCGGTCGGTGGTAGTCTTCATGACCGGTGTTCCAGTCGGATTTCCCGTGACGCAATATCAGCAAGGTCTTGGCTTTCATTTCGCTACTCTCTTTCTCCCAATTTGAGGTAAATGCCGCCGGCCACTGCCGGCCGCGGCACGTGCGCGATCGCGCCAGGCAGACGTATGATAACGGATGCCACTGGCCGGAAAAACGGGCGACTGCCTAGCTGCTGCCGTTGCGCAAGACCTCGATCGGTGGCGCCTGCAGCAGCCTGGCCGCTGCCAACCAGCCGGCGGCAGTGACCAGCGCGGCGCCGCCGATCATCGCCAGTGGCGGCAACCATGGGTTGGCGGCAAGCTCGAAGTGAAACACGCGGCGAGCCAGGAACTCGCCAACCCCCATCGCGGCGAGCGCGGCGAGCAATCCGGCCAGCCCGCCGACCACGGCAAACTCGGTGAGCAGCGCACGCCGCAACTGCTCCCGGCGCGCGCCGAGCGCGCGCATGACGGCCAGTTCGTAGCGCCGCTCGTCAGCCGCCGAAGCCAGCGCCGCGTGCAGAACAATCACCCCGGCGGCCAGCGTGAACAGGAAGACGAACTGGATCGCTCGCGCTACCTGCTGCATGATCGCCTGTAACTGCTGTACGATCGCAGCCACATCGATCACGGTCAGGTTGGGAAACTCGCCCACCAGCCGGTTAACCACGTCCTCGCGTCCGGAAGGTAGATGGAAGCTGGTAATCCAGCTCGCCGGGTAGCCCTCGAGCAGCAAGGGCGGCGTGAGGACGAAGAAGTTCGCCCGCATCGTGTCCCAATTGACTTTGCGCAGGCCGACGATGCGTACCCGGACCGGCTCACCGGCGACGAGAAACTCGAGCTGGTCGCCAACCGCCAGACCGAGCGTCCGGGCAAGACCGTCTTCGACCGACGCGACGGCGCCACTGCTGCGCTCGT
>NZ_JAVMKF010000083.1:32518-36207 GCF_031732815.1 Accumulibacter sp. | reverse complement strand
CGCGAGCTCGGGCGGGCTCAGCCAGAACGCGAACGCGCCGTTGAGCGTAGGCGGCCCGCTGACGATCAACGCGCCCGGCCAGGACCTCACGCTGGATCACGCAGCAAACGACTTCAGCAGTGTGCAGATCACCGCGGGCAAGACCGTGCTCACCGATCAGAACACCGTCACCCTTGACCTGAACACCGGCGCAACGACCGCGCGCGCGCTCGTCGGCGCGCTCACCGCCAGCGGCCACGCGAGCAGCCTCACAGCGAGCGCCGCCGGCGCCAGCGGCGAGCTGACGAGCAGCGTCGCCACCACCGGCGACAGCACGCTGAGCGCCGACGCCAGCGCGAGCAACACCGGCGAAGTGCAGGGCAAGCTGCAGATCACCGCCGCCGGGCCGATCGACAGCCGCGGCCGCGTCGTCGGCGATGCCACGCTGACCAGCACCGGCGGTGGCGAAATCGTGCACGCGGCCAACGTCGACGGCTTGCTGACCACCGACACGAGCGGCGCCACCCGTCTGTCCGGCACGCTCGGCAGCCTCGCCGTCGTCCACTCGGCAGCGCTCAACTTCGACAACAGCACCACGATCAACGGAACAGCAGCGATCACAGCCTCCGGCGCGATCAGCCAGAGCCCGACCGCGCCGCTGATCGTCAGCGGCCCGCTGACGATCAGCGCGCCCGACCAGGATGTCACGCTGGATCACACAGCGAACGACTTTGTCAGCGTGACGATCACCGCGGGCAAGACCGTGCTCACCGATCAGAACACCTTCACCCTTGATCTGACCACCGGCCCGACGACCGCGCGCGCCCTCGCCGGGACGCTCACGCTCAGCGGCCACGCGAGCACCCTCACGGCGAGCGCCGCCGGCGCCAGCGGCGACCTGACGAGCAGCGTCGCCACCACCGGCGACAGCACGCTGAGCGCCGACGCCAGCGCGAGCAACACCGGCGAAGTGCAGGGCAGGCTGCAGATCACCGCCGCTGGCCCGATCGACAGCCGCGGCCGTGTCGTCGGCGACGCCACACTGACCAGCACCAGCGGCGGCGAAATCGTGCACGCGGCCAACGTCAACGGCTTGCTGACCACCGACACGAGCGGCGCCACCCGTCTGTCCGGCACGTTCGGCAGCCTCGCCGTCGTCCACTCGGCAGCGCTCAACTTCGACAACAGCACCACGATCAACGGAACAGCAGCGATCGCAGCCTCCGGCGCGATCAGCCAGAGCCCGACCGCGCCGCTGATCGTCAGCGGCCCGCTGACGATCAGCGCGCCCGACCAGGACGTCACGCTGGATCACGCAGCAAACGACTTCAGCAGTGTGCAGATCACCGCGGGCAAGACCGTGCTCACCGATCAGAACACCGTCACCCTTGACCTGAACACCGGCGCAACAACCGCGCGCGCGCTCGCTGGCGCGCTCACCGCCAGCGGCCACGCGAGCAGCCTCACGGCGAGCGCCGCCGGCGCCAGCGGCGACCTGACGAGCAGCGTCGCCACCACTGGCGACAGCACGCTGAGCGCCGACGCCAGCGCCAGCAACACCGGCGAAGTTGGAGGCAAGCTGCAGATCACCGCCGCCGGGCCGATCGACAGCCGCGGCCGTGTTGGCGGTGACGCCACGTTGAGCAGCACGGGCGGCGGCGAGATCGCTCATGCTGCCAACGTCGATGGCCAGTTGACCACCGACACGAGCGGCGCCACCCACTTGTCAGGCACGCTCGGCAGCCTCTCCGTCGCGCGCTCCGGCGCGCTTACCCTCGACGCTGCTACCACGATCGGCGGGAACGCCAGCATCGCGAGCTCGGGCGGGCTCAGCCAGAACGCGAACGCGCCGTTGAGCGTAGGCGGCTTGCTGACGATCAGCGCGTCCAGCCAGAACATCACGTTGCCCAACGAGGAGAACGACTTGAACCGCGTGCGCATCACCGCCGGCAACAACGTCGTGCTCAACGACCGCAACGGCTTGACGCTCGACGACAGCCATATCGCGCAGGACTTGTCGATCAGCACTGGGGGCCCGCTGCGGCAGCTCGGGCCGGTTGCGGTCGACGGCACGACCTGGATCAGCCTGCCTGGGCTGCCGCTCACGCTGGACAACGTAGACAACCGCTTTGCTGGCGTGCTGACGATCATTGGCGGCGACGTCAGCGTGTCGGCGAGCAAGGCGCTGGTCGCGCAGTTGACAACGGGCAACAGCGCGCTTACCGCCGACAGCCTGACGGTCTCCGGCAGCATCCGCCTGAGTCCGTCCGGGGCATCGCACTTGACGAGCGCGACGACCGTGGCGCTGGGCAGCCTGTCGATTGGCGGCCAAGGCAGTATCGACATCGTCGCCAATCAGGCGAGCATGCCGGTGCTCGAAGTGAAGAACGTCGCGGTCCAGGACGCGGGCGGAACGCCGGCCAGGCTCGGCGTGTACGAGAGCAGCATCAACCAGATGGCGGGCACGGTGATGTCCACTGAAGCAGGCGTCAGCCTCAACCTGAGAGCCCGCCGTGCCTCGATCGACCTGAGCGCGGGGGCGAGCGTTGGCGAGGGCGAGAAGCTCAGGAGCGGCGTGAGTGGCCTGACCGAAGTCTATTCCTCGCCGCTGGAAAGAGGCGTACTGGCGCATCCGGGAGGGCTGACCAACCAGTTGCTTGGCCCGGTTTCCGCAACGACTGAAGTCGATGCCAACCAGCAGCGCAGTGCCAAGGCGGTGATCGCGCTTGCCTCGGATTCGCTGCGCTTTGCTGATAGTTCAGTGCCGGCAGTGGAGTCGGATACCGTTCTCCTGCTCGGGCGGGACCTGCCCGGCGGCGGCGGAACGATCCTGACGCACGTCGCGGCCACGCAACTGCGCGACGGACGCAATATCGCGACCGATCCCGACCGGCGCGACGACAACTCGTACTCGATCCTGCCCTCGATCTTCATCATCGCCGATGTTGGCGCCCGGCCACCCGTCGGCTCGCCGAGCCCATTCCGCTTTGGCGGGCTCAATTCCGGGATTTGGGTCAGCTTTGGCGAAGTCAAGGGCGCGCCGAACAACAGCACCCTGCAAACCATCGCCGTCGATCCGTACAACCAGACCAGCCTGGCCGGCGACGTGCCGGTCTACCTGAGCACTGGAGGACGTGGCGCGGTCGATCCGAGCGGCCTGCTCACCCGCCGCCTGGTCTTTCCGTCCACGCTGGCCACTGCAGCGGTCCGACGCGTCGCGGTCGACGGGCGGGTGATCGACGACACGTCGGCGTACGAAGCGATTCAATCGAACGTTGCCGAAATTCTGAACCAGATGCGTAAGGAACAACTGGAGAGCGGATTCTCGAACGAGAACGTCGCCGTACAATTGCGCAAGGGCGTGATTGCCGAGACGCGCGTTGGTCCGGCCGCGGTCACTCGTTTTGCCGGCGTCGGCGGCGTGCAGACGTGTTCCGGTATGACCGTCGGCGAAGATGTCGTCTGCGCGACGGCGGCCGGCTCCGGCAGGGCATCGGAGTGAGCCCGCAGACGCGCCTGAAGGTAGCGGCAAGCGCACGAGACGCCGGCGGATGCGCAGAAGCGAAGCGATGCGCCGGTGCGCCGGCTTGCGCCGTAGCCCCGAGCGGACGAACGCGGCAAGAGCGAGCGCCAGCCGGCTGCACAGGTGGACCCGCTGCATGCTTGGGAAACGGGGAGGAGAGTGGGGAGAAGAATCGGGAGTAGAATCG
>NZ_JAVMKF010000083.1:0-32418 GCF_031732815.1 Accumulibacter sp. | reverse complement strand
TCGGGAGTAGAATCGTGACAAGACCCGGGAAACGAGTGGAGAGAAGAATCGGCAGATAGATCGGGAGAAAAGCGGCAAGAACCATTCTCAAAAATGGCAAGAACGATGGGGAGAATCATGAAGACGAACGATCAGTGGCGCAGCGAAGTGGCGGCTTCGTTCGCGCGGTGTCACCGGCGTTTGCCGGGAAGCCTGCGGCGGCGGGCAGCGGCAGCGCTGCGCGCCTTTCGGACCAGTCTCGCGCGCGGTGGCCTTGTCGCTCTTTTCGCATGCGCGCTGACGGCAGCGCACGCGCAGCAGGACGCCGGACAGATTCTGCGCCAGATTCAAGGCGCGCCGACGGCGCCGAAGCTGCCCGAGGCCGAGATGAACAATCAGCTTCCGGCGTTCAGACCGGAGCTGTCGGACGTTCCCGAGCTGAAGATGGACATCCGCGGCTTCACGCTGAGCGGCGTTCCGGACGACGAACGCGCGGCGATTCTCGATCAACTGAAGCGCTTCATCGGCGAAGAGAAGACCTTCCAGGACCTGCTCGACGCCGCGGCGACCGTCAAGAGCCACCTCAACGCACGCGGCTACTTGCTGGCGCAAGCGTACATCCCGGAACAGAAGCTGCAGGGCGGAGTCGTCGAGATCGTCGTTCTGCTCGGTCGGCTTGGCCGCATCGAGCTCAACCACGACGAAGCGACGCCGGTGGCGCGCAGCCGGATTCAGGCGCACCTCGACCGTCTGCAACCGGGGCAGACCTTGCGCACCGCCGATCTCGAGCGGGTTCTCTTCCTGATCAACGACCTGCACGGCGTCCGCGCGAGTTCGACGATCCGGCCCGGGCTCGACCCGGGAACTGCCGACCTGATCGTCGATGTCCAGCCTGATCCGACCCTCAGCGGGCAGGTACAGGTCGACAACATGGGCTCGCGCTACACCGGAACGGTGCGCGTCAGCGGCAACCTGGTCGTCGGCTCGCCGCTGGGTCTGGGCGACTCGCTGTCGCTGCGCGCGATGCACGGGCAGGACCAGGGAATCCGCTTCGGATCGCTCAGCTACGTCGTTCCGCTGGGCAGTGACGGGCTGCGTCTGGGCGCCACGGTCTCGCGCCTGAAATACACGCTGCTGACGAAAGAAGGCATCCCCCCCGGCTACGGCACCGCCCTCGACGCGCTGGCGTTCGTCCTCTACCCGATCGCCCGCTCGCGCAACTTCAACCTGTTCGTCCAGGTGGGCTACGACTACAAGGAATTCGAAGACAATCCGGACGCTGCCGCACGCATCGACCGGCGCTCGCGCTCGACGCTGCTGACGCTCAGTGGCGACCTGCGCGACTCGCTGCTCGGAGGCGGGATCAACAGCTTCTCGCTTGGCTACACCTACGGCACGCTGGAAAACCAGAACGCGACGGTCGGCACGCCGGTGGGCCATTTCCGCAAGCTCAACCCCTATTACTCACGCCTGCATGCGCTGGGCGACAGCGGCTTCCTCGTCTTCCTGCGCTACTCCGGGCAATTCACCCGCGACCGACTCGACAGCAGCGAAAAATTCAGCCTCGGCGGACCAGGCGGCGTGCGCGCCTTCGCCGTCGGCGAAGCGCCCGGCGACGAAGCACACCTGGCCTCGCTCGAACTGCGCTACGCGCTCCCCAACTGGGACGGCAAGATTCCTGGCTCGCTGGTCGGATCGGTTTTCCTGGACTGGGGCCGCTCGACGCTTGACAAAAACCCGGCGCTGCGCGTCACCGATCCGGAGAACACGCGCACGCTCTCCGGCTACGGCATCGGACTCAACTGGGCGACGGCAAAGAGCTGGTCGGCGCAAGGCAGCATCGCCTGGCGCGACAAGGGCGACCTGGTCAACGACAAACTCGACCGACGCCCGCGCGCCTACGTCCAGATCAGTCGCTACTTCTAGGCAACAGCAGAGGCCCACCATGATCAGCTAAGACCGCAGCCCACACAAAGAACAGACACTAGAATCCAGTCGGACAACCTGGGGAGGTTTTCCATGACAAGCAAACGGCAGTACCCGCAGGCGAGCACCAACGCCGGGCCGCAGCCCACGCAACGCAGCCTGAGCTGCCCACTGCGCCCACTCTCACTGTCGCTCATCCTGGTCTTTGCCGGCAGCGCGCTGGCGCTGCCGAGCGACCCGGCGCTGATCGCCGGACAAGCCACGGTCAGCCGCACGGGTCCGACACAACTCGTGATCAACCAGAGCAGCGCAAAAGCCGCGCTCGACTGGCGCAGCTTCAACGTCGGCGCGAACGAAGCCGTGCGCTTCAACCAGCCCTCAGCCAGCGCGCTGACCGTCAACCGCGTGACCGGCAACGATCCCTCGCAGATTCTCGGCCGGATCAGCGCGCCGGGCTCGGTCTTCCTGATCAACCCGGCCGGCGTCTACTTCGGCGCCTCGGCCGTCGTGCATGTCGGCAACCTGATCGCCGGGACGCTCAGCGCGCAGCCGCTCGACCTGCTCAACGGTCGCCTGAGCTTCAGCCGCACCTCGGGCAGCGCGGCCAGCGTGCGCAACGACGGACGCCTGGAAACGCCGATCGGCGGCAGCGTATCGCTGCTCGGCAGCGAAGTCATCAACGCCGGCTCGATCAGCACACCGGGCGGAACGACCGGCCTGATCGCCGGCGACCGCATCGTCGTCGACTTCCACGGCGACGGTCTCGTGCGTTACCAGGTCGACGCCGCAGCCGCGCGCGCGCTGGTCAGCAACCCGGGGCGGATCGACGCCGACGGCGGGCGCATCGCGCTACAGGCAAGCGCCCGCGACGCCCTGGTCGACACCGTCCTGAACGTCGAAGGAATCGTGCGTGCACGCGGCGCGCGCCAGCACAACGGCGAGATCTACCTCGACGGCGGCAGCAGCGGAGTCGTCAGCGTCAGCGGCCAGCTCGACGCGGCCAGCCGCGAGCCGGCAGCCGCCGGCGGGCAGATCAGCGTCCTCGGCGACAAAGTCGGCATCTTCGGCAGCGCGCAACTCGACGCCTCGGGCGACGCCGGCGGCGGCCGCATCCTGATCGGCGGCGACTACCAGGGCAAGGGCAGCGTGCGCACCGCGCAGCAGACCTACGTCGGCAAGGACGCAACGATCACCGCCGACGCACTGAGCACCGGCCAAGGCGGCAAGATCATCGTCTGGGCTGACGACTGGACGCGCTTCTCGGGTTCGATCTCGGCCAGAGGCGGCCAACAACACGGTGACGGCGGCTTTGTCGAAGTCTCCGGCAAACAGAACCTGGGCTTCGACGGACACGTCGACACGTCCGCACCGCACGGCAGCGTCGGGTCGCTGTTGCTTGATCCGAGTGATCTGTATGTCGGCGGTGAACAGCTCGTGGGTGAACAAACCTTGTCGGCGAATCCTTTCATTGCGCCGTCCCCCGGCGATCCGGACACAGTAGCACGGTACTTCGTCGCGGCCGGGAGTTTCAGTGTCGATGCCAGCTATACCTTGCAGGCCTCGCGCGACGTCATCTTGCGCGAGAACGTGTCGTTCGCGACGACCGGCAGCGGAACACCGCCGACGTCGGTGACGATTACTGCCGGTAACGCCTTGAATGCGGGTGGCTTCCTTCTGCGGACGGCTGGCGGCGGGCTGACGCTGATGGCGGCCACGGTCACTTCTCCCGGTGCGATGGACGTTGGCGGCGGTACGCTGACGATCAATCTGAGCAGTGGATCGATGACGCAGGCGCAGCCGATCACGGCCGCGTCGCTGGTCAAGGAGGGGCCTGGAACGCTTCGTTTCTTGGCGCCGGATGTGTTGCTCGGTAACGCGGGAAGCGCCAGCAATCTTGCGCTCAATGCCGGTACGGTCGACCTGAACGGTAATCGGCAGAGCCTTGGGCGGCTTTCTGGCGCGGGCAATCTCGTGCTCGGTGGGGCGACGCTGGGCGTCAGCATCGCGGCCGGGCCGGACGCGACTTTCAGCGGCGTGATCAGTGGCGCCGGGACATTGAGCAAGGTCGGTGCGGGTCGGCTGGTGCTCAGTGGTGCGAACAACGTTCTCGCCGGCACCAACATTGAGGCGGGGATGCTCGAACTGAGCGGTGCGAACAACGCGACCGGAGCGACAAGGGTCAATGGTGGGACCTTGAAGCTTAGCGGTACGGGAAGCCTGGCCGCCAGCGCGCTGGTCAGCTTGGCGGACGGGGTTGGTGCCGTCTTCGATCTTGCGCAGGCGAGCCAGAACCAGGAGATTGCCGGGCTGAGCGGTGGCGCAGCGGGGCTTGCTCCAGATTCGGCTGGCCGGGTTGCCTTGGGCGACCGGACGCTCACAGTCAGCGTAGCCGGCGGCGGGTCGGGTTCGACTTTCGCCGGAAGCATCAGCGGCAGCAGCACTGGCAGCTTGAGCAAGCAGGGTGCCGGCACACTGACGCTGAGTGGGGCGAATACCTATCGTGGCACGACCCGGGTGGGCGGCGGGGTGCTTGCGTTGACGCGCGGCGACGCCTTGCACACGGAATCGGCGCTGGTCGTCGACGGCGGTACGCTGCAACTCGGCGCCACGCTGAACACGCTGGCCGGCGGGTTTTCGCTGCGCGGTGATGGCGGCGGTCTGGGCGCGCTGCGCGTCGCCGCGGCGGGCAACGCCGCTTATCTGGGCGACATCACGCTGAGCGGGGCGGCGAGCATCGCGGTAGGTGCCGCGGGAACGCTTGAGCTGGGAGGCGCGATCAGCCAGGACGTGGGTGCGGCGACCTATGCGCTGAGCAAGACGGAAGCCGGAACGCTCCGGCTTTCCGGGATACGCAAGGACTATCGGGGCGGCACCGAGATTGTCGACGGTCGCCTCGTCGTAGCAGCCGGCGATGTCTTGCCGACCGACCGCAGCGTCAACCTGGCGGGAGAGGGCGCGCTGCTCGAACTGAACGGCACGACCCAGCACATCGGTCGGCTCACCGGCGTAAGCGGTGCACGGGTCGATCTTGGCACGAGCGGGTGGCTGTACGTCAAACAGGCTGCCGATGGCGAATTCGCCGGGACGATCAGCGGCAACGGTGGCAAGCTGAACAAGCTGGGCGGCGGCCGGCTGTTGCTGAGCCAGGCTAACACGTACTCCGGGGCAACGACCGTCAGCCAGGGGGTGCTCGCCGTCGCGCGCTCCGATGCGCTGCATGCCGATTCCACGCTGGTCGTCGACGGGGGAACCAGCGGCGTGGGGAACGATGGCGGCAGCCTGGAGATCGCCGAGTCGGTCGTGCTCAACACGCTCAACGGTGGAGCCGCCGGCAGTTTCCGGCTGGGCGGAGTCGGCCAGGGCGGAAACGGCGCGCTGCGGATTGCCGCAGGCAAGACCGGTGGCTACGCCGGCGCGATCACCTTGACCGGCCCGAGCTTGATCGGCGGCGAGGCGGCAGCGCCGCTCGACGGCACGCGCCTGACGCTGAGCGGCGGAATCGGCGAGGACGCGGCCGGTGCAAGCCTGAGCAAGGTCGGCTTGTCGACGCTCGTCCTTTCTGGCGCGGCGAGCAACTACAGCGGGGGAACGTTCATCCAGGCTGGCGTCGTTGCCGTGCAAGATTCGGCTGCGCTCGGCCCGGGCTCGATCGAGGTCACTGCTGGCAGCAGCCTGCGGCTGGAGAATGCGGCCCTTGCGGCGAGTTCGTATCCGCAGGTGAAGATTGCCGGCCGAGGAGTCGCACTCTCCGGTGTCGACCAGGGAGCGCTGATCGGGACGGGAAACAGCGCGAGCTACAATGGCCGCGTGCTGTTGGCGGGGAACGCGGCCGTCGCCGTCGGGAGCGGCGACAGACTTGCCTTGAACGGGGCAATCGACGAGGAGGCGGGTTCCCGATCATTGAGCAAACTGGGTGGCGGGACGCTGGTTCTCGGCGGCCCGGCGAAGAGCTATACCGGCGGCACGCAGATCGAGGCGGGTACGCTCGAAACGGCGGCGGCCAATGTCCTGCCGGGCAGCGGCATGGTGACACTGTCCGACGCGGCGGCAGCCGTGCTTGATCTGGCCAACCGAGCGCAGCGCATTGGCGGATTGCGGGGCGGAGCGGCGGCTGATGCGCAGGACAACCAGCTCGGCAAAGTCCTGCTCGGCAACGCGACGCTCACCGTCGAGCAAAAGGAAAACGCCGGTTTTGCTGGCCAGATCGAGGGTACGGGCAGCCTGACGAAGCTGGGCGACGCCACGCTGACCTTGCAGCACGCCAATCTCTATAGCGGGACGACGACGGTCAGTCGGGGCGTCCTCGGGCTGACGAAAGCGAATGCGCTCGACACGCGCTCAGATCTGGTGGTCGAGGACGGCGGCACGCTGGAGCTTGACGGTTCCTTTACCCTCAACCCATTGGCCGGCGGCTTCTCGCTCGCCGGCGCCGGACACCCGGGCAGGAAGGGAGCGCTGACCGTTGCCGCCGGACCGAGCGGCACCGCGTACGCGGCTGGCTACGATGGTCCGCTGACGCTGATGGCGAACGCTGCGGTCGGTGGCGATGGCACTGCTCAGACGGCGGGTAGTCTGACGCTGCGCGGAGATATCGCTGCCAGCCCGGGCAACGCCGGACACCGGCTGACCAAGCTGGGGCCGGCAACGCTGGTGCTGGCGGGTAGCGGGACGGACTACAAGGGGGGGACTGACATCGAGGCCGGCATCGTGCGTGCCGAGCGCGCGCGCGCCTTGGGCGGCGGTTCGGTAGACGTCAAGCCGGGCGCCACCTTGCTGCTCGCTGGCGTGACGCTGGAGCTCTCCGAGCCGACGAGCACGCTGAAGCTCGCCGGCAGCGGCAGCGATGGCCGGCTGGGGGCGCTGCACGCTACCGGGACGGCGGCCTATGGTGGAGCGATCGTGCTCGGCGGGGAGACGCTCATCGGTGTTTCCGCTGCCGACGCGCGGCTGACGCTGAACGGCGCTATCGCCAGCACGCCCCATGGTTTGCGCAAGGTGGGCGAGGGCACGCTGCTGCTCGGTGGTCAGGCGAAGGACTACGCGGGTAATACGGTGGTCGAGGCGGGCCGCATCTCGGTCACCGATTGGCGTTCGCTCGGTATGGGCGGTACGGTCGAGGTTGAGCCGGAGGCGGTGCTGGAGCTGGACAATGTGGCCTTGCTGGGCAGTCGCAACCCGCAGATTCAGATCGTCGGACAAGGGCCCGCCGGGCAGGCAGTGAACGCGAGAGGCGCCTTGATCGGCCGTTCCAGCGCCAGCTACGATGGCCGCATCGTCCTCGCCGCGGACGCCGGCATTGGCGTTCCCGAGCTGAATCACCGCCTGCGGCTGAATGGCGCGATCGAGCAGCTTGCCGGCGGCGATCGCGCGCTCAGCAAGTTCGGCAGCGGCGCGCTGACGCTTGCCGGTCCGCGCAAGACCTACCGTGGCGGTACGTTTATTGTCGGCGGTACCATCGAAACCGGGGTCGACGATGTATTGCCGGCCGCGCGCCCGCTGACGCTCGATGCGGCGAGTGCCGCGCTCGACTTGCAGGGTCATGCGCAGAACATCGGAACGCTGACGGGGAGCGACCCGGCGGCCAGGATCTGGCTGAATGGCGGCACGCTGAGCGTCGAGCAGGCAGTATCGGGCAGCTTTGCCGGGCAGATCGGCGAGAGCGCGCAGGTCGCGCCGGCTACTCGCGGAAGTCTGGTCAAGACGGGCACTGGGCAACTGAGCCTCACCGGCAACAACAGCTACGCCGGCGGGACGAGCATTGCGGCTGGCGTGCTGGTCGCCGGCGACAGCCACGCTCTGGGCAGCGGCTCGGTGGACGTCGCTGCCGGCGCGACGCTCGCCATCGACAATGTGGGCTTGACGCTGGGGCCGACGGCCGAGTTGCGGATTGCCGGCGCGGGCGCGGGCGGCAGCCTGCTCGGCGCTGGCGCGCTGACCGGCAGTGGCACGCTCGCCGTCTACACCGGCGCAGTGTATCTGGCGGCCGATGCGCGCATCAATGTTCCCGAGGCGGATGACCGGCTGACGCTGCAGGGACCGGTGGGCGGCGCGCCGGCAGCAGCGATGACGAAAGTCGGTGCCGGCCAGTTGATCCTCCAGGCGACGGCTTCCTACTCTGGCGGGACGATCATCGAGCAGGGGATGCTGCTCGCCCAGGCGAACGATGGCGTACTCGGTTCCGGGGCCGTCGATGTCGTTACCGGTACCCTGCGGGTCAACGACATCGCGCTGGGCAACGATGTTCGTCTGCGCGGCGGCAAGCTCGAAATGAGCGGGGAGGCGGTCATCGGCGGCCTCGAGCTCGCGCAGAGCACGACGCTGTCGGTGCCGGCCGGGGTGTCGCTGGAAGTCAGCCGGGCGCTGGTCGGCGGCGGCGACCAGACGTTGCTGACGATAGACGGCGGTGGGACGCTGAAGCTTTTCGGCGGCGCGCGCCGCCTGGGCAGCTTGACGCAGGACGCGCAGAGTACGCTCGATCTCGGTTCGGCGCAGACGGTGTTGACCGCCGACGGGCAAACCTACCATGGAATCGTCAAGGGCGATTCGGTCACGCTGACCAGCAGCAGCCGCGGGGCGATGACGATCGACAATCCGGCCAATGATTTACAAGGCAGTTTCAGTGTGACGGGCGGAACGACCCGCCTGAGCACCCGTTCGCCCAATCTGGCGCTGCACATGGTGACCGGCGAAACGCATGTGCAGGCGACGAGCGGGGCTCTCGTGCTCGCCGGTACGGCTGACAGCCTGCTCGCGCACAGTGCCGGCGAACTCAGCAGCAGCGTGGCGACGACCGGCAACAGTCAACTCGACGCGGGTGGTGCGGCGAGCAACAGTGGCCACATTGGCGGCGACCTGACGATCGAAGCGGATGGCGCCATCCGCAGCAGCGGCGACATCAGCGGCGGTGCGCGCTTGTTCAGCCGCGCCGGCGAAACGATTTCGCATGTCGGCGCAGTCGGTGGCCGGCTGAGCAGCGAGACGACCGGGGACACGATGCTGGCGGGAAGCTTCGGCGAATTGCAGGTCGAGCGTAGCGCGCAGCTCACCTTCGGCCCGGCAACGACGCGCGTCGCCAACGCCGCGCGCATCGCGCAAGTGACAGGGAGGATCAGCCAGTCGGCGGCGCTCACCGTTGTGGGTCCGCTGGTCGTCAGTGCGCCGAGCCAGGAAGTCAAGCTGGACACTCAGGAAAACGACTTCGCCAGCGTCGACATCACCGCGGCGACGACGCGGATCACGGACAGGGATGCGCTCGCCGTCAAACTGCTGACCGCCGATACCACCTTGCACGTGCTGGCTGGCGAACTGAGCCTCGCCGGCAGCGCGACCAATCTCACTGCGGAAAGCGAGGGTCCGCTCAACCAGTCAGCCGCTTTGATCGTGCCCGGAGCCTTGCGCATCCGCGCGCCTGGGTGGAGCGTGAGGCTCGCTTCCGGGCTGAACGACTTCGGCGAGATCGAACTGGTCGCGGGAAGAACCCACATCGCCGACCGCAACGGCTTGGCTGCCCGACTGGAGACCGGCGAGACGACGATCGACCTGCTCGCCGGCGATCTCGTGCTTGCCGGCAGCGCGGCCAGCCTGGTCGCCAGCAGCACACTGGGGTCGATCGCAAGTGTCACCACGATTGGTCCGGGCGATGCCGTGCTGACCAGCGGTGCGGGCGGCTCGATCAACCACGCGGGAAGCGTCGGCGGTCGACTGAGCACCGACACGACGGGTCCGACGAGGCTCTCGGGCAGCTTCGGCAGCCTGCAGGTCAGGCAGGCGGGCGCGCTCAGCTTCGGCCCGCAAGCGACGCGCGTCGACAGCTCGGCCGAGCTGCTGAGTGTGACGGGAGAGATCGGCCAATCGGGCTCGTTGAGCGTCGCCAATGGACTGTTGACGATTCGTGCCGCCGGCCGGAACGTCGAGCTGCGCGATCCGCAAAACGATTTCAGCCGTATCGATTTAGTCGCCGGTCCGACGCTGATCGCCGATCAGAACGGCTTCAGCGCAACGCTGCGGACCGGCAGCACGAACCTGCGCGCGCTGGCTGGCGCGCTGACCATTTCCGGTCAGGCGAGCACGCTGGAAGCGCGTAGCGAGGGCGCTACCGGCGATCTGACGAGCAACGTCTCAACGAGCGGAAATAGCACGCTCAGTACCGGCGGTGGTGCAATCGTCCACGCGGCCGACGTCGGCGGCCGGCTGACGACCAGCACCCCCGGCCAGACGGTCATCGCCGGAACGCTCGATGCCTTGTCGGTCGTTCAGTCCGGCGCGCTGCGCTTCGGCCTGACGACGGTCAACCAGGAGGCGACGATCAGCCTCACCGGCGAGCTGACGCAGACCGCCGGGCTGCAGGTCAACCAGGCGACGACGATCGATGCTGCCACACACAGCGTCACGCTGGACAGCGCCGACAACCGATTCGTCGGCGGCTTGCGGCTGACCGCCGGCGACAGCCAGGTGCGTACGGGCGGTGCGCTCGAGGTGCTGCTCGACACCGGCAGCACGCGCCTGGATGCCGAGCGCTTGCAGGTCGCCGGGCAGGTACGCGCGCAGCCGGGGCTGCGCTCGCATCTGATCAGCGCGACGACCGTCGAGCTGGGACCGCTGGTGCTGAGCGGTGCCGGGACAGTCGACATCGTCGCCAATCAGGCTGAAATGCCGTCGGTGATCGTTCCCAAGGTTTCCGTGCAGGATGCGAGCGGGGTCCCCGCACAGCTTGCGGTTTATGGCAGCAGCATCCATCAGGCGACGGGTGCGCTGCTGCAGAGCGCCCCCGAGGTGACCGTGAACCTCGTCGCCCGGCGCGCGTCGATCGACCTGACGGCGGGCGCCACAGCCGCCAGCGCGCCGGTTGCCGGGCAGCAGGCGGTTGACAAGAGCGGACCTGGCGGGCTGATCGAGGTCTATGCGGCGCCGCAGGACAGGCAGGCGCTGGCGCACCCGGGTGGCTTGACCAATCGCCTGCAAGGGCCGCTGTCAGCCGTTACCGAAGTCGATGCCAATCAGACGGGCAACCGGAAAAGCGTTGTGGCAATTGCCGCGGACACGATCACGGTTGCCGCTACGCCGCTACCGGCGATCGACGCCGATACGGTTCTGCTGTTGGCGCGCAGCATTCGCGGCGGCGGGGGGAAAATCCAGACGCGCGTTGGCGCCAGCCAACTGCGCGACGGGAGAAATCTCGCCACCGACCCCGAGCGGCGCGACGACAACGCGTTTTCGATTCTGCCGTCGATTTTCGTGATTGCCGATGTTAACGCAGCTTTGCCGGCAGGCAGTCCCAGCAGCCTGCAGTTCGGCGAACTCGGCGCGCCGATCTCGCTCAGCTTCGGCGCGGTCAGCGGCGTCGCCAACAACAGTTGGCTGCAGACGATCGCGGTCGATCCGTTCCGGCAGGATCTGACGAGCGGCGACGTGCCGGTCTATCTGGCCACCAGCGCCAGCGGCGGGGTCGATCCCACCGGCGTCATCGCGCGCCGCCTGGTCTATCCGGCGTCGCTCGCGACGACCGCCGTTCGTCCGGTGATCGTCGATGGGCGAAGGATCGAGGATTCGTCGGCTTACGATGCGGTGCAGTCGGGTGTGGCCGAGGTGCTCAATCAGGTGCGCAAGGAGCAACTGGAAAGTGGTTTCTCGAACGAAAACGTCGCTGCGCAGTTGCGCAAAGGCGTGATCACCGAAACGCGGGTCGGGCAGGCCGCGGTCAGTCGCTTTCAGGGCGTCGGCAGCGTTCCCGCTTGCGTTGGCCTGACGGTGGGTGACCGCGTCGTCTGCGTCCCGGCGGCGGGCGGCAGCGACAAGCCGTGAGGCGAGGGGGCCGCTGACGGACTGGCGGAAGACGATCACGATGGCATTGCAGGAGGACGGTCTGGTGACGATTGAACAATGGCTGGTGCCGGTTTCCGAGGAGAAACCGAGCGGCGAAACCCTTGAGTACGACCCCGAGTTCAAGCGCATGGAGGAGGCGGCGCGGGAAGAGGCGGACGCCGAGTTCAAGCGCGACGATGGGGAAATCACGCGACGCGAGGGCAAGCAGGCCGACTGGGTGCAGGTGCAGGCGCTGGCCGAGCGCCTGCTGTTGCGCTCCAAGGACCTGCGCCTGGCCGTCTGGCTGACGCGCGCCTGGCTGCACACGCGCGGCTTTGCGGGAATCGGCGACGGCCTGGCGCTGATCGCCGGTTTGCTCGACACGTTCTGGCCGACGCTCCACCCCGAACTCGATCCGGGCGACGAGGATTCACCGGCGGTGATGCGCGCCAATGCTCTGCTCGAGCTGGCCTCGCTGCAGGCGGTCGTGCGCGATCTGCGTGGCAGTCTGGTTTTCCAGTCGCGCCGGCATGGCCAGCTCGCGGTGCGCGAGATCGAAATTGCGCTCGGGCGGCTGAAGCCGACCGGCGACAAGCCACCGCTGAGTGAAAGCCAGTTGGCCGAAGTGCTCGCTTATGCGGTTGCCGAGAACCCGGATCTGCCGCGCCAGGCCGACTTCGCCCTGGCCGGAGTGCAGACGGTCAGGCGCTGCTTTGCCGATCGCTCCGGTGAGTCAGCGCCTGATCTTGCGCCATTGCAGTCGGTGCTCTACGCAGTCACGCAAGCCGTGAAGCTGGTCGCGCCGCCCGTGGTGGCCGCCGCCGAGAGCCCGCCGCCGGAGGACGACGAGGCGCCGACCGAGTCCAGAGCGCCCGCGCCGGTGCGCTCGGCTCCTGGCGAGATCCTCTCGCGCGACGACGTGGTGGCGACACTCGACCGCCTGTGCGACTACCTCGCCCGGCACGAGCCGACCAATCCGGTACCGCTCCTGCTGCGCCGGGCACAGCGGATGATGGGCATGTCGTTCCTCGAACTGATGGAAGACATGGCCCCGGACGGTCTGCCGCAGGCAGAAACGGTAGTTGGCGAGAAGCTGCACAAGGACGAAGACGAATAGCCACAAGGCACACTCTGTGTCAAAATGGCATGGATTGATTTCATTCACTTCCTGGAGGAAGACATGGCAGGCAGCAGTCAGAAGTTCATCGCCCGTAATCGTGCGCCGCGCGTCCAGATCGAGTACGAAGTAGAGACGGGTGACGCCCAGAAGAAGGTCCAGATACCTTTCGTGATGGGTGTTCTGGCCGATCTGTCCGGCAAGCCTGCCGACCCTCTGGCACCGGTCGATCGGCGCAATTTCGACAACATCGACGTTGACAATTTCGACAGCAAGATGAAGGCGACGAAGCCGCGCGTCGCTTTTCAGGTGGACAATACCTTGACCGGCGAGGGCAAGCTCAACGTCGAACTGACTTTCGAGAAGATGGACGATTTCTCGCCGGCGGCGGTCGCCAGCCGGGTGGACGCGCTGAACAAGCTGCTCACCGCGCGTCAGCAGCTCTCCGGGTTGATCTCGTACATGGACGGCAAGAGCGGTGCCGAGGAACTGATTGCCAGATTGCTGCAGGACAAGGCCCTGCTCGAGTCGCTGGCGGCCAACCCGAAGCCGGCGGCTACCGGCGAGGCCGGTAGCTAAGCGCCTTTGCTCGTCAGTTCAGATCGCTTGCAGTATTTTTTCCGGGACGTTCCCACGCATTTTGGAGGTTTTCCGTATGGCGGATACACAAGTCCGGTCCGACGCCGTAGCGGGCGCAACAGGCGAGGAGAGCAGCGATTTTTCTGCCCTGCTCAAGCGCGAGTTCAAACCGAAGACCGATGAGGCAAGAGACGCGGTCAGCGTCGCGGTGCAGACGCTCGCCCAGCAGGCGCTGGCGGCAACGCAACTGGTCTCGGACGACGTCGTCAAGACGATACAATCGATCATCGCTGCGCTCGACAAGAAACTTTCCGACCAGGTCAACCAGATCCTCCATCATGAGGACTTCCAGAAGCTGGAAGGCGCATGGCGCGGCCTGCACTATCTGGTGAACAACACCGAAACAGACGAGAATCTGAAGATCCGAGTGCTCAACATTTCCAAGGCGGAACTCGGCAAGACGCTCAGGCGCTACAAGGGAGCGGCCTGGGATCAGAGCCCGCTGTTCAAGAAGGTCTACGAAGAGGAGTACGGTCAGCTTGGCGGACAGCCTTTCGGCTGTCTGATTGGCGACTACTATTTCGACCACGGCGGTCCGGATGTCGAATTGCTCGGCGAAATGGCCAAGATCGCTGCCGCGGCGCATGCCCCGTTCATTGCCGGCGTTTCGCCCAGCCTGTTGCAGATGGATTCCTGGCAGGAACTCGCCAACCCGCGCGATCTGACCAAGATCTTCGGCACGCCGGAATATGCGGCCTGGGCTGCCTTGCGCCAGAGCGACGATTCGCGCTACATCGGCCTGGCGATGCCGCGTTTCCTTTCCCGTCTCCCCTACGGCTCGCGCATTGGTACGCAACCGGTCGACGAGTTCGCTTTCGAGGAAGACACCGGCGCCGCCGACCACCGGAAATATACCTGGGCCAACTCGGCGTATGCGATGGCGACGAACATCAACCGGGCGTTCAAGGAGTACGGCTGGTGTTCGCGGATTCGCGGCGTCGAGGCGGGCGGGATCGTCCAGAACTTGCCGGTGCACACGTTTCCAACCGATGACGGTGGCGTGGACATGAAGTGCCCGACCGAAATCGCGATCAGCGATCGGCGTGAAGCTGAACTGGCGAAAAACGGCTTCATGCCGCTGATTCACCGCAAGAACACGAATGAGGCGGCGTTCATCGGCGCACAGTCGCTGCAGAAGCCGGTCGAGTACGATGATCCCGAAGCGACGGCGAACGCCAACCTGAGTGCCCGTCTGCCGTACATGTTCGCCTGCTGTCGCTTCGCGCATTACCTGAAGTGCATGGTACGCGACAAGATCGGCGCCGCGATGGAGCGTGCCGACATGGAGCGCTGGCTGCGCAACTGGATCATGAATTATGTCGATGGTGATCCGGCGCATTCGTCGGAGGAGACCAAGGCGCGCCGGCCGCTGGCAGCGGCCGAGGTGATCGTCGAGGAAGTCGAGGGCAATCCGGGTTATTACTCGTCGAAATTCTTCCTGCGACCGCATTACCAGCTCGAAGGCCTGACCGTGGCGCTGCGTCTGGTTTCCAAGCTGCCGCAGAAGTGAGCAGGCAAGGAGTACTAACGACGGCCGGGCTGGACGACCGGCTGGAGCAGAAAGTGGAACTGGGCGGTGGCTGGCGGACGATTCGCCGCCGTTGCCGTTTGTCGGCGTTGACGCCCTGCGGCTGCAGGACGACTGGTAGGTAGGCTAACTCTCGAGGAGAAAACAATGGCCGTTGATATGTTCATGAAGATCAGCACGATCAAAGGTGAATCGAGCGACAAGACGCACAAGCAGGAGATCGACGTTCTCGCCTGGAGCTGGGGAATGTCGCAAAGCGGGACATTTCATACCGGCGGCGGCGGCGGTTCGGGCAAGGTGTCGGTGAACGACCTGTCGTTTACCAAGTACATCGACTCATCGACCAACGCGCTGATGCTGGGCTCGTGCAGCGGCGAGCACTTTGACGAAGCCGTTTTGGTCGTCCGCAAGGCCGGCAAGGACCCGCTCGAATACATCAAGATCACGATGAAGAGTGTTCTGGTAAGTTCGATCAGCCAGGGCGGCAGCGGCGGCGAGGATCGCCTGACCGAAAACGTGACGCTGAACTTCGCCGAGTTCAAGTTCGAGTATCAGCCGCAGAACGAAAAAGGCGGCAAGGAAGGTGGCGCAAAGATCGCCGGCTGGAGTATCGCGAAGAACGTACCGGTTGGCTAGGCGTGCCGCCGACGGCTGGCGGCGCAGCGCCGCCGGTCGTCGGTGCAGCCGGCAGCGCGTCGCCGGTGTGGCAATGATGTTTTCCTCGGCGGCTGATCGCGCTGGCCGGTCTCGTCGCCAGCATTGGGGAGATGGCGGATGGCTTTACGGGACATGTTTCTCAAAATCGACGGCGCCAGGCAGGGGCCGATCAGGGGCGAGGCCGCCGATCCGCGGCATGAAGGCGAGATCGATGTCGTCTCGTGGTCGTGGGGAATGGACAGTCCGGGCGACGCCTTCGGCAATCAGACCGCGCGTACGTCGTTCGAGCAATTGCGCGTCGTCAAGCGGGCCGACTGCGCGAGCACAGCCTTGATGTCGGCCTTGCGCAACAACGAGCTGATCCGCAAGGCCGTGCTCAGCGTGCGCAAGGCCGGCGATGCGCTGGAGTATTTGAGGATTACGATCGAGAAGGGGCGCCTGACGCATCATCGCATTCGCGGTGGCGAAGGCGCCGATTCAGCCGAGGTGCTGGAGGAACTGGCGATGAGTTTTCAGAAAGTCATCGTCGAGTACGTGCCGCAGGGTAAATCCGGCAGTGGCCGCGGCACGACGACTTTCGAAAGCGAAATCAATCTGAAGAGCTGAGGCTTAGAAAAGACACCGGCAGCGTTCGCCGGCACTGCGCAGTCGGCCTCGTGAGGTGAGGAGTTCGGCGCGCGCATGTGCCGAACGAGCTATCCAGGATGGCGGTATGCGCTGCCGGCCGGTCTGGCGCTGTAAAAGACAAGAATGGGGGGTCCCGCTGGATGAACACCGCTGTTTCGGCTGAACACGCGCTGCGCGAGGGTGATGTCGCATTGGCCTTGCGACTGCTTCAAGCAAGCGTCCGCAACCATCCGGGTGACGTCCGCTTGCGCACCTTTCTTTTCCAGTTGCTCGCCGTCTGCGGCCAGTGGGAGCGCGCCCTGGCGCAGCTTGGCGTGGTCGCCGAACTCGACGCAGCGGCCTTGCCGATGGCGCAGATGTACAAGGAGGTGGTGCGTTGCGAGCTGTTGCGCGCGGAGGTCTTTGCCGGCAAGCGCTCGCCATTGATTTTTGGTGAGCCCGAGCCCTGGCTGGCGCTGCTCATCGAGTCGCTGCTGACGGCTGGCCAGGGTCGCTTCGAGGCGGCTGAGGACCTGCGCGCGCGCGCTTTTGACGAAGCGCCAGCGACGCCCGGCGAGATCGACGGCCAACCCTTCGCCTGGCTGGCCGACAGCGACATGCGCCTGGGTCCGGTCTGTGAAGCAGTGATCCATGGGCGTTACTACTGGCTGCCGTTTGACCGCCTGGCGCGCATCAGTCTCGATCCGCCAGCCGATCTGCGCGATTTCGTCTGGATGCCGGCGCATTTCACGTTCAGCAATGGTGGCGAAGGCGCCGGCGTCATCCCGACGCGCTACCCGGGCAGCGACGCACAGGACGACGGCTTGCTGATGCTGGCACGGCGCAGCGAGTGGACCGAGGTTCGCGCCGGGGTTTTCCATGGGCTAGGCCAGCGCGTATTGACCACAGATGGGGGTGATTTTCCGCTGCTGGACGTACGCCAGATCGTCCTCGCGAGCACCGCAGAGGGAGAAGAGGGTGGCTGAGAGCAGCACACCGCAGCCCCTGCTGCGTCCCTTGCTCGAGCGCTTGACCGACCTCGAACCGACGCTGCAGAGCGAGAACGCAGACCGGCGAAGCCTGTCCGAGAGGGATCTGCGCAAGGCGGTCATCCGCGATCTCGGCTGGCTGCTCGATACGACCAGGCTGGGCGTTTCGGTCGATCTTGTCCCCTGGCCCGAGGTCGAGTGCTCGGTCCTCAACTTCGGCTTGCCGTCGTTCACCGGTGAGACGGCCTCTTCGCTCGATGTGGGCAAGCTGGAGAAGGCAATCCACCAGGCGATCTGCCGCTTCGAGCCGCGCATTCTGGAACCGTCCCTGAAGGTTGCGGCAAAGACCACGACTGACGGGCCGCTCGACTTGCAAAACAATGTTCTGCGCATCGCGATCGTCGCGCAGGTGTTTGCGCAACCCGTCCCGATCGAGATTGATTTGAGCACCGAGATCAATCTTGAGACCGGCCAGGTTGTCTTGCAGGAAAGGCGCGACTGAGCTGGGACGGCGATGAACTCGCAGCTACTTGAACACTTCAACCGCGAACTGAGACACCTGAGGGAGGTCGGTGGCGAGTTCGCGCGCGCCTTTCCGAAGATCGCCGGTCGCCTGGGAATGGAAGGCATCGAAGTCCAGGATCCGCTGGTCGAAAGGCTGATCGAGGGCGCCGCGTTTCTCGCGGCGCGCATCCAGGTCAGGTTGGACGCGGAGTTCTCCGAGTTCTCGCATCACTTGCTGGAAATGCTCTACCCGCACTATCTGGCACCGACGCCGGCGATGCTGGTGGCGCAATTCCAGCCGGTTCTGGCTGACGCCAACCTGGCAGTGGGCTCACCGGTGGAACGTGGGACGAAGATTCGCAGCGTGGTGGACCAGACCGAGGCAACGGCCTGCGAATTCGTTACGGCGCATTCGGTGACGCTTTGGCCGATCGAAGTGCTGGCGGCGAGCTATTTTTCGCATGCGCCCGATCTGTCGCTTGATCGGGTGAACTTGCCCAGGCCCTGCCGAGGCGGCGTGCGTATCAAGCTGCGCTGTTCGGCGGGCCTGAGCTTTGCGCAGACGGCGATCGACTCCCTGTGCTTTTTTCTCGGCGGTGCCGACGAAGGGGTAGCCTGCAAGCTGCACGAACTGATCGGCAGCCGTTCGCTGCTCGGCGCCTTGTGCGTCATCAATTCGCCGCGCGCGCCGGCCGTACACCACCTGATTCCGCCGGAGCAGCTTCGCTTGATCGGTTTCGACGACGAGCAGGCGCTGTTGCCGCTTCCCGCACGCAACTTCGGCGGCTATCGCCTGCTGCAAGAGTACTTTGCCTTTCCCCAGCGCTATCTGTTCTGGCAGATCGATGGCCTGGCGCCAGCCGTGAAGCGTAATTCCGGCAGCGAAATGGAACTCGTCCTGCTCTTCGCGAACAACGAACCGAGTCTGGAAAAGGTGGTCGATTCGTCGAACTTCCTGCTCAACTGTACGCCGGCGATCAACCTGTTCGAGAAGACGATCGACCAGGTCGATCTCAGCGAAACCAGGCACGAGTTCCATGTCGTGGCTGACCGCACTCGACCGCTCGACTACGAAATCTACGATCTGACCGAGCTGGAAGGCTACGGCATGGGTGTCGACAGCCGACAGATTTTCCTGCCGTTCTACGCCGATTACCACGCGGGCGAGACGGCGGCGCCCGGCTTCTTTTCGCTGCGCCGCACGCCGCGCTTGCCGGCCGATATCCGTCGGCGGCGTACCGGTTATGTGGGCAGCGAGGTGTTCCTGTCGCTGGTAGACCCGCAGGCTGCGCCATACAAGGCGGAGCTGCGACAGTTGTCGCTGCGCGCTCGGTGCACGAATCGCGATCTGCCGCATTTTCTGCAGTTCGGCGCTGCGCAGGGCGATTTTTCACTCGAGATTGCCGCCAAGGTGGAAGCGACACGCTGTGTGAAAGGTCCGTCAAGACCGTATCCTGCCCTCGCCGACGGGGCGCTGGCGTGGCGCTTCATCAGCCTGCTGTCGCTCAACTACCTGTCGCTGCTTGACGTCAACGCCGATGAAGGAGCGGCTGCTCTACGCGAAATTCTCAGCCTGCACTTGAAGACGCCCGACCCGGAAATGCGCCGGCAGGTCGAGGGGCTGCGTTCGGTGCGCTGTGAACAGGTCGTCGCGCGCCTGCCGATGCCGGGTCCGCTGTGTTTCGGGCGCGGCATTCGCGCCTCGCTCGAGGTCGATGAACTCCATTTCGAGGGCGGCAGCGCTTTTCTCCTCGGCAGCGTGCTCGAACGCTTTCTGGCGCGACACGTGACGATCAACAGCTTCAGTGAAACGGTGCTGCGCTCGCCCACGCGCGGCGAGATCATGCATTGGCCGGCACGATGCGGACGGCGCCCGATCATCTGAACGGCGGCCTCGATCGCCTCTTCGCCGCGGTCGAGCAGGCGCCGTGGGCATGGGACTTCTATCAGGTCCTGCGCCGCGTCGACTGCCTGAGCAGCCAGTCGCCGCGCCTCGGAACGGCGCGCCGCCCGGCGGACGAGGCGATTCGTCTCGGTCAGGACCCGGCGCTCACTTTCGCCCCGGCCGAGCTGTCGGCGCTGAGCCGCAGCGCGCACGGTTTGCCGCCGCGTCTGGACGTGCGCTTCCTGGGACTTTTCGGGCCGAACGGTGCGCTTCCGCTCTATCTCAGCGAGTACGTCTTCAATCGCACGCAGAGCAAGGATCAGACCTTGGCGCGCTTTGCCGACATCATCCACCACCGTTTCCTGCTCCTCTTCTACCGGGCTTGGGCGCAGGCGCAGCCCTGCGTCAACCTCGACCGGCCGGCGGACGATCGCTTTGCCGTCTATGTCGGCGCCTTTGCCGGCATCAGCCTGAACAGCTTGCGTGGACGCGACGCTCTGCCTGATTTCGCCAAGTTGCACCATGCCGGGCTGCTCAGTCGCCAAGTGCGTAACGCCGAGGGACTGGCTCGCCTGGTTGGCGGCTTTTTCCGCCTGAACGCCAGCGTCGAGCAGTTCGTCGGCGATTGGCTGCTGATCGACGAGCGCGATTGGTCGCTCCTCGGCAAGGCCCGTTGCTGTCTGGGCAGCGAAGCTCTGCTCGGCCGGCGGGTCTGGGACCGCCAGCACAAGTTCCGCTTGCGCATCGGTCCGCTGACGCTGCGCGAGTACACCGGCCTGCTGCCCGACGGCGCGGCGATTGCCCGCCTGGCAGCGTGCGTACGCAATTACGCCGGACTGGAGTACGCGTGGGACGCGCAACTCGTCCTGCGCGCCGACCAGGTTCCCGGCCTGCGGCTCGGCCAGGGCTGTCGTCTGGGTTACACGAGCTGGCTGGGCGAGCGGAACGGCAGTGCGCCGGCCGACGATCTGGTCCTTGATGTGGAGCGAGCGTTGCGGCGCCAGGGCGACGCCGAGCCTGCTTCACCGGACATGAATTCCAAACTTCAAAGGTGAAAGCGTCATGAGCGAAATCAGCCGAGTGGCTTTGTTTGGCAAACTCAACCGCCTGGCGTACAAGGCGATAGAGGGCGCAACCGTCTTCTGCAAGTTGCGGGGAAATCCCTACGTCGAGCTGGTGCACTGGCTGGTGCAGATTCTGCAGACGCAGGATTCTGATCTGCATCACATTTCCCGGCACTTTGCACTCGATGCCGGCAAGCTGAGCGCCGATCTGACCGCGGCTCTCGACCGCTTGCCGCGCGGCTCGACGTCGATCTCCGACCTTTCGGAGCATGTCGAGAGCGCTGCCGAGCGCGGCTGGGTCTATGGTTCGCTGATGTGCGGCGAATCGCAGGTGCGCACCGGCCACCTGTTGCTCGGAGCCTTGAAGACGCCCAGCCTGCGCAACGTCCTGTTCAGCATTTCCGGCGAGTTCAAGCGGATTGGCGGCGACGCGCTGGCGGACGATTTCGCCCGGATTGTCGCCGGGTCGCCGGAGGATCGCTTGATCAGCGACAGTTCGGACGCCGGCGCGACACCCGGTGAGGCCAGCGGTGCAATCGCACCGGCCGCCCTCGGCAAGCAGGAGGCGCTGAAGCGCTTCACGGTCGACCTTACCGCACAGGCGCGCGCAGGCAGGATGGACCCCATCGTCGGACGCGACGAGGAAATTCGCCAGGTGGTCGACATCCTGATGCGCCGCCGGCAGAACAACCCGATTCTGATCGGTGAGGCCGGCGTCGGCAAGACAGCGGTGGTCGAGGGTTTCGCCCAGCGCATCGCGCGCGGTGACGTACCACCAGCCTTGCGTGAGGTCACCCTGCGCACGCTTGACGTCGGCTTGCTGCAGGCCGGAGCCAGCATGAAGGGCGAGTTCGAGCAGCGCTTGCGCTCGGTGATCGACGAGGTGCAGGCGAGCGCCAAACCGATCATCCTGTTCATCGACGAGACGCACACGCTGGTCGGTGCGGGCGGTGCCGCCGGTACCGGTGACGCGGCCAACCTGCTCAAGCCGGCGCTGGCGCGCGGCACCTTGCGTACGATTGGTGCAACGACTTTTGCCGAATACAAGAAGCACATCGAAAAGGACCCGGCATTGACCCGGCGCTTCCAGGCGATCCAGGTCGACGAGCCGAACGAGAACAAGGCGATCCTGATGATGCGCGGCGTCGCGGGAATGATGGAGGGGCATCACGGCGTGCAGATTCTCGACGAAGCGCTGGAAGCTGCGGTCAGACTGGCGCAGCGCTACATTCCGGCGCGCCAACTGCCCGACAAGTCGGTCAGTCTGCTCGACACGGCGTGCGCGCGCGTCGCGGTCAGCCTGCACGCGACGCCAGCCGAGGTGGACGATGTGCGCAAGCGCATTGGCGCGCTGCAAACCGAGTTGCAGATCATCGGGCGCGAAAAAGCGATCGGCATCGACTTGGGCGACCGCGAGACGCAGGCGCAGGCTGCGCTGGCCGCCGAAGAAGAGCGCCTGAGCGAGGTCGAGCAGCGCTGGGAGGAAGAGAAGTCGCTGGTCGCCGAAGTGTTGGCCCTGCGCGCCAAGCTCAGCCAGGCGCCGCCCGCTGCCCGTGCCGGCGAGGCAGACGGCGGAGCCGACGCAGGGCGGCCGGTTGCGCCAGAGGATGTCCCGGCAGCAAGGCCCGCTGAGGCGCCGGCAGCAGGGTCGGACGAGGCCGCGGCGACCGCTCCGGCGGACGAACGGCCGCTGCTGCTCGCTCGTCTGCGCGCGGTGCAGCAACAACTGGGCGAGCGGCAGGGCGAGCATCCGCTGGTTCTGCCCAGCGTCGACTATCAGGCGGTGGCGAGCGTCGTCGCCGACTGGACGGGGATACCAGTCGGCCGGATGGCCCGCAATGAAATCGAAACCGTACTGAATCTGCCGCAGATTCTTGCCCGGCGCATTGTCGGTCAGGATCACGCGATGCAGATCATCGCGCGCCGCATCCAGACTTCGCGCGCCGGGCTGGACAACCCGAACAAGCCGATCGGCGTCTTCATGCTGGCCGGCACGTCCGGCGTCGGCAAGACGGAGACCGCGCTCGCACTTGCCGAGGCGCTCTACGGTGGCGAGCAGAACGTCATCACGATCAACATGAGCGAGTATCAGGAAGCACATACGGTATCGACGCTGAAAGGGGCGCCGCCCGGTTACGTCGGTTACGGCGAAGGCGGTGTCCTCACCGAAGCGGTCCGCCGCCGGCCGTACAGCGTCGTTCTCCTCGACGAGGTCGAGAAGGCGCACCCGGATGTACACGAAATCTTCTTCCAGGTCTTCGACAAGGGCTGGATGGAGGACGGCGAGGGGCGCGTGATCGATTTCAAGAACACCTTGATTCTGCTGACGACCAATGCCGGAGCCGATCTGCTGGGCAAGCTGTGCCAGGATCCCGATCTGATGCCCGACGCCGAGGGGCTGGCCAAGGCGCTGCGCGAGCCGCTGCTCAAGATCTTTCCGCCCGCCTTGCTCGGCCGCCTGGTCGTCGTTCCGTATTACCCGCTGAGCGGCGAGATGATCGGCGTCATCGTCCGCCTGCAGTTGGCGCGCATCGAGGAGCGTATTCGGCGCAACCACAAGCTGCCGTTCACCTATAGCGACGCGGTCGTTCAGTTGATCGCCAGCCGCTGTACCGAGTTGGAAAGCGGCGGGCGGATGATCGACGCCATCCTCACCAACACCTTGCTGCCGCGGATCAGCGCCGAGTTCCTCAGCCGACTGGTCGAAGGCAGATCGCTCGCACGCGTGCATGTGAGTGTCGAAGCCGAGGATTTCAGCTATGCCTTCGACTAGCCCGACCGTTGTCCGCACAGTTACCGGTCGCATCCGGCCAAGCGCCGTGCGAACCGTTCACCGGGCGAGCAAGTGATGTCCGCTACGCCGCCACGATCAGCCGCCGGGCAGGAAGAACAGGAACTAGGCATCGCCGAAGCGCTCGCCTACGCCACGCAGCTTCACCGTAATCGCCAGCTCGACGCCGCCGAAACGCTCTACCGACGAGTTCTCGCCGCCGTTCCGGAACAGCCCGATGCGCTGCATTTCCTCGCTTTGCTGCGCTTTCAGCGCGGCCGGCCGGAAGAGGCGGTCGAACTGCTCGCACGCGCAATCGCGCAGGCGCCTGACTTTGCCGACTTCCACGGCAATCTGGGCAACATTCACACCTCGCTCGGCCGGATCGAGGAAGCGACCGCGAGTTATCAGAGGGCGATCGCGCTCGATCCGCAGCGCGCCGATTTCCACAACAACATGGGCGTGCTGCAGCGCGTCATCGGCGACCACGCGGCGGCCGAGGGGGAATTGCTGCGCGCCGTCGAGCTCGATCCACAGCACTTTCGCGCGCACAACAATCTGGGCATGCTCTACGCGACGCAGGAGCGGATAGAGGAGGCCGTGCAGCATTACTGCCGCTCGATCACGCTGATGCCCAGTCACCCGGACGGGCACAAGCTGCTCGGCCTGGCGTACTACTCGATTGGCCGGATTGCCGAAGCAGCCGAAGTCTTTCGCCAGTGGCTGGTACAGGAGCCGAACAATCCGACGGCGCGCCACCTGTACGCTGCGTGTTCGGGTCAGGACGTGCCGCAGCGCGCGCCGGACGACTATATCGTCGAGACCTTCGACAAGTTCGCCGAAAGCTTTGAGGAGCAACTGACCAGCCGTCTGTCGTACAAGGCACCCGAGTTGATCGTCGCCGCGCTGGCCAGACACCTGCCGCCCCCCGACAAGCGTTTCCGCATCCTCGACGCGGGCTGCGGCACCGGTCTCTGCGGTCCCTTGCTGGCCGCGCACGCCGCTGCGCTGACCGGCGTCGATCTATCGGTCGGCATGCTGGAGAAAGCGGAAGGCAAGGCGTGCTACGACCATCTTTACCGGATCGAACTGACGCGTTTTCTCAACATGCCGGATGAAGCGGCGGCCTGGGACGTGATCGTTTCGGCCGATACCCTGTGTTATTTCGGGCCGCTCGACGCCGTCTGTCGGGCCGCCCGGGCAGCGCTGCGCGGCGGCGGCTGGCTGGCTTTCTCGCTCGAGGACGGCGGCGAGCGGGCGCAGGCTGTCGGGCACGTGATCAACCCGCACGGGCGCTATGCGCATTCGGCCGAATACGCCGGGCGCTGCCTGCGCGAGGCCGGGTTGATCGTCATCGACATCGCGCAGGCCACGCTGCGCACCGAAGGCGGGCGTCCGGTGGCCGGGCTGCTGGTCGTCGGACGCGTGCCGGATGCCACCGACGGCGGTGGCAGCGCGGTTGATTTTCCGGGTCCGGGCGGAGCGCTTGCCCGACCGGCTTGAGCTATGATTGACGGGCGATAACTGCAGTGCGAAGGCGGAGGTTCCGATGCTTCAGGCGCGCGTAAAGAGGCTGGTCAAGGTAGTCACGCCGCTCAAGGACGAGCTGATGTTCAGCCGCCTGGACGGCCAGGATGGTCTGTCGCAGATGAGCCGGTTTCAGGTCGTCGTGCTCGCCAGACGCGGTGACATCAAGGCCGACGAGCTGCTCGGCAAGAGCGTTTCGGTCGTTCTCACGACGCCGCACGACGGGCAGCGCGAATTCAACGGCCTGGCGACGGGCCTGTTCCAGGTCGGCGAGCAGGGCCGCTATCATCGCTACTCGATCGTCGTGCGACCCTGGATCTGGCTGCTGACACGGACCAGCGACTGCAAGATCTTTCAGGAAAAGACGACGGAGGAGATCATCCGGGCCGTTTTTGCCGACCACCCCTACGCCGACTTCGCCTTCGAGCTGACCGGCAAGTACGTTCCCTGGGCGTATTGCGTGCAGTATCGCGAAACCGATTTCAACTTCGTCGCCCGCCTGATGGAGCAGGAGGGAATGCACTTCTTCTTCCGCCATCAGGGCGGCAAGCATAAGCTGGTGATTACCGACGGCGCGCAGGCACACGCCTCGCCAGCCAACTACGAGATGGTGCCGTATCTCGACCCGGAACAGGCGGGCGCCCGTCAGGAAGAAGGCATTCGCCACTGGTCGCACGGCTGCGAGATTCAGCCGACACGCTATGCCATGCGCGACTTCAACTTCGAAAAGCCGCGCGCCAATCTGCAGGCTGATGCCACTCCGGCGCGACCGCTGACGCACGACTTTCAGAGCAAGCTCGATGTCTTCGACTATCCTGGCGAGTACCGCGAGCGCAACGAAGGCCAGCAGTATGCGCGTATCCGGATCGAGGAACTCCGCCATCAGTTCGATCTCTTCGACGGCGAAAGCAACGCCGCCGGCTTGGCAAGTGGCGTCGTGTTCAAACTCGATCGCCACCCGCGCCCGGATCAGAACCAGAAGTACCTGGTGATTTCCGCCGATTATCGCGTCGAAGAG
Organism: Accumulibacter sp.; assembly: GCF_031732815.1. GTDB lineage: Bacteria > Pseudomonadota > Gammaproteobacteria > Burkholderiales > Rhodocyclaceae > Accumulibacter. Next base: position 6,408 of record NZ_JAVMKF010000083.1, on the reverse strand, counting down.
AGCCAGTACGAAGCCGACACGGCGGGCGGCGAACTCTTCAACCTCCATTTCCGCGCGATTCCGGCTGCGCAGACGTTCCAGCCACCGCGCAATACACCGAAACCCGCCGTGCAGGGCCCGCAGACCGCAATCGTTGTCGGCAAGGCGGGCGACGAGATTTACACCGACAAGTACGGCCGGGTCAAGGTGCAGTTCCACTGGGATCGCTACGGCAAGAACGACGAGAACAGTTCATGCTGGATACGCGTTTCGCATCATTGGGCCGGACAGAACTGGGGCATGATTGCCATCCCACGCGTCGGCCAGGAGGTGATCGTCGAGTTCCTGGAAGGCGATCCGGACCGGCCGATCATCACCGGACGGGTGTACAACGCCGACCAGATGCCGCCCTACGACCTGCCGGCGAACATGACGCAGACCGGCATCAAGAGCCGTTCGAGCAAAGGCGGCGGTGTCGCCAACTACAACGAAATTCGCTTCGAGGACAAGAAGGGCAGCGAGCAGGTGCTGATCCACGCCGAGAAGGACATGAGCACGACCGTCGAGAACGACGACACGCATACTGTCGGTCACGACCGCAAGAAGACCGTCGACAACGACGAAACAACCGAAGTAAAGCACAACCGGACCGAGACGGTTGGCAACGACGAGACGATTACCGTCAACAACAACCGCAGCGAGACGGTGCAGGGCAACGAAACGATCAGCATCACCGGCAACCGGACGGAGAGCGTCAGCGGCAACGAGACGATTGCCATCAGCGGAAACCGCGACGAGTCGGTCAGCGGTAACGAATCGATTGCCGTCACCGGGAGTCGCGAGGAATCGGTCCGCGGCAGCGAAACGGTCAGCGTGACCGGCACGCTCGACCACTCGATCACCAGCGCCGCCACCTACAGCTCGACAACCTCGATTACGCTCCAGGTAGGCGGGTCAACCGTTGAGATCAAACCGTCGCAAATCACCCTGAGTTTTGGCGCGTCGTCGATCAAGATCGACGCCATGGGGGTTACGGTGATGGGTCTGAAGATCTCGCTGAATGGTTGAGGTCCTGCAGCCATGGCGCTGAATCCGGTCGAACAGCGCATCGCCTACCTGGGCGGCGAATGGATTGCTTTTCGCGACAACAGCGCCGCGCGTCTGCTGGTCTGGCAGGTGCACGCGGCGGCAGAGCGCCTGACGCAGGCTTTTTTCGCGGCCCAGAAGCTGCCGGTCGAATACCGCACCGGCGACTTGTTCATCGTCTTCGAGCCGCCGTTCGAGCATTCGATCCAGTACGCACGCGAGCTGAAGGCCGCGCTCATCGGGCAGTACGAAGCGAGTCGCGACGAACTCGTCGAGCAGGGACTCGCTGCCGATTGGCGTCCGGCAGTGAGCAGTCGGCCCGATTCTCCGGCCGGTTTCATTGCCGCGCTATGCTCTCTCGGCTCGGCCTATCACCGCCATCTGGGGAGCCTTGTGGCCGTCCTGCTGCCGCCAACGGTGAGCGACACCGGTGCCTTCTGCGGCTGGTTGCAGCGGGCCGTGGCCGCCGGTCTGCCCGACCGTCTGCGCCTGCTCGTCGTCGATACGATCGAGCAACCGCGCTGCGCGACTTTAGGCGAGTTGGACGACCCGCGGATGGTTGTCGCCCGCCCGACGATCGACGCGCTGAGCATGGCGCAGGAGACCTTCGCCCAGGAAATGGCCGTTGGTCCGGCAGGGATCTTCCGCAATCATCTGATCGGCCTGGCGGGTCTGCTCGAGAAGGGAACGGCGGATCAGGTCAAGGTCAAGGCACTCGACGCTCTGGCCTTTGCCCGACAGCAGAAGTGGGCCGATCAGGAAGTCGTCGTACGTCTTCTGGTCGGCGGTGCCTTGCTCAAGGAGGCGCGCTGCGCGGAAGCGGTCAAGGTCTACGAAGCGGCTCGCGTGGCGGCCGAAACGACCGTTGCTGGCGGCCATCCGGCTGGGCACAAGCTCGTCCTGCAGACCTGGTTCGGACAGGCCGGCGCGCACCTCGCAAGCGGGCAGGAACGCCAGGCGTTCGCCTGCTACGAGCACGCTGCGCGCGTTGCCGAACTCGACCGCAACCCCTTGCTCGCCATCGAGGCGCAGCGCATGGCGGGCTACTGCCAGACGCGCCTGGGCGATGGCGAAGCCGCTGCCGCCCACTGCCGGCGGGCGCTCGCCGGGGGCGCCCAGATCCGTCCCGAGGCACGCGGCATGACGACCTTGCCGCTGACCGCCAGCGACCTGCTGAAAGTCGTCGATGGCGAACGCTTCGGCCTCGTCGAGCAGCTCAAGCGGCGTCTTGACGAGCGCCTGGCAGCGCTACTCCGCGTAGCGGACGAGCAGGCGACTTTGGCGGGCCCGGCGATCAGCCAGGAGGCAGCGCAAGTAATCGAGGATGATCTGGCGCGTGCTATCGAGCAAGCGGAACGCGCCGCCGAAGCCGACTTGGCACGCATCGTCGGCGCCGGCTCGGAGGGTTTTCGCCGACACTTCGCCGAGGCGCGCGGCCTGCTCGGCAGCGACTGGCCGCTGGCCGGTAGCGCCGGCTTCCCGGCGCTGGCCGCGCTCGGCTCCTCGGGGCACGCAGGATGACGCTGGCGGCCAAACACGGCGACCCGCAACTCGGCGTCGACATCCACCTCTGCACGGTGCCGCCGGGAGTACCCGCGCCACTGCCGACACCGCACATGTCGATCGTCTTCGACCCGTTCGACTACGTCCCGATCATCGGCGCGACGGTCACCGTTTGTGGAATGAAGCGCGCGACGGCGGGAACCAGTGGCATGGTCGTACACATTCCGCCGGGCTTTCCATTCGCGCCCAAGTTGCCGGACAAGGAAGACGAACTATTCATGGGCAGCGCGACGGTGGTCGCCGACGGCGATCCCTTCTCGTTCATCGGGCTGCCGGTTCTCGGCTGCCAGGTCGCCGGCATGGTCAGCCCGCCGCGACCGAAGAAGAAGAGTCCGAAGAAGGTGATGCTGCTGCCGACGATCTTCAACCTGGCCATTCCGACCAATGTTTTCGTCGGCGGGCCGCCGACGATCTCGATGATGGGCATGGCGTTCAAGGCGGGTTTTGCCGCCTTGGGCAAGTTTGCCCGCTCGAGCCTGTTCAAGAAGATGCGTGTCAAGCTGGCGGATGCTCTGGGCGTGAAGAAACCGGGTTTCCTGCGCTGCGTCATCTTGCGCGCCGAACCGGTGAGCATCCTCAACGGCGCCGTCGTCGTCGAGCAGGAAGACTTCGAACTGCCCGGCCTGCTGCCGATCAACTGGCTGCGCGAGTACCGCTCGGACAGCGGCTACGTCGGTTTGTGCGGCTACGGTTGGCAGACGCTGGCCGACATCCGGCTGGAGGTCGACGTAATCGACGGGCGGGTGCTCGTCCATGGACCGAACTTCGGTCTGATGGCTTTCGAGCGCCTGCCCGCTACGCCGGGCGAGGAGGGCGGCGAACTGGAACTGATGGACGGCTCGCGCCTGCTCGACCTTGGCGAGTTCTTCCGCGTGCAGAGCAAGGACGACCGCTTCTACGATTTCCCCAAAGCGCTGGCGCGCGACTCCGACCACGGCATCCGCCGCTTTCCGATCGGTCGGATCGCCGATCGCTGCGGCAATTCGCTCGACTTTGAATACCGGTCCGGCCGACCGTGCGCCATCCACGACTCGGTCGGTCGACGCCTCGTACTCACCGTCGAAAACGGCCGACTGACCGCCGTCACATTGAGCGACCCGACGCGCGGGGTCGAGCACACTTTTATCCGCTACGCCTACGATCAGGATGGCGACCTGATCGCTGCCATCGACGCGCTGGGCGAGCCCTACCGCTTTGCCTACGAGCAGCACCGCATGCAACGCCACACCGACCGCAACGGGCTGTCTTTCCACTACGCCTACGCGATGTCGGACGAGGGCGAATGGCGCGTCGTGCACGCCTGGGGTGACGGCGGGCTGTACGATTACCATTTTGCCTATCTCGACGCGATCAACGAACGCCGCATCACTGATTCGCTCGGTCATGTCTCGCTCGTCAAACTCGACGAACGCGGCCTGCCGATCAGCGAGATCGACCCGCTTGGCGGGCGCACGATCTACGAATATGACGACTGCGGTCGCACGACGGCCGTCGTCGATCCCGCTGGCCGGCGCACTGAGTACGTCTACGACGAGCGCGGCAACCTGCTCAAGCTGACCCGCCCCGACGGCGCCAGCATCCAGACCGAATTCGATTCAGCCGACAAAGCCGTCGCGATTACTGACCCGAGCGGCGCGCGTTGGCAGCAACGCTGGGATCGCCACGGCCTTCTCGTCGAGCAGACCTCGCCGCTCGGCAACGTCTCGCGCTACGAGTACGATGCGCGGGGGCAACTCCTTGCCTTCATCAATCCGCGCGGAGCGCGCACCGAACTCGCTTTCGATGGCTTGGGCAACCTCAGTTGCCTGAGCGACGCTTTGGGACATCGGACACGCTTTGCTTACGACGCGCTTGGCAACGTTACCGGCAAGCTCGACCCGCTCGATCACAAGACCCTCTACCGCTACGACGCCAAGGGTCGCCTGACCGATGCGCGCCAGCCCTCGGGTGCGACCATACGCTGCGCCTACGACGCTGAAGACAACCTCACCCGCTACGTCGACGAAAACGGCGCTGTGACCAAGCTGGAATACTTCGGCCAGGGCGAGATCGCCAAGCGCATCCAGCCCGACGGATACAGCGTTCAGTACCACTACGACAGCGAAGAGCGGCTGATCGCCATCACCAACCAGCGCGGCGAAACCTATCAGCTCAAGCGCGACGCGCTCGGGCGCATCGTCGAGGAAGTGGACTACTGGGGACAGGGGCGGCGCTATGCCTACGACGCGAGCGGCTACCTGAGATCCTCGACCGATCCGCTCGGGCGCACCATCGGCTACGCCACCGATCCATTGGGTCGCATCCTCAAGAAGACCCTGCCCGATGGCTTCGTCGAGACCTTCGCCTACGACGCCAATGGCAACCTGGTCGAGACTGCGAACACGCATGCCGCCATCAAGCGCCAGTTCGACGCAGAGGGCCGTCTGACCGAGGAGGTGCAGGGCGCGTTTTCGATCAAGAACAGCTACGACGCCACCGGTAATCGGGTCGCCCGCGAGACCAGCCTGGGCAATGCGGTCGCTTATGAGTTCGACGCGCTCGACCAGGCAGTTGCCGTGCGTATCAACCAGGAGGAGCCGATCCGCATCGAGCGGGATGCCGCCGGCAGGATTGCCCGCGAGCAGCTCAGCCCGCAGCTCTCGCGCCAGTTCCGCTACAGTGCCGACGGCTACCTCACCGAACAGGCCGTCTCGGCCAACGGCTCGCCGCTCTTCGCCACGCGCTTTGCCTACGACCCGGCGGGCAACCTCACGCAGCGCAGCGACAGCCAATACGGTACTGACGTCTATCGCTACGACCCGCTCGGCCGCATCACCGAGCACCTCGACCCGCAGCGCCGCGTCACGCGTTATCTCAACGACCCGGCGGGTGATCGACTCCGGACGCGGATCGTAGAGGGCACGCGCCAGCGCGTCGTGGGCGGAGGGGTGGTGGAGGGGGAATGGAGCCGGGAAGGTGAGTACGAGGGAACGTATTACCGATTCGATCGGGCCGGCAATCTCATCGAACGGCGCGATAGTGAGCGGGATCTGCATCTGGTGTGGGATGCCAATCAGCGGTTGATCGAGAGCCGTGCTGATGGGACAGTCACCCACTATGGCTACGATCCTCTCGGCCGCCGGCTATTCAAGGAGACCGGGGAGAAGCGCACGCTGTTCTATTGGGATGGCAATGCGTTGGTGGGGGAGGCGGTGCTTGTGCTCGAGCAGGCGAAGGAACCTATGCCCGCAGTCGATGGCAAGGTCGTCGCAATCGCCGAGCAGCGACAGAAAGCCCAAGCGGTCATTCCACAGGAGGGAAGGGAATACGTCTACTACGCGGAGACTTTTGAGCCGCTCGCTTTGATTGGAGGTGCGGGAGGTGCCCAACGCATCTACCACTATCATAATGATCCGAATGGGTGTCCGACGAGGTTGACTGGCACTGGCGGCGATGTGATGTGGGGGGCCACCCATGCCGCGTGGGGGCAGATTGCGAAACTCTACGTTAACCAGGTTGATAACCCGATACGGCTACAAGGACAGTACTTCGATATTGAGTCTGGTCTAACATATAATCGACACAGATATTTCGAAGCCGGACTAGGCCAGTTCGTAAGCCAGGATCCGCTGGGGTCTTTCGCGGGTCATCATTTGTACGAATATGCACCGAATGCTTGGGGTTTCATCGATCCGCTAGGCCTCAGCTGCAACACGCTACGAGGCCCTTCCGAAAAGTTTCGAAAAGCCCCAAAGGGAGGAGAGGCTCTTACCTCGCGGGCTGCTCGAAGAGAGGCGATGC
>NZ_JAVMKF010000082.1:0-6458 GCF_031732815.1 Accumulibacter sp. | reverse complement strand
TAGCGGCCGAAGCGTTCGCCACCATGCACCGATTCGAGCAGATAGCTGTACGGACGATTGGCCAGCTTGAGGTAGATCGACAGTGGAGTGTCAAGGTCGGCGAAGGTCTCGAGCGTCACCGGAATCCGGTTATAGCCTTCGGCCGCAAGGCGATTGAAGTATGCATCGTTCATGGCTGGCCTGTCACGCGTTGAGCCGCCTCGAGCAGCGACGAGACGATCCCATCGCAAGGCAGATCGTGCACGTCGCGCCCCTCGTTATAACCGTACGGGACAAGAAAGACATGGCAACCGGCGGCTCGCCCGGCGTGCCAGTCGTGCACCGAATCGCCGATCATCAGCACGGTCGCCGGCGAAACGCCGAGGCGGCCGCTCGCCCACAGCAGGGGCATGGGGTCGGGTTTCGGGCGCGGCAGCAGGTCGCCGCTGACGATGACCGCAAAGAAAGGCGTCAGCTCCATCTGCTCCAGCAAGGGCAGGGTGAACGCCTCAGCCTTGTTGGTGATGACGCCCATCGGCAAGCCAAGCGCACGGAACGCCGCGAGACCTTCACGAACGCCCGGAAACAGCGTGCTTTGCCGACCGTTCACCTGTGCGTAGTGCTGGCGAAAGCTGGCCAGCGCCTCGGCCGGCGGAGGCGAGGGGTCGTCGGCGGCTTCCCTTCCGCCGGCCAGGATGCGTTTGACCAGATTCGGAATGCCGCGCCCGACGTAGCTGCGGATGTCGTCTACCGCCAGCGGCGCCCGCCCGAGGTCGCCCAGCATCAAATTCGCAGCGGCATGCAGATCGGGCACCGTATCGAGCAAAGTTCCATCAAGATCGAGCAGGACGGCACGAATGGCTGGCGTAGCAGGGCTCATCTCGTCTCCAGTTGGGCACGCAGGGCAGCGATCACCGTGTCGTAACGATTCGGGTCATCGCCGCGCGCAGCACCGAAAATGGCCGACCCGGCGACGAAGGTGTCGGCTCCCGCACGCGCAATCTCACCGATGTTGTCGACCTTGACGCCGCCGTCGATCTGCAGGCGAATCCGGCGGCCGCTGGCGCGCGCGTAGCGCTCGATCCGCCGGCGTGCAGCACGCAGCTTGGCGAGCGTCGACGGAATGAAGGTCTGGCCGCCGAAACCCGGGTTCACGCTCATCAGCAGAACCAGGTCGAGCTTGTCCATGACATGATCCAGGTAGGCCAGCGGCGTTGCCGGATTGAAAACGAGGCCGGCCTGACATCCGTTTTCCCGAATCAGCGACAGGCTTCGGTCGATGTGCTCGGAGGCTTCCGGGTGGAAGCTGATCAGGTTGGCACCGGCGCGGGCGAATTCGGGGACGATGCGATCGACCGGTTTGACCATCAGATGCACGTCGATCGGAGCAGCGGTCAGCGGTCTGATGGCGGCACAGACGAGCGGGCCGATGGTCAGGTTGGGGACGTAATGATTGTCCATGACATCGAAATGAATCCAGTCGGCGCCGGCGGCAATGACCTGCCCGACTTCATCGCCGAGGCGGGCGAAGTCAGCGGAAAGAATGCTGGGAGCGATCACGAACACGGCAGCAAGCCCTTGGCGGCGGAGCATCCATTGTACCGCGAATTGCCCCGGCTCCGACTTCACGGCCGGACCGGCGTGCCAGTGCGGTGAGACTCAATTTTCCGGAATGCGATCTGATGAACTTGCTAGACTGACGAGCAGCCAGTTCTCGCCGCTTCCGGAGCCTGAGCGCGCGCCGGCGGCCACGACGACGGGACGGGCGGCACCAATTCCTTGGGAGAACACAGATGGAAACACGCAGAGTAGCGATTGCTTGTCAGGGGGGTGGAATTCACGGGGCGTTCACGTGCGGCGTACTCGACGCGCTGCTGCAAGCGAAAGAGGACGAAGCCACGAGCAAAGCAAACAGCGACGCCCGACGAAGCTTCGAGATCGTCGGCCTGAGCGGAACTTCGGCTGGTGCGCTGAACGCCTTCTCGGTGTGGTACGGCCTGATGGCCAAGGGCGACCGCACCGGCAGCATCGGAGAAGCGCGGCGCGTGCTCAAGCAACTCTGGGATACCTTCCAGGTGCAGAAGCTGGGCGAATACGGGATGAACTGGTTCGGCCAGCAAATCTACAAACTCGCCGAAATGGGCCTGATGCTCAAGCAGCCCTACCCGGCACAATCGCACGAGCTTCTGATGGCCTCGCTAAAGCAGTGGTCGGGTATTGAGGAAATGATTGCGCCGCATGCCGACCTTGGCGAAATCAGGCCGGAGTTCTACGATTTCATGGCGCTCCTGGAGACCTGCGCACCGGAATTCGGCGAGCTGGACCTGGCGCGAATCGCCGAGCAGAAGACAGGGCCACGCCTGCTGCTCGGCGCGGTGGAAATCATCAGCGGCGCGTTCACCGCCTTCGACTCGTGGTTCCAACCCGCCATGGAGGCTCGCTACGAACGTCGTGGGCCGATCAGCCGCGAGGCGGTGGCCGCTTCCGGCACCTTGCCCGACCTGCGCCCCGCCCAGCGCATTCCAGGCATGTTCGCCGACGATCAGCGTGAAGGTCGGTACTGGGATGGCGTCTTCTCGCAGAACCCGCCGGTCCGGCAGTTTCTCGCCGACAGCGAACGGAATCGCAAACCGCAGGAAATCTGGGTCATCCGGATCAACCCGCAGCGACGCAGCGAGGCACCCAGGACACTCGGCATGATCGAGGACAGGCGCAACGAACTATCCGGCAATCTGTCGCTCAATCAGGAGCTTTACTTCATCGAGAAGATCAATCAGTGGCTGGCGCGGCTGGCTCCGATTGCGCGCACCGACCCCGAGCATCCGGCCGTTCGTCTGTTTGACGGCTATCAACCGGTAACGGTCTACACGATTACAATGGACAGAAGCAAGGCCGAATTGGGCGTCGCCTCGAAGTTCGACCGCCAACCCGAGTTCGTCCAGGAACTGCGCGAACATGGTGCACTGCGCGCCCGTCAGTTCCTGCCGCTTTGGCTGGCCGAGTCGCCGCGCCTCATCGCGTGGCCACAAGGCGACGCCCTCGACGACTGAGCAGCAGCCGACTGGGGTCAGACGCGCTCGATGATCATCGCCCGCCCCTGCCCGACCCCGACGCTCAGCACACACAGAGCGTAACGGCCGGCGCGCCGATGCAATTCCCAGGTCGCCGTCGTCACCAAACGCGCGCCGGTCATTCCGAGAGGATGACCGAGCGCGATGGCTCCGCCATTCGGGTTGACGCAGTTGGCGTCATCGACAATCGACAGCTCGCGCAGGACGACCAGGCACTGCGCGGCAAAAGCCTCGTTCAGTTCGATCACATCCATTTGCGCGAGCGACAGCCTGCTTTTGACGAGAACCTTGCGAATCGCCGGAACCGGACTGAAACCCATCAGGCATGGATCGACGCTGGCCGTTGCCAGCGCCACGACGCGCGCCAGCGGGGTGAGACCGTGTTCGAGCGCGGCAGCCTCGCTGGCGATGAGCAGCGCGCAAGCCCCGTCGGTAACGCCGGACGAATTGGCGGCGCTGACCGTGCCGCCGAAACCGTTGACCGGCGGGCTCTTGGCGAGCGAGAAAAGCGTCGTCTCTGGCCTCGGGTGCTCATCGACATCGACGAACAGCGGTCCGCCCTTGCTTTGTGCAATGCGTACCGGGACGATTTCGTTGGCAAAGCGGCCGCTCCGGTAAGCCGCCGCCCAGCGCTGTTGCGAGCGCAAGGCAAACACGTCCTGATCTGAGCGCGAGATCCTGAAGCGGGCGGCCAGATGATCGACCGTCCGCGCCATCGAACGTGTGTTGTAGAGCTTCTTCAGCATCGGGCTGGCAAAACGCCAGCCGGCTGCCGCAGCCTGCGTCGATGTGCGTGGCGAAAAGGCGGCGGTTTGCGTCTTGGCAATCACCAACGGTGCGCGCGACATGCTCTCCACGCCGCCGGCAATGATCAAGTCGTCCTCACCCGCCTTGATCAGATGCGCCGCCAGGCCAACCGCATCCATTCCCGAAGCGCATAGCCGGTTCAGCATGCTTCCCGGCACTTCCACCGGCAGTCCGGCGAGCGAGCCGGCCATGCGCGCCACGTTGCGGTTATCCTCACCTTCACGATTGGCGCAACCGTAAATGACGTCGTCTACCGCCGCCCAATCGACATTGACATTACGTTCGATCAGCGCACGAATCGGCGTCGCAGCCAGATCGTCAGTCCGCACCGACGACAAGGTTCCGCCATAACGCCCGATCGGCGTCCGGACAGCGTCGCAGATGAATGCTTCAGTCATTGTTCCTGTACTCGCAGCAGCCCGTACGGCTTCCAGCCTCAACCCCGTGCGGGGGCCGTCACTGGGGATTCCCTTCCATCGTCCTGGCCGGCAAGTTGAACGAACCGTCGTCCCTGGCCTCCGCCACCAGTCCGGCAATCACCTCACCGGCAATTCGATAGGACTTGCCGCGGAAAAGGGCAATGACCTTGCCTTGGCAATTGCGGATCGTCACGTCGTAGACGCCGGTACGGCCGGCGAGCGAGCGCTCCTCGCACTCCGCCTCCAGTTCCTCGCCCTCGCGCGCCGGGGCGAGAAAGTCGATGTGGCACGCCGAGGCGACCGTGTTGCGATTGTAACTGTTGCAAGCATAGGCGAAAGCAGAATCGGCGAGCGTAAACAGATAGCCGCCGTGACAAATGTGGTGACCATTGACCATGTCAGGGCGAACGAGCATCGCCAGTCTGGCGTAGCCAGGTCGAACCACGAGCAGGCGCAGACCGATCAGCTTGCTCGCCGCGTCGCGCTCGAACATCGCCTGCGCGGTTTCGGCGGCGAGCTTGACAGCAGCTTGCGTCGGCGATGCGCCGCTACTTGCTCTGGGCATGGCAATTGATCCTCGATGCGGCGGCGCGGCGCATACGGCGTCGGCAACCGACCTTGTGGGTGAAAACCGTCAGCGCCATGCGCCTACTCGCCGCGAAAGCGGGCCGCCCGCTTCGCCATGAACGCGCTCACCCCCTCCTGGTAATCGTGCGAACGTCCCAGCTCCTGCATGATGTCACGCTCCACATCGAGCTGGCGCTCGAGCGAGTTGCTCATGCCAGCACGCATAGCCTCGCGGGTGCGCACGAGCGCCCGCGTCGCCGACGCCGCCAGTTGCCCGGCCAGGCGATCGACCGTGGGCAGCAGGTCAAGATCGTCGACGCAAGCCCAGATCAAACCCCAGTCCGCTGCCTGCTCGGCCGACAGGCGCTCGGCCAGCAGGGCCAAGCCCAGGGCACGCGCCATGCCGACGCGCTGCGGGAGAAACCAAGTGCCGCCGGTATCGGGAATCAGGCCGATTCGGCTGAATGCCTGCAGAAAACTGGCCGACCGTGCGGCGACGACGATGTCGCAGGCGAGCGCCAGACTGACGCCGGCGCCGGCGGCAACTCCGTGCACAGCGCACAATGTCGGCATCGGCAGCTTGTGCAGACGAAGAACGAGCGGCTTGTAGTTGCGCTCGATGACATCGCCGATCGCGGGCGGCTGATCGCCGATGGCCACGGCGGGGTCGCTCAGATCCTGGCCGGCGCAGAAAGCGCGCCCGGCACCGTCGACAACCAGAACACGCGCGCTGGCATCGACTTCGAGCAAGCTCAGCGCCCGCCGAATCTCCTCGTGCATCACCTCGTTGAAGCTGTTCAGACGATCCGGCCGGTTCAGCGTGATCCGGGCAATGCCCGCGTCGACAGCATAGTTTATGGTGGCGAAGCTCATTGGGGTCTTTTTTCTCGTCAGGACGCGCCGCTAGCGGCCGCGGAGCAGGACGCTACAAATGAAGCGTGCAGATGTCAACTGCGCCGCGCTGCCACCGTCTTCAGACAGCTCCGGAACAAAGCTTTGCGTTGACAGGCATCGCCCGGCTGACTAAGATCCTCGGCTCTTGGGGGTTGGTAGCTCAGTCGGTAGAGCAGTGGACTTTTAATCCATTGGTCGTGGGTTCGAGTCCCACCCGACCCACCAGGCGTCTGGTCCGGGAAAGGGCCTCCGCTGCGGCGCAGGACGCAAGGTCGGGGCGTTAGCTCAGTTGGTAGAGCAGCGGACTCTTAATCCGTAGGTCCAGAGTTCGAGTCTCTGACGCCCCACCAGATCGATCGACGGCAAGCACACTGCGGCGATCGCGCGCCAACGACCAGAACCAGGAAAGAGTTCCTCTGATGCTTCCCGGCGACTTGCCGTTGACGCTGCTCTGCCATCCGGCAACGCCGGCACCGGTCGTGCGGACGATCGAGACCGGCGCCGCACGCGATGCCGACGGCGCGCTCAGCTTCCACTATTGCCTGCGCGGCGACATCGTCCGCCTGCTCATCCCCACGCCCGATCCGGCGGGCCGCACCGACGGCCTTTGGGAGCACACCTGTTTCGAAGCCTTCGTCAGCCTCGCCGGGCAAACCGCCTACACCGAGTTCAACTTCTCGCCGTCGGGCCAGTGGGCCATCTACGCCTTTGCCGACTACCG
>NZ_JAVMKF010000081.1:4582-6500 GCF_031732815.1 Accumulibacter sp. | reverse complement strand
CTTTGCTGCGAGCAGCCCATGAATATCGAAGAAAAGCGGATTCTAGCGCATTCCCCCGCGGCGATCGACCAGCAGCGCCGCCGTCGATGGCTTACCGCCGCGGCCGGCGGGTTCTCCCTGCTGGGGATGGTGGCGGCCTTTGCCATCGTGCCGGCAGCCGACCCGGCGCAAATCGACCAGCGCACGGTCGTCGAGCAGATACCCCTGGCGACCGCGATCAAGCTTGATGCAGGCAATCAGGCCTTTCTGCGCGAAGAGTACATACAGCGCAGCGATACGCTGGCCAGCCTGATGAATCGTCTTGGCGTGACCGAGCGGGCTGCGCTTGATCACCTTCGTCAGGATCAGGCAGCGCAGAAGATCATCCAGCTCCTGCGCCCGGGTAATGTCGTCACCGCACGGGCGGGCGAGAACGGCGATCTGCACTCGCTGCAGCTTCCGTTGCTCGACAAGGATGCGATGCTGGTCGTCGAGCGTCGCAGCAACGGCTTTGTTACACACGAGCAGCCGATCGCGCTGGAAACACGCCTCATCATCGGGTCGGGCGAGATCCGCAGTTCGTGGTTCGAAGCGACCGATGCGGCCGATCTGCCGGATGCCATCGCTGGCCAGTTGGTCGGGATTTTCGGCAGCGAGATCGACTTCCATCGCGATCTGCGCAAGGGTGATCGCTTCACTCTCGTCTACGAGGTGTTTTCCCATCAAGGGCAGGTCGTGCGCAGCGGTCGCATCCTGGCTGCCGAGGTGACAAGCCGGCAGAAGCTCTTGCAGGCCTACTGGTTCCAGCCGGCAAAGGGCGATGGTGCCTATTACACAGCTGACGGCAAGAGCGTTCGCAAGCCCTTCCTGCTCGCGCCGATAGAGTTCTCGCGCGTGACCTCGGGCTTTTCCGACGCCCGCTTCCACCCGATCCTGCAGACACTGCGCGCACACAAAGGCGTCGATTACGCCGCGCCCATCGGCACGCCCGTCCTCGCCGTGGCCGATGGCGTGGTCGACACGGCGGAGTTCCAGAACGGCTACGGCAACCTGATCGTGCTCAAGCACCAGGGCACCTACTCAACCGCATACGGTCATCTGGACGATTTTGCGACAGGTTTGCGCAAGGGGACCCAGGTGCGGCAGGGAGAAACCATTGGCTACGTCGGGCAAACCGGCTTGGCCACGGGCCCGCATCTGCACTACGAATTTCGCATCAACGACGAGCAGGTCGACCCGCTGGCCGTCGCCTTGCCCAATTCGATTCCGCTTGACCGCGCGCAGTTGAGCCGTTTCAAGGGAGCGCGTCTGGCGCTGCGCGCGCAACTGGACATGGCTAAACAGGTCAAACTCGCTGCGCTCGAATAGCGACGAGGGCAGAGTAGCGGCCCTGGACGGGGGCGGCGCGCGGCACCCTCCTCCGGTACGCCAAGCCGCCGCGAGGAATCGCGCGGCTATCGGTCATTTGAACTGGCCGCCGGTGTGATCGACACCGGCCGCCGACATCGCTCAGCTACGCTTGTTGCCGGTCAGCTTCTCGTACTTCACCCACAAAGCATCCTCGCTTTCCTCGTGTGCCGGGTCCTTCGGAATACAGTCCACCGGGCAGACTTCGACGCACTGCGGCGTATCGTAGTGTCCGACGCATTCGGTGCACTTCTTCGGGTCAATCTCGTAGATCTCGGCCCCTTGGGAAATCGCTTCGTTCGGGCATTCCGGTTCACACACGTCGCAGTTGATGCATTCGTCGGTAATTATCAAAGCCATGCTTGCTGTTCCTTCAGATCGTTGAAATTTCTCGTACTCGTTTAGCCAGGCGTTCACGAATCGCCGGCTGGACGAACTTGCTGACATCGCCGCCGAGAACGGCGATCTCGCGCACCATCGTCGCCGAAATGAACATGTACTGTTCGCCCGGCGTGAGGAATACCGTTTCCAC
>NZ_JAVMKF010000081.1:0-4482 GCF_031732815.1 Accumulibacter sp. | reverse complement strand
TCTTCATGACCCCGCGTGATCGGATCGAAGGTGCCGGCGTAGATTGCCACCCGTCCGTTAAGTGCCATCGGTTTCGCCTCGCCGCATCAGATGATAACAAACCTGCCCTGCTTGCCCGCTACGCACCGTACGCCACGCGCCGCAAGCCCCGGCCACCTGCTCCGCTTCAACATAAAGTACCCCATCTGGCGCCAACAGACGCTCTACCAGCGGCGCCAGCCGTGCCAGCCACTCGGCGTGGAAGGGCGGATCGAGGAAAACGATGTCGAAACGCTGGCGGCTATGCAGCGCAAATCTTACCGCATCCGAACGCAGCACCTCCACCCGCGCTTCCGCGCCCAACATCCGGGCGTTGGCCACCAGAGCGGCAACGACCTTCGGCGAAGCGTCAACCAGCACCACCTTCGCCGCTCCACGCGAAGCGGCTTCGAAACCGAGAGCACCGCTGCCCGCGAATAGATCCAGGCAACAGGTTCCGCTGAGATCCTGACCAAGCCAGTTGAACAAGGTTTCGCGCACCCGATTCGGCGTCGGCCGGACCCCCGGCAAGTCCGGAAAACGCAGGACACGCCGGCGCCAATCGCCGCCGATGATGCGCAGCGCATTCAGAAGGCTATTCTCCCCCGACGACTACCGTTACCATCTGCCCCGGCCGCAGCACGCGCGAAAAAGCCGCCCTGACGCGCTCCACCGTAACCCGCTCGATATTCTCCTGATACCGGTCGAGGTAATCCAGGGGCAGATCGTAAAAGCCGATCAGCGCGACATTCTCCAGAATCTTGCGATTGCTGTCGAGACGTAGCGGAAAGCTGCCGATCAGATTCTGCTTCGCGGCGAGCAGTTCGGCCTCGCTTGGCCCTTGACCGAGAAAAGTGGCGAGAACTTCGCGGGTGACTCGCAGCGCCTCGTCCGCCTGCTCCTTCTTGGTCTGCATACCGATCTGGAACGGCCCCAACTGGCCCAGCGGATGAAAGTAGCTTTGGACGCTGTAGGCCAGACCGCGCTTGTCGCGGACTTCCTTCATCAGGCGCGAGACGAAACCGCCACCACCGAGGGAATAATTGCCGACGAGCAACGGAAAGAACTCCGGATCGCCACGTCGTATCGTCGGCAAGCCGAGCAGCAAGTGCGCCTGTGCTGCTGGATGAGCAATACGGCGCTCGCCGCCGCTCGGCAGGACCGGCTCGGCCAGCGCTTCGGCCGGCTTGCCGGCGGGCATGGCAAGACTCAGATCGGCAGCCAGCACCTCGGCCTCGGCGCGCGACAGATCACCGACGATGGCGATCGTTGCGCGCTGTGCGCAGTAGTTTCGGGCGTGGAAGTCGATCAGGTCGGAGCGTTCGAGCGCGCTCACCGACTCCGGCGTCGCTTGCCGGGCATACGGGTGAGCACCGTACATCGCCGCCCAGAAAGCCTTGCTGGCAATGGCATCGGGCCGCGTCAGCGCTTCCTTCAAGGCAGCCACCGTGCGTGCGCGTTCCCGCTCGAAGGCGTCGTTGGGAAACAGCGGTTGAGCGAGGATCTGACGCAGAAGATCGAGCGCCGGCCCACGCTTGTCGACCATCGACAGCGTGCGCAGAGCGACCGATGCACGATCCATGTCGACACCACCCGACAGCTTTGCGCCGAGGTCAGCCAGGCGGCTGGCAATCTGCGTTTCGTCCATTCCCGGTACACCGAGGTCGAGCAGCGCATGCGTCAAGGCAGCGCTCCCCGCCTTGCCTTCAGCTTCGCGCGCCGTGCCGGCGGCGAAATCGACCTGCACGTCGAGAATCGGCAGCGAGTGACTCTCGACAAACAATACACGCGCGCCTGATGGCGTCTGCCAGCGTTCGATCTTCGGACCTGCGTCGGCCAACTGGACGGCAAGCAGCATTACGAAGCCCATCAAGCACCGCAGTGGAGTCATCAGGCTATCCTCAATGTCGGCCAACAAACGGCGAGCGCGGACGCGGTGAACGGGGCAGCGGTTGCGGCTCGAGCTCGCCGACGGTCAACACGTCGTCGACAAAATATTTCCTGGCCACACCCTGCACCTGCTCGGCGGTCACCGCCTGCAACTTGTCGATCATTCGGCGGTGCTGGGCGTGCGCGATGCCAACCGATTCGAGCTGCCCGATCTCCATCGCCTGGGCGAACATTGAATCGAGCTTGTAGATCTGCGCGGCGATCAGTTGTGCCTTGGCGCGCGCCAGTTCGTCGGCCGCAACGCCATCGTTCTGCACGCGCGCCAGTTCGGCGCGCATTCCAGCCTCGAACTCGGCGCGTGTCTTGCCCTCGCTCGGCGAGCCGTACAGGTAGAAGAGGCCCGGCCCGCGTGAAGTCGAATCGTAGCTTGCCGCAGCGTCTACCGCCAGACGCTGCTGACGAACGAGGTTCCTCGACAGACGCGCAGCGTCGTGCCCGGCAAGAACCGCCGAAAGCATTTCCAGCGCATACGGATCGATGTCCCGCTCGAGGTCACGGATCACCGGAACCTTGTAGGCCATCATGACGATCGGCAACTCGGCCGGTGCTTTCACGACCAGCCGGCGCAGACCAGCCTGTGCCGGTTCGACCTGCGGCTTCGTCGAACCCGATTCCCGCGCCGGCAGTTGTCCGTAGTGCTGCTCGGCGAGCCTGAAGACCGCCTGGTGCTCGACATCACCGACGACAATGACATAGGCGTTGTTGGGCGCGTACCAGCGCTCATACCAGTGGCGCGCATCGGCCACCGTCATGCTTTCCAGATCGCTCATCCAGCCGATGATCGGCGCGCGATAGGGATGCGACTGAAAGGCCATGGCGCTCAGGCGTTCGAAGAGCAGCGCTTGCGGCTGGTCCTCGGTGCGCAGCCGGCGCTCTTCCATGACGACCCTGATTTCCTGGCTGAATTCTCTTTCGTCCAGGGTCAGATGCCGCATGCGATCGGCTTCCAGTTGCATCATCTCGGGTAATCGCTCCTTCGGCACCTGCTGAAAATACGCCGTGTAGTCACGACTGGTAAACGCGTTATCGCGCCCGCCAGCCGCCGCGACGCGACGGTTGAACTCGCCCGGGCCAACGCTTGGCGTTCCCTTGAACATCATGTGTTCAAGCACGTGCGCGACGCCCGTCGACCCGTTCGTCTCATCCATGCTGCCCACCCGGTACCAGACCATATGCACCGCAGTCGGCGCCCGCCTGTCCTCCTTGACGATGACGCGCAGGCCGTTTGCCAGCCGGTGTTCGTAGGTTTCCGCCACGGCTGGTCCGGACAAGGCAAGGATCAGCAGCAGGGGGATCATTCTCGCGTAGCGCATGGTCATCGATGGCTTCTGTTAGAATTTGCAAGTGCCGGTGCAGGCTGCCGGCATCTTACCATTGCTGACCATTGCCGACGCCGGCGAGCGTTGCTCAGACACGGAAGCGCCATGTTTGGTTTCCTCAAGAAGTCTCCCGATTCCGACCCGACGCGCGCGACCGACGCCGGCGATGCGGCAAACGCGCCGACGGCGTCCTGGCGTCAGCGCCTGAAAGCTGGTTTGGCGCGCACGCGCGCGCAACTGGGCGGCAAGCTGAAGACCCTGTTTGCGCGCGGCAAGGTTGATGACGAACTGCTGGAAGACCTGGAAGCGCTGCTGCTGACCAGCGATGTCGGCCTGGATGCGACGCAGCATCTCCTCTATCAGCTCAGGATGCGCGCCAAGCGCGACAAGCTGGACACGCCGGAGGCGATTCAACGCGCGCTGGCCGAGGCGCTGTACGACCTGCTGCGCCCGCTCGAAGAGGCGCTCGATGTCGGTCAGCATCGCCCCTTCATCATCATGCTGGCCGGGGTCAACGGTGCCGGCAAGACGACGTCGATTGGCAAGCTGGCCAAACACTATCAGGCACAGGGCCTGTCCGTCCTGCTCGCCGCCGGCGATACCTTCCGTGCCGCAGCGCGCGAGCAGTTGCAGACCTGGGGCGAGCGCAACAATGTGACGGTGATTGCGCAACAATCGGGCGACCCCGCAGCCGTCATTTTCGACGCGATGGCCGCCGCACGTGCACGCGGCATCGACATCGTTCTTGCCGACACCGCGGGGCGGCTGCCGACGCAACTGCATCTGATGGACGAGATTGCCAAGGTGCGCCGGGTGATTCAGAAGGCCGATCCGAGCGCACCGCACGAAACGCTGCTGGTGCTCGATGCCACCTTTGGCCAGAACGCGGTGCAACAGGTCATGGCCTTCGACAAGGCCATCCAGGTGACCGGACTGGTGTTGACCAAGCTGGACGGATCAGCCAAAGGCGGCGTACTGGCGGCGATTTCGCGGCAATGTCCGAAGCCCGTCCGCTTCATCGGTGTGGGCGAAGGAATCGACGATCTGCGCCCCTTCTCCGCGCGCGATTTCGTCGACGCGCTGTTCGAGTGATCACCGCTGACGCCGTCACCAAGCGCTATCCGGAAGGCCGCGAAGCGCTCAGGGACGTCAGTTTCGAGATCACCGCCGGCGAGATGGTTTTCCTCACCGGTCA
>NZ_JAVMKF010000080.1:0-6553 GCF_031732815.1 Accumulibacter sp. | reverse complement strand
GATGGTTACGCGCGCCGGGCAGCGCCCGCGACCCGGCGCAGTGAGCCGATGTCCGGCGCGTTCTGGCCGTCGGCCAGGCAAAGCCGCTTCGCCACTGGCTAGCCTGTTGGCCGGACAAAGGGCGCCCCGCAGGCAAGCACCTTGCTGCGCCTTGCTGCGCCCTTCGCGTGCCACCGGTAACGGCTTGCGCAACGCCGAGCGGCGAGCTGCCGAGTTGTCGTCGCCGGTGTTCTCGACCAACGCCTGTGGGGACTCGGCAGGCAAGCGAAAATGTTCCGCTTGCGCGCACTCGAGTACCCAACCGGTAGCCGCAGACCGTCGCAAGAGGCGAAATGGCCCGCCTGATCGATTCAGCGAGAGCGCTGCGCGGGACAACGCCGCTGATGACCCGCCAGGCCCCCGGCCCGCGTGTCTCCGAAGTTTGCGGCTTCCTGGCCGGGAACATCGAGAGCTTTGCCGATCACCTCTGCATCAAGCTTTGCCAATGCCGAGGCGGCAAGGTCGCCACACGCTACCGTCGCCGCGTCTGCTTGATACCTCTACGGACATGGCGCCACGGTATTCCCCTGCCCCAACCTTGCAATCGAGTTCCAGCCCCGGCGTGGCCCTGCACGAAGTTCGCCGCGGCGCGCCAAAAGATTGTTTTTATTGGCCCTGAAGTCAAACCCTGTTCATGGCATGTGAAAGCTGACGAACGAGGAGACAAAGTCTTGCACAGCCCATGGCACAATCGAACTACCCCAAACGTCCCTTCTCCATACAGTTGCGCCATGAACACACCGGAAACCCAAGACGAAACCTCCCCATACCCGCTACCCGCATCATCACCTGGCACACCCGTGACCGTGGTCAGCGCGCTTGACTTGAAGCCGGCGCTCTTGTTCGGGTATGACCCTGCGCCCGTACGAGCAGCGCGGGAGGCAGCGGACATCGCCCCAGACAAAAGGCGGGCATTGTTCGTGGCCGAACGCGGACGTGTCGACTTCGTCTATAACACCGCCGCCCTCGAAGGCAATCCGCTCACCTTTCCAGAAATCCAAACGCTTCTCGATGGGATCACGGTCGGCGGGCACCGCCTGTCCGATGCAGAACAGGTGTTGCGACTCAATCATGCCCTCTCCTTTTGTAGTGGGTCTGGTGAAAGACAATGCCTTTGAGCTCACCGCCGACACCGCAAAATCGATTCAAGGCATTGTTGCCAAGAACGAAGCCCTGGAGTGGGGGGTATTCCGCAATGGGCCTGTTTTTATCCAGGGAACGGAGTATCAGGTGCCTCCGGCAGAACAGCTCGATGCGCTATTCGAAAAGGGCCGCCAGGCGCTGGCTATGATTTCCGATGCCATTCATCGCGCCTTCCTGGTCTTTCTCTGGGGAAGCCTGATCCAGTTCTTCTACGACGGCAATAGACGCACATCGCGGTTTCTCTGTAACGGCATCCTCATGGGCGCCGGCTATCCGCCGATGATGATTACCGCCAAGGAACTCTTGGCATACAACCAGGTCATGACCCGACTCTACGAGACCCAGGACGCGACAGAAGCACTGGTATGGTTCTACGGACGCTATGTTGAACGCATCCGGCATTTTGGCTTTGTTTCTTTACCCAGAACCTAAACCATGCATATCGGCCATACCCGCGTCTGCACCGGCAAGCAAATCCTCGACTTGCGAATTGACGCGCTGACGGCACGTAACCGTTCACGTCCCCCTGGCCACCAGCACCGTCGTGCTCGACGAATCAACACCTTGCCAAGGAGCAGGAGGCAACAAGGCGGTGGGGTGTGAACGGTTACCTCAAGTGGCCTTCAATACCGAGAACGCCTGCTGTTTTCGGCATTCGACGACGCCTGGGAAGACTCGCATACGGTCTACGGTCTGGGTAAGACGAAGGCGACGGAGTGACCGTGTCTCGCCGAAGCCCTTGTGGCTGATGGCCCGTCGCCGTTCTCACTGCGCAGCGCCGGCGCGTAGCTTCGCTTCTCTCTCTTCATCGACAAACTCGCCAAGGTGAAAATACCCTGGCGGCTGGCGCACATTGTTCGGGTATCAGATCAATTTGAGCCAGTGCGACGGCATTGCGCAGACGTCGCTGGTGAGGCAAGCGGCGGGGCCGCCCGCGGCAGGCGGCGCTTTGCTGATAGAATCCGCGACTTTTCGCCCCTGGTGCCGCGCCTGGACCTGTCGCTCCAGCCCGCTTTCCCCGCGCTGACCTGCCGGTCGTCGGCTTGCTACGACGCTTGGTCAGCCCGGCGGCTGGCCGACTGACCGATTGGCCGACTGCGACCGGCTGCGCACCGCTGCCAACTTCATGAATCAGCCTGAACATCTCCGCCGGCAGGAACTCCTCGCCGGAGTGCGCGATACGCTGCCGTTGCTGCTCGGCGCGCTGCCGTTCGGGATGATCTACGGCGCGCTTGCCGCGACCTCGGGGCTCTCCTTCGCCGCTGCCGTGGCGATGTCGGCGCTGGTCTTTGCCGGGTCTTCGCAATTCATTGCGATTGGCCTGATTGCGGCGCAGACGCCGGTGGCGATCATCGTGCTGACGACGCTGATCGTGAACCTGCGCCACATGCTGTACAGCGCAACGCTGTTGCCGCACCTCCAGCACCTGCCGCAGCGCTGGCGGGTTCCGCTCGCTTTCTGGCTGACCGACGAGACTTTTGCCGTAACCGTGCACCGCTTCCAGAAGGACGACGCTTCGCCCGACAAGCACTGGTACCAGCTTGGGTCGTCGATCGCCATGTATGTCAATTGGCAGTTCTGGTGTTTTCTCGGCCTGCTGCTCGGCCAGCGCATTCCCGATGCGCAGAGCTGGGGGCTCGACGTGGCGATGCCGGTCACTTTCATCGGCATGATCATTCCGTTCGTCAAGACGATGCCCATCGCCGTCTGCGTGCTGGTCGCCGGCGCGGCCTCGTTGCTGACGCTGGCGATTCCCTACAAGCTGGGCATCGTGCTCTCCGCGCTGGCCGGGATCGTTGCCGGCCTGAGCGCGCAGCGGCTGCGTGCCAGCCATCCGGCAGGCGAGCGATGACGGGGAGCGACGAAGTCTGGTTGATCGCCGGCATGGCCGCCGTCACCTTCGGCATTCGCTATCTGCTCTTCGCGTTGGCCGAGCGGATTCGACTGGCGCCGTGGATCATGGAGTCGCTGAAGTTCATCCCGCCGGCGGTGCTGACGGCGATTACGCTGCCCGCGGTTCTGCTGCCGAAAGGCGAGTGGTTCGTGTCGCTGGCCAACCCTTACCTGCTTGCCGCGCTATTGACGCTCGCCGCCGGCGTGCTCACGCGCAATCTGCTGGCGACGATCGCCATCGGTCTGGCGGCGTTTTTCGCCCACCGTCTGCTTTTCTAGCCGGTGGCCGCCAGCGCTCAGGGCTGTACCTGGTCGATCAGCAGGCGCAGGTCGCGGCTGCCCGGTCTGACGCCGGACAGGGCGCCGAACAGGTCGCCGGGAGACGCCTGCGCCTGACCCGCCTTGACGATCCGCGCTTCGACGTGCACCGCCTTGAAATCAGACAGTTTGCGCCCGCCGGCGAGGGCCATCGAATCGTCGAAGCTGAAGCGCAACGGCAGATCGGCGACGGTCGCGCGGGTTGCCGCGAGCGGCATGCGCGAACCGTCTTCGGGGCGCGCGAAGACGAAGAGCACGTCCTGCGGAGCGGCCTTGCCAGCGAGTTTTCCGCTCAGCGTCACTTCTCCGCTAATCGCCTTGCTGCGGTCGATCGCCGAGCGCGCGGCAGAACCGCCGGCGGCCTGTGCCAGTTCGCGCACTTGCGCGATGGCGCCGGCGAGTGCCTGGCCGTCCGCTGAATCGGCTTCAACCTGCGCCTGCAGGCGCGTCCAGTAGCTGGCGGCAGCGGCGAAGTCATGCCGCTCGCGTGCCGCTGCGCCGGCCATGAGCAGCGCCTGCGGGGCATCCGGGTCAAGCTTCAGCGCGCGTTCGAGCAGTTCGCTCGGCTTGCCGCGCAGGCTGCCGCCACTGGCTGCGCTGAGCACTTCGGCGTAGTCGGCGAGCAGGTTGGCGTCGGCATCGACCAGGACAGCCGCCCGCCCATAAGCCTCGGCCGCCTCGGTGTAGCGTTCGAGCACCTTGTACGAGCGCGCCAGCATCAACCACCCGCGCGCGTCGTCCGGGTTCTTCTGCAGCTTTCTCGCCAGATTGTTCACCATCTCGGCGACCTGCTCGGGCGCCGGATTCGCCTGCCGCGCCAGCGGATCGAGCGCGCGCGGATTGCCGAGCACGGCATAACCGGCGGCGGCGGCGAGCGGCAGTACGAGCAGCAGGGCGAGCGCCGTCTTGCGCTCGCTGCCCGCCGGCGCCGAAGCCACGCCCGGCGCTGGTCCGCCCGTATCGGCTAGCGCTTGCGCCGGATCGACTTCGTCGAGCAGGCGGCGCTGCAGTTCCGTTTTCGCCTGCGCGAAATCGGCCTCGCTCAACGTTCCGGCGCTGCGCTCGCGTTCGAGTTCGGCCAGTTGATCACGGAAGATCGCCAGGTTGGCGGCGCTGCGCGCGCCCGCCGGTGGCGCCGCGCGCGGCGCGCGCCAGAGCGGCCGAAGGACGATGGCGACGACGGCGACGACCAGGAGTCCGGCGCAGATCACGAAAGCGGTCATGATTTGCCCTCGCTGGAATCGGTCGTACCGAGCAGCGCCTCGACGCGGCGCTGCTCTTCGGCGCTCAGCGGACGGTCTTCGATCGCCCGGCTGCGTCGTCGCAGATAACGCAGCAGCGCCGCCAGGCCAATCGCGCAGAGCAGCGCCGGACCGAACCAGAGGAGCAGCGTCGTTGCCTTCAGCGGCGGCCGGTAGCGCACAAAATCGCCGTAGCGCTCGACCATGAAAGCCATGATTTCACTGTCGCTCTTGCCGTCCTTGATGAGCGCGCGAATTTCCCGCCGCAAGTCGCCGGCCAGTTCGGCGTTCGATCCGGCAAGCGATTCGTTCTGGCAGACCAGGCAGCGGAGTTCGCTGGCGATCGCCGCCAGGCGCTTTTCGGTCGCTTCGTCGGCCGCGCGCGGCGCTGCTTCGCCAGCGGAAAGGCGCCCGCCGCCGAGCAGCGCGAGGATCAGCAGGAAGAACACGAGCACGCGGTTCATCGGGCAAGTTCCGCGAGCAGCGGCTCGATGCGGCTGGCAAGGAGCTCGCGCGACAAGGGGCCGATGTGTTTCAGGCGAATGATTCCGGCCTTGTCGATGACGTAGGTTTCGGGAACGCCATAGACGCCGTAGTCGATTCCGACGCGCCCGTCGATGTCGAGCACTGACAGCGAGTAGGGATCGCCGTGCTTGGCCAGCCAGCCTGCGGCGCGCGCGATGACCATTTTCTTCTCCTCGGCCGGCGTGAGTTTGTCGCTGTCGATTCCGCCGTCGCCGCGCACTTCCTTGTAGTTCAGGCCGACCAGCGGCACCGTCGCGCGCCGCGCCAGGTCGACCAGCACCGGGTGCTCCTGTCGGCAGGACACGCACCACGACGCCCAGACGTTGAGCAGCCAGACCCGGCCGCGCATCTCCTGCGGCGAAAACGATTGCTCGGGCGCGTCCAGGCGCGCCAGCGAGAAGGCGGGCGCCGGTTTGCCGACCAGCGGCGAGGGCACTTCGCGTGGGTTCAGGTTGAGCCCGACGGCAAGCAGCGCGACGAGCACGAGAAAGCCGATCAGCGGCCAGAGAAATCGGTTCATCCGCTTTCTTCCTATGCGTTCGCCGCCGGCAAACCGCCGGCCACGAGGCGCGTACGCGCCTGGATACGGTAGCGGCGGTCACTCAGGGCAAGCACCCCGCCGAGCGCCATCAGGACGCACCCGCCCCAAATCCAGTCGACGAAGGGTTTGTAATAGACGCGTACGGCCCAGGCGGCGGCCGGATTCGCCTTGTCGATCGGCTCGCCGAGCGAAACGTAGACGTCGCGCAGGACGCCGGTATCGATCGCCGCTTCGGTCATCGGCATCGCGGAAGCGAGATAGAAGCGCTTTTCCGGCGCCATCTTGCGCAACAGCCGGCCGTCGCGCAACAAGTCGACGTCGCCGACCAGCGCCCGGTAGTTTGGTCCCTGTTCCTGGCGCACACCGTTGAAGCGAAAAACGTAGCCGCCGACCGAAACGGTATCGCCGATGTCCATCTTGACGTCTTTTTCGTCCTGGTAGCCGCCGACCATGGCAACGCCGACGATGAACACGGCGACACCGGCGTGCGCCAGATGCATGGCGAAGAAACTGCGCGGCTGGCGGCCAATGGCCCGGACAAACGACAAGCCGGCGCGCGTCGCCTGCACACGCTCGAAGAAGTTCAAGGCAGCGCTGCAGACGATCCACGCCGCGAGCAGCAGACTCAAGGCGACGAGCGGCTTCCACTCGCCGTAGAGGAAAGGCGCCGCGAGGCCGACGACGGCAGCGGCCAGGAAAGCCCAGCGCAGCGTGCGCGCCAGTTCGCCCAGACTCGCCTGCTTCCAGCGTGCGAAAGGGGCAACGCCGATCAGGAAGACGGCGGGCAGCATCAGCGGAACGAAGACGGCGTCGAAATAAGGCGGGCCGACCGACAGCTTGCCAGCGCCGAGCG
>NZ_JAVMKF010000079.1:0-6580 GCF_031732815.1 Accumulibacter sp. | reverse complement strand
GTCCACGCCGCCAGTCGATCGGGCTGGCAGCGCCGCGTGCTGGCGCTGGCCGGAGAACACGAAGGCAAGCAACTTCCGTAGACTGAAGCCACTCGCTGGGCGCTGCCCAAGTGTCGGAATTCTTTACAGATGCTGGCGCACGCCTGCGCCCAGTCGGCGGCAACGAGTTGCTATAAGTAGCGCTTTATTCTCTGGCACGGAATGTGCGTTCGCGTCAAAGACGTCTGCTGCGGAAACGCCGGTCGATCGGTGCCGCGGGCCTTCGGTGACTCGACTTGGAGAACTCGGTATGCTCAAGAAATGCCTGGCTGCGGCCTTTGCCTTCGGACTGGCCGCTTCGGCAACGGCGACGACGATCACCGTTCCGGGAACCGCCGACATCTGGCTCGCTGGAATGCCGAACGGCTCGACCGCCTCCCTGCAGGATTCCGCTCCCGGGCAATCGCCCGTGCTGGTCAGCGGGATCTCTTTTGCCGCCGGGGATCGGCTCGTGTTTTCGGCGTCCGGAACAACCGATCATTGCCCCGCCGGCAGCTGCGGCTACGCCGGCGCCGAGGGCGACGCGAACGAGACGCCAACCAGTCACAACAGCGGCGCCGAGAATGGCATCGGCAACATCATCGTGCGGATCGATGCATTGATCGGCGTCTTCCTCGACGGTACGCAGCCCAACCTGACGCCTGCGCCGTCGACCTACCTCGATTTCAGCACCGACGCCGCACGCGATTTCGCCTCGCTGTCGCCGCTCCTCAAGCAGCCGTTCCTGATCGGTGACGGACGGCGCAACGACGGCACCACGGTACAGTCGTTTTTCGTGCCGACCGGTGCCACCCGACTGTATCTGGGTACGATGGACGGCTACGGCTGGTTCAACAACAGTGGCAGCCTGACGGTCGAGGTGGGCATCCGGAACGCAGTTCCCGAACCCGCAACGCTGCCCATCATCACCAGCGCGCTGCTCGCGCTCCTGCTCGGCCGACGTCGCAAGCTCGTGCACTAACCGGAAAGCGCGCCCGCGCGGCGCCTGCTACGGCGACCGGCGCGGCGCGCAACCACCGTGCCCCTGCGCGGTCAACGCGCGTTCGCGGCGTGTGAAGCTCCGTTGCCGGTGCCTGGCGTCTCCCGCTCAAGGACCGATGAGCAGTTCTTGCGGGCGTAATACCAGATAGCGCGCGTAGTGCCCAGCCGCACGATTGCCGTCGTCGCTGACCACGACGATGCGTGCTTGTCCGTCGAACAGCGCCTGCGTCACGCCTTCCGCATGCTCCAGACCGGGCAGACCGGCGACATGGACACGGCGCGGGCGATCTTGCGGCGCGCCGCTCCAGAACCACAAGGAAAAGTCCACCTCCTGGCGCGCCACGGGACCGCCGATCAACAGATAGCCTGCGAGGCAAGGCGCATACGCCATTCCGCGAATCCCGTTGCCGGCCAGATCGAGCGTCGTCAGCGTGCTGGCGATCTGCGGCTTGGCGCCCTCGTCGAAAACGGCCCGCGGATTCTCCAGACTGGCGACGATTGCACGGCCGCCGAGCAATGGACTGCGCAAGCCAATCAGCAAGCGACGCTGGTCGGCGCTCATCTCCAGGGCCTCGATATTCAGACCGCCTTCGCGTTTGACCTCGCGGATTTCGGCGGCCGTGGCCAATGCCGGGTGCGCCGCAGTCAGCGCGCGCTTGAGGCTGTCGACGACCCGCGGTTCGACGACAGCGTCGCCCTCGATGCGAAAGCGCACCAGCCGCTCGCGCGCCTCCTGCTCCTCGCCGTCACCATCGCGCGAATGCGAGGTGATGGCATAGACATAACCTGCCTGATCGGCGGTGACGCCTTCCAGGTCGTCGAGGTGCCAGAAGTCCCCCCTGCTCCACGGCCAGAACGGTGCTTCCAGCGGCTTGCGGTGAACCTTCCCGTCAACGATGCGAAGCAGGCTGAGCGCGTGCTTCTCTTCGTCCTCGATGACGATGAAGCGTCCGTCGGCGAGTTGCTGAATACCGGAGGGCTCGTAGACGCCGGTCAGGGGCTGAAAACGGGGGACGGCTTGTGCTGGCATGTGGAAAAGTCTCCGAGACGATTGCCCGCGCCGCGTCCTGTACCGGACGCAGGTCCGCTTGCGCTGTCCATCATCTTAGCCGATCTCGCCGCTCCCGCGCGCAGAGCAGCGCACGCCGACGCTCATGCACTCGCCGCCAGGCGGCCAGCCGCTTCACTGGCAGCGCAGTTGGCCGCCTGCAGCAGTGTCATCAGTGCGTCGTAATCGTAAGCGCGCGCGCGCTCGCCGAAGGTAGCGGCGAGTTCCGGCTTATCCTGCGCCATCGTTTCGATCAAGGCTTCAAGGCGCGCGCTGTCCAGTTCGAGCAAGGCCGCGCCCAGGGCCTGGCGCAGTGCGTCGGGCAGCGCGGCGAGATCCGCCGTCATCTGGCCCGTGGCAGTGGCGGCCTCGTCAACCGTTTCGTCGCGCAGAAAACGCCATCCCTGCAAACGTTCCATGCAGGTGAAGATCTGCTCGGAACGGAAGGGCTTGTGCACGATGTCGTCGAAGCCGGCGGCGACAAGTTCGCTGTCTTCCTCCTTGAAAGTCGAGGCGGTCACCGCGGCGATCCTGACTTGCGCGCCACCGGGCAGCAACCGGATACGACGGGTTGCCTCGACGCCGTCCATCACCGGCATCCGCCGGTCCATCCAGATGAAATGCGGTTGCCAGTCGGCAAATATGGCGAGTGCCTCGACACCGTTCTGCGCCGAGCGCACGCTCAAGCCAGCGCTCGCCAGCAAGTGGGTCAACAGGAAGCGGTTCTCGACCTGGTCCTCGACCACCAGCACCCGGCACGGCGCCTGTCCAGGTGCCAGGCCGGTCACTTCGCCCTGCGCCACGGATGCCTGCGGAACGTCCTCCGGCTGCGCCGCGATCAGCGGCAGTTCGACCCGGAAAACGCTGCCCCGCCCAGGGACGCTGTTGAGCGAGATCTGACCGCCCATCATCTCGACAAACTGGCGCGTGATGGCGAGACCCAGGCCGGTGCCCTGCTGCTTGACTGGCGCCCCGACCTGCACGAAGGCGTCGAAGATTTTGCCCTGATCTTCCGGCGTGATCCCGCAACCCGTATCCTCGACCTCAAAGCATAAGCGGGTCGATTCCCGGGCACCCAGACGCAATGTCACGCCTCCGTCCTCGGTGGCCTTGATCGCGTTGGCCATCAGATTGACCAGAATCTGGCGCAGCTTGGCTTCGTCGCCGACGATGTAGCGCGGAAATTCTGAGGAACCGTCGACCAGCAGTTGCAAACCCTTGTCCGCGGCGCGCACGCGCAGCATGTCGGCGACATCGATGATCATGGCGCCGAGATCGAAAGCCTGTGCGTCCAGGACTATCCGTCCCGCTTCGATCTTGGAGATGTCGAGCACATCGTTGATCAGCGCCAGCAGGTGATCGCCGCTCTTGTGAATGATGGCGAGGGTTTCCTTGTGCGGCAAGGAAGTGGTCGCATCGCGGCGCAGAATGTCGGACAGGCCGAGGATTGCATTCAAGGGCGTACGCAACTCATGGCTCATGTTGGCCAGGAAGAGGCTCTTGGCGCGATTGGCGGCCTCGGCGGCTTCCTTGGCTACTGACAGCGCTGCGGTACGCTCGTTGACCAGCGTTTCGAGATGATTGCGGTGCTCTTCCAGCTCGCTATTCTTGCTCACCAGTTCCTGCGAGCGCTGACGCAATTGTCGTTCGCTTTCCTGGAGCTCCCGCGTGCGTTCGGCGACCTGCTGTTCCAGATCCCGCTGCCACCCTTCGACGCGCTGCGCCATGGCGTTGAACACCGTCGCCAGTTGACCGAATTCGCCGCTTTCCGTCAGCGTAACGCGCGCTGCGAGGTGGCCCGCGGCGATCTCCCGAGCTGCCTCGGACAAACCTTTCACCGGTTTGGCGATCTGCTGCGCAAGCCAGAAAGCAAGAGCCATACCGGCGATCAGCATGCCAAGCCAGACGACCAGTTGGCGGGCAAGATCGCTCCAGGCCGAGGCCAGAGCGTGCTGACGCGGGATGCTGAGGACGATCGCCAGCGCGACGCTGGGATCGATCTTTACCTGCCGATGAAAGGCGAACACCGCCTGCCCTTGCCAGTCCGGACCCTCGTAGGAAGCATCGATACCCGCCAGGGCAAGCGCCGTCGGGCGCCAGGTCGCGGGCCCGACGGGCAGATCACTTGCCACTTCGCGGCGATCGCGAAAATCGCCGAAAGGCACCGCCACCCCGCGCGTCGCGCTGGCCACGATACACGTCCAGTGGCGCGAAAGCGGCCCGCGAATCGACGAGATCAGGCGCAGCAACGGCTCGTCGATTGCGATCTCGGCCACCAGCAAGGCGGTCGGCACGTCCGCGCGTGGCATTGCGAAAACCTGCCGGATGATGCGCAGGACACGCTTCTTGCCAACCTGATCGTGCGCCGCCAGCGTTTCGGCGTAGCCCGGCTGGACCAGCGTGGCCAGGTGTTCCGGCGAAATAGCGAGGTCGCTGGCCGTGCGTGCCCCGGCAAAATCACCCGCGCCAGCGAGCAGCGATCCACTCGCCGTATCGAGCAACGCCAGCCCGGAGATGTCCGGATAGCTCTGCCGCCAGCTTTCCAGCGCGCTGCTCAGGGCGTCGACCGACGGTGCCGGGCGGGCGACGATCGCCTGCCCGAGGAAGGGTGAGGCGCCAATGCCGCGGACATGCTCGCGACGGACCTTTAGCCAGTTGGTCAGGTGTTCGGCCAAGGTGCCAGACATCAGCTCGAGGTCGCCCAGCGCCTTGGCCCGTGCCGCCCCGAAACGGCCCGGGTTGCCGCTGCCGGGAATGCCGGCCACCTCGACCGCGACCATCACTCCCATCAACAGCAGGATCAGGACAGAGAAACCAAGAATGATCCTTTGCCGAAAGCTGGCGGTAAACAGCCGCGACATGCGCGCGCCCAAGTCAGTGCGGATAAAGAACCTCCGGCGCATAGTCGGCGCGGTCCAGTTGCCACCTGTCGCGCTCGCGAACGACATCCTGCATTGGCTGGTGGAGGATCCTGCGGCTGATCGTCGGCCAGTCGCCAGCGGTGGCCGGAATCAGGCCGACTTCCCGGCCAAAGGCAAACAATTGTTGCAACCGGCCGTTGTCGTTGGCGACATCAGGCGGCAGCAGCGGAAACGAGGGGTTCTCCGTCGTGTCTTTGCGCATCAGGCCTATCCATTGCACTTCCGACTGGACTTGCGTCTTGCCTGAAAAACGAATGTTCGACTGGCGGGTCCAGGCCAGCGCCGTACGCATATTCTCTTCCGATGTGCGCGACCAGTGCGCGCCGCGGTAAACCGAGGCCAGCATGGCTTTCAACTGCTCAGGGTACTGCGTCGCGAAGTCGATGTCGGCAAGGATATACGTCGACGTACCGGCACTCAGGATGACTTCGCTGCCGGGAACGCGCTCGACGATATTCATCGCGAAATGATCCCAGGAAGACACCGCATCGACCTTTCCATCGCGCAAGGCCTGTTCCATGTCGTTCGAGTTGACATGCACCGGAACGATGTCGGCCATGGACAGACCGGCCGCCCGCAGCGCCTGATGGAGCATGAAGTGGGCACTGGTTCCCGGCGGATAGCCAATCCGCAAGCCCTTGAACTGGGCAGGGGTGATCTTGCGATTGGCGACGATGGCATTGGTGTTGATGCGCGCGACGGCGATGATCGCGACTCGCTTCTGTGCCAGCGCGGTGATCGTCGGCAGATCGCCCATCACCATCACGTCGAGACGTCCGTCGCAGTACGGCTGCATTTCCTTGCCGGTCAGATAACCGTGTTCGCGCAACGTCCAGCCTGCGTCGGCGAGTTGTTTCTGCAGAATACGGTCGTGCAGCAGGCCCCCATTGGCGTAGCCCGAACCGGGCTGAGTGGCGAAATCGACCACCTTCGCCTGGTCGTTGCGCGTGTAAGGATACTTTTCGTAGTCACGTACCATAGCTGCAGGTGCCGGCGGTACGGGCCGTTGTCGCGCGTAGTAGCCGACAACCGCCAGGGTAAGGAGGAGCAGGGCCAGGCCGAAGATCCACATCAAGCGCTTGTTCATCGTGATCTGCTCCAGCCCGCCAGAGGTTTTCGGGCGCACAGTCGGCGTGCTCGATCGGTCGTTGCTCGGCGACGCTCGGGCAAGGCCATTTCGGCCAGCGGCCACCCAGTCATCGTCATCTATGCGAGTTAGTCATGGCGAACATGAACGTGGCAAGAGCCGCTTTCGCCGCTGAGGTCGTGCAGCGGCAGCGAAAAAGCCGGCTTGCCGGGAAAAGTTAACTGCTGGTTCAGCATAGGAGATGCAGTGCCACTTCTGCAAGTATTTCCGCCGCACAGCCGGGCGATCATCGTCAACCCGGCAGAATTCCGCTCTGGCTCTGGCTGGATCGCACCGCTTTCACTCCGGCCACAAACATGTGGACAGAGCGCTGAAGTTTCTCCATTCCTGGCCAGCGACGTTCAAGCCCACGACCTGGACTGATCGATCAGGGGACGTACTGGTCGATATACTCATTGACCGCCAGGCGGCCGAGGCGCTGCATGTCGAGCGACGATTCGACGA